>CAZDEZ010000010.1:0-94912 GCA_964504705.1 uncultured Bradyrhizobium sp.
TGCGCGGGGAAGGCCGGGATGTCCTGGCTGTACCTGTCAAATCCGTGTGCGCTTTTCTACTACCCATTGCACACGGTGCTGCGGGTGCCGCCGGCGCCCGGTCTTCCCTGCGCCCTCTACCCAAGAGGGAGCAAACGAAATTGCAAGACCCGGACGAAAACGAGTCGCGGGAATGAGAGCGCATGTTCCACTGCCGCCAATTCAAGTCTTGGGCGAAGCCTCATTCCTGTTGAGCAGGAACAGCGCCGCCAGCGCGGCAAGGCTGAAGGCCGAGGATACCATCAGCACCTTGGCGCCCATGACGTCGATCAGGAGGCCAAACGCCAGGGGAGCAGCCGCTTGCGCCATGCGCGAGGGCGCGCCGAGCAGGCCGAGGCGATAGGCATAGTTCTGCGAGCCGAACATGGCGAGCGGGAGCGTGCCGCGGGCAATGGTCAGGATGCCGTTGCCGGTGCCATGAAACACCGCGAACACGCTGGCGAAGGCGCCGCCGAACAAGAGGACGATGGCGGCCCCGATCGGGTGCGTGACGCAGGACAGTCGCGCCGAGAGCAGCGGATGGTAGCGACTGAGCACGCTCGCCTCCACGACCCGCGCCGCGACCTGGGCGGGCCCGATCAGTGCGCCCGCGGCGATCGCCTGCACGGACGTCGCGCCGGCCGCCTCCAGGACGCGCGGGAAATGCGCCGCCATCGCGCTGGTCACGCTCCAGGCTGCGGCAAAGACGAAGGCCAGCACGACCATCGCCCGATCGATCGGGATATGCGGCTTCACGGCATTGGCAACCGCCGCCTTGGCGCCATGTACCGCCGGCAGCATGACGAAGTTGATGGGCAGCCCGAGCAGGATATGCGCCGCCGCCCAGGCAAAGCAGGTGTTGCGCCAGCCGATATGTTCGAGCCCGAGCGCCGTCAGCGGCCAGCCGACGGTGGAAGCAAAGCCCGCGACCAGCGTGATCCCGGTGATCGAGCGTCGCGCTCCGTCGCCATAGATGCGTCCGAGCGCGCCGAAGGCGGCGTCGTAGAGGCCCATGCCCATGCCGACGCCCAGCAGCAGCCAGGCGATCACCAGAACCGGAATGGAATAGCTGAAGCCGAGCACGGCGAGCCCAGCGGCCAGCGTCAGGTTGGAGATGCACAGCACCGAGCGGCCGCCGACGAGGTCGATCTGGCGGCCGACGCGCGGGCCGAGAATGGCCGACAGCACCAGCGAGGCGGAGAACGCCGCGAAGATCCAGTTGGAGGAGACGCCGAGGTCGCGGCCGATCGGATCGGCCAGAATGGCGGGCAGGTAATAACTCGAAGCCCAGGCCAGCGTCTGCGTCGTGCCGAGGGCCAGGATGATCGGAAGCTGCGGCGGGTTCATTTCCTCGTCAGTCCGATTCCGGCAGGCCTCATCCGCTTCTCGGTGAAGCGCATCCGCATTTGCCGCAGTCGCAATCATGCCGTCAAGGTGATTGGGACATTGCAGGGCCACGCTTTCGTCACGGCTCCCAGCACGGCATAATGAATCCCATGCAACTTGCTCCACGCCTCGACCTGACGAACTGGCTGGTCCGCCAGGGCCTCGAAGGCCTGCCCGAGAATGATCTGCTACGCGGTTTTTGCGAGCGCTGCCGGGCGGAAGGCCTGCCGCTGTCGCGCGGCCTCGTTTTCATCGACACGCTGCATCCGATCTTCGAGGGCCGAGGCTTTCGCTGGAACGACAGCCAGACCAACGAGAGCGACATGTTCGAATACGGCTCGTCGTCGGAAGGCGAAGCCGCGCAGAGCTGGCGGCGATCCACGTTCTTTCACATGCTCGAGAACGGCCACGAGGAGTTGCTGCTCGATCTCTCGGACTGCAGCCAATTCGATTTTCCCATGGCCAACGACCTCGCCGCCAAGGGCCACAAGCATTTCCTCTCCCTGGTGCATCGCTTCGGCGAGACCGGTGCGATGGGCCAGATGGACTGCGTCTATTCGACCTGGCTGACGCGGCATGACCGGGGTTTTGGCGACCAGGGACTCGAGGCACTGCGCCATCTCGTGCCGGTGCTGGGACTTGCGATCAAGTCGGCGGCGCAGGTCGACGTCGCCCGCACGCTGGGCCGCGTCTATCTCGGGCGCGAGACGTCCGAACAGGTGTTGCGCGGCAAGATTTCGCGCGGCGTCACCGAGAAGATCGATACGGTGCTGTGGTTCTCCGACCTGCGCTCGTCGACGTCCATCAGCGAGCAGATGGAGCCCGGCGAGATCATCCCGTTCCTCAACGATTACGCGCAGGCCGCGATCGAGGCGATCCACGATGCCGGCGGCGAGGTGCTGAAGCTGATCGGCGACGGCGTGCTCGCGATGTTCACCGACGAGAACATGTCGGTCGCCAAGCGCAACGCGCTACGCGCCGAGCACCGTTTCCGCCACAACATGGACGTGCTGAACGCGCGCCGTTCCGCCGAGGGCCGGCCGGTGACGACGGCGCATGTCGGCCTGCATATCGGCGAGGTCTTCTACGGCAATATCGGCAGCGACGACCGTCTCGATTTCACCGTGGTCGGTCCTGCCGTCAACGAAGTCAGCCGCATCGCCTCGATGTGCCGCTCCGTCGACCGCGATCTGCTGACGTCCTCCGCGTTCCGCAATGGCCTTGATGCCACAGGGCGCAACTACCTCGTCTCCACCGGCCGCTTTGCGCTGCGCGGCATCGGCCGCGCGCAGGATCTCTACACGCTCGATCCGGACATCCTGACCGACGAGGTCGTCGCCGGGAAGTATGCACGATATGTAGTGGGGTAGCCGCGTGATCTCTTCAACACCGCGCGGGCTCGCCCACCATCTCTGGCTGCCGCGCCAGAGTCACGGCGGGCGACAGCCAGATCACCAGCGCCTGGGCGGCGAAGATCGCGGCTGCGAGATAGAGGCACGTTTCCGCGCCGTAGAGGCCGCCGACGATGGCGCCGAGCGCGGAGCCGAGCGGGCGGGCGCCATAGCTCATGATGTTGATGGCCGAGACGCGGCCGAGCAGGCTCGGCGGCGTCACCGATTGCCGCAGGGTGGTCGTCGAGATCACCCACATGATGGGACCGGCGCCGAGCAGGAAGAAGCCGAGGCCGGCGAGCAAGGGCGAGGGCACCAGCGTGGTCAATGCCATGATGCCCGACGCGATAAAGCCGGCAATCGGACCAAGTCCGATCACCTTGCCGAAGGCGAGGCGCTGCATGACCCGGGTGGCGAGCAGCGCGCCGACCACCATGCCGACGCCGTACATGGCGAGCGTCGTGCCGACGCCGGCGGCGGAGAGGCCGAGATGGCGCACGGCATAGGGCACGAATACCGCCAGCAGCAGGAACGCGGCGGTGTTGAAGATGAACTGGGTGATGAACACCGGCCGCAGCAGCCCATGCCGCATCACGAAGGAGGCGCCCTCGACGGTCTCCCTGAGCGGATGCCGGCGCGGCGCAGACTGGCGCGCCGGCTCGTGAATGCCGGCGAGCGCCACGACGGCGATGGCGGAGAGGACCGCGGCAACGCCGAAGGCGGGCGCGGCGCCGACCCATCCGATCAGCACGCCGCCGAGTGCGGGGCCGGCTGCGAAGGCGACGGTACGCGCCAGTTCGATGCGCGCATTGGCAGCCGGCAGGGACCGCGGGCCGACCAGCGAGGGCACCAGTGCCGGCGCGCCGACGCTGTAGACGACGGTGCCGCACACGGCCGCAAAGCCGAGCAGGGCGAGCAGGGGCAGGTTGAGCGCTCCGTAGCAGATCAGCAGCAGGATCGCCGCCAGTGCCGCCGCGCGCAGCGCTTCGGACGTTGCCATCAGGAAGCGCCGCGACATCCGGTCGGCGAGCAGGCCCGCGGGGATCGCGAACAGGATGAAGGGCAGGGTGAGCGCGGTCTGCAGCGCTCCGGTCTGGCCTTCGCCGACGCCGAGCAGCAGCACGGCGACGATGGGGGCTGCCGCCAGCGCGATCTGCTCGGCCGATTGCGCGGCGAGGTTGGACCAGGCGAGGCGGTTGAAGGTCGGGGGCAGGGCGATCTCGGCGGAACTAGACATGGCGCAAATCCGGGAATCTCGGGTTGCGGCATCCTCCGCCGACACGGCGGCCGGACCCACCCGCTTCCCGACGACGGAATCCGGCGCCCGGCCAGGCGCGCCCGCCTAGATGCAGTTGCAAATGAGTTGCAATAAAGAGAAATTTGGGCCATCATGCCGGAAATCGAGTCAAAGGCCCCAGGTTTGAGCTCCGAAACCGTTCCAGACACAGCCAGCCCCGGCGGTTGGCGTAGCGACTCCAGCAAACTCAAGAGCTTGGCGGAGGTGAACGCGACCGTTGCCGTGCCTGCCATCGGCGGGCTGTGGTGGCGGCGCCTGCTTGCCTTTGCCGGGCCGGGCTACCTCGTCTCGGTCGGTTACATGGACCCCGGCAACTGGGCGACCGATCTCGCCGGCGGTTCCAAGTTCGGCTACACGCTGCTCTCGGTCATCCTGCTGTCCAACCTGATGGCGATCCTGCTGCAGGCGCTCGCCGCGCGGCTCGGCATCGTGACCGACCGCGACCTCGCGCAGGCCTGCCGGGCCAGCTTCTCGCGGCCGGTCAATTTCATGCTCTGGCTGGTCTGCGAGGCCGCCATCATCGCCTGCGACCTCGCGGAGGTGATCGGCACGGCAATCGCGCTGAAGCTGTTGTTCGGCATTCCCCTGATCGGCGGCGCGCTGATCACCGCGCTCGACGCCTTCCTGCTGCTGATGCTGATGAACAAGGGCTTCCGTTTCCTCGAGGCGTTCGTCATCGCGCTCCTGATCGTGATCGCGGTCTGCTTTGCGATCCAGATCGCCGCCGCGGCACCGCCGGTCGCGGAAATGATGAAGGGCTTCGTGCCCTCGAGCGAGATCTTCACCAATTCGGAGATGCTCTACATCGCCATCGGCATCATCGGCGCCACCGTGATGCCGCATAACCTCTATCTGCACTCCTCGATCGTGCAGACCCGCGCCTATGCGCGCACCGACGAGGGCCGGCGCGACGCCATCAAATGGGCGACGACGGACTCGACCATCGCCCTGATGCTGGCGCTGTTCATCAATGCCGCGATCCTCGTGGTAGCCGCCGCCACGTTCCACAAGAGCGGCCATAGCGACGTCGCCGAGATCAGCCAGGCGTTCGAGCTGCTGTCGCCGCTGCTCGGGCTCGGCATCGCCTCGACGCTGTTTGCGGTGGCGCTGCTCGCTTCCGGCCTCAACTCGACGGTGACGGCGACGCTCGCCGGCCAGATCGTGATGGAGGGCTTCCTCAATCTGCGCCTGCCGAGCTGGGCCCGCCGCCTGCTGACCCGCGGCATTGCCATCGTGCCGGTCGTGATCGTGACCGCGCTCTACGGCGAGAGCGGCACGGCCCGGCTGCTCGTGCTCAGCCAGGTCATCCTGTCGATGCAGCTGCCGTTCGCGGTGATCCCGCTGGTGCGCTTCGTCTCCGACCGCCGCAAGATGGGCCAGTTCGTCATTCCGACCGCGGTTGCCGCGATCGCCTGGCTGGTCGCGAGCGTGATCGTGATCCTGAACCTGAAGTTATTGTTCGATACGTTTTTCAGCTGAGATGCGCGCCGCGCGGATCAGGTACGGCCGCCGTTCACGCTGAAGGTCTGCTTGGTGATCATCCGGCTGTCGTCGGCGGCGAGGAACAGCGCCAGGTTGGCGATATCGGCGGGCAGGACGGCGTCGGGCAGAAATTGAGCACTGACGACCTCCGCCACGCTCTCAGGCGTTGGAAACCACAGTCGCTGCTGCTTCTCGGTGAGCACGAGACCCGGGGCGATGGCGTTGACGCGGATGCGATGCTTGCCCACCTGACGCGCGAGGGAATGCGTGAAGCCGACCACGGCGGCCTTGGCCGATGCATATCCCATCAGTTCGGGAGCGCCGATCTGCCACGTGATGGATGACATGTTGACGATCGACCCGCCGCCCAGCTCGACCATCTGCGGCACGACCGCCTGCGAGGCGAAATAGACATGGCGGAAATTCACCGCCATGGTCCCGTCGAACTCATCCGGCGTCACGTCGGCGAAGGCCTGCCGCTGGTCGTTGGCCGCGTTGTTGATCAGCGCGGAGGCCGGGCCAAGCTGTTGCCGCGCTTGCGCGATCGCCGCCTTGAGTTCGTCGGTACGGGTCACGTCGCAGCGCAGGAACAGCGGGGCATGCCGCACCGATCCGGCCAGTGCCTTGACCAGCGCCTCGCCGGCTTCCCGGTTCAGGTCGAGAAAGGCAACCCGGGCCCCGTTGTCGGCGAAAGCTTTGACGAACTCCTCGCCAATGCCGCTGGCGCCGCCGGTGACGAGGACGACGCGATCCCTGAGGCTCTCGTACTTTGTGAAATTCATGCGATGCCGACAGGCTCAATCCTGCGGCTCGGACAGGAATTCTCCCGAGGCCTCGACGCGCAGCCAGCCGCTGGGGGCCAGCCGCTGCTGCGGCAGGAAGCGTGCCTTGTAGTCCATCTTCGTGGACCCATCGATCCAGTAGCCGAGATAGACGTACGGAAGCCCAAGCCGGCGCGCGCGGGCGATGTGGTCGAGAATCATGAAGGTGCCGAGCGAGCGGTCGCGCTCCGATGGCTCGAAGAAGGAATAGACCATCGACAGCCCGTCGCTGAGCACATCCGTCAGCGCCACCGCCACCAATTCGTCGCCGCGGCCGGTGATGCCGGTATCGGTGCCGCGCTTGCGGTACTCGATGATGCGGGTCTCGACGTGGCTGTCCTCGACCATCATGGCGTAGTCGAGCACGGTCATGTCGGCCATGCCGCCATGGCGGTGCCGCCGGTCGAGATAGGCGCGGAAGATGGAATACTGTTCCGAGGTCGGCACCGCGCTGCGTTGCTCGCCGATGATGTCGGCATTGCGCGCCAAAATCTTGCGGAAACCGCGGGAGGGGCGGAATTCGCCCGCGACCACCCGCACCGAGACGCAGGCGCGGCACTGGTCGCAGGCCGGCCGGTAGGCGATCGACTGGCTGCGGCGGAAGCCGCCATGGGTCAGGAGGTCGTTGAGGTCGGCCGCCTTGTCGCCGACCAGATGCGTGAACACCTTGCGCTCGTGCCGGCCCGGCAAATAGGGACAGGGCGAGGGCGCCGTCAGGTAGAATTGCGGGGTGTCACGCGAATGCTGGGTCACGTTGCGTCGTCAGGCCTCCGAAGCAGCCGTATCCAGCATCGCGCCACGGAGGCCAACCGTCAATCGGATAGGCTACGGGTCAGTACGTCCGTGCGGGTTGGGCCGGCTGGGTGCGGGCGAAGCTGTTGATAACCACGGTTCCGAGCACGATGTCGTGCAGCAGGCGCCGGCGGCCGTTGAACAGGCCAACCAGCACAATGAACGGCGTCAGGAACGAGATCGAAACCCAGAACAGCACGGCGTGCATTGCACCAAGCACGAAATATCCGGGTGCGCCGTACCAGGTGCGCAGCTCGATCTCCATCACCCGCATGCCGACCGTGGCCGAACGCGGTCCGCCGATCGTGGCGCCGTAGTAGACGATCGCCCAGACCACCGTGGCCGGCCATGCCAGCCAGAACAGCATCCAGCCAAGGCCGAGCGTCAGCAAACCGAACAGGAGAATGAAGAGATAGCCGAGCAGCACGGGGACGGTAATCACGACGAGGTCAATCAGGAAGGCAAAAACCCGCTTGCTCAGTACGCCGCTGAACAGCTCGGGCTGCGTCACGGGATCGAAGGCATGCGGCTGCACCCCGCCGTCATTGCGCCAGGCGCCGCCGGTGTCACCCGAACCGCTATACGTCATGGTCAGTCCTCCAGACCGTGCACTCCGCGACAGGACATGGGAACCATGCGTCCGCCTGCAAGGCCCTCGAGCCCATCAACTGTCGGAAATATTCCGGCATAACCGTGGCCAACGGCCCGCGCCGGCTTGTGAGTCTTGGCCAACCCGGCGAACATCCGGCGGCATCACCGGACGGAGAGGGGACATGGCAAGGGACGTGCAGGTACGCTGCCGCTGCGGGGAGGTCGTCGGCCTCGTGACCAATGCCTCGCCGCAGAAGGTCAATCGCGTAGTCTGTTATTGCGACGACTGCCAGGCCTTCGCCCACCAGCTCGGCCGCGCCGACCTGCTCAATGCGCAAGGGGGCAGCGACATCGTCCAGGTTGCGCCGGCCTCGCTTACCTTCATCAGGGGACAAGACCGCATCGCCGGGATGCGCCTGACGCCGAAAGGCCTGTTCCGCTGGCACACGACCTGCTGCAGCACCCCGGTCGGCAACACACTCGGTCCCGCGATTCCCTTCGTCGGCCTGACGGCGCAGACCTTCGAGGGTGGTACGCGAACGGCCGATGCCGTGTTCGGCCCGCCGATCGGCGCCATCCTCGGCAAATACGCGATCGGGCAGGCGCCGGCCGGATCGACCGGCATCAATCTCACGGTCCTGCTCCGCGCGATCACCAGGGTACTCGGCTGGCGGCTGCGTGGACGCGCCTGGCCGCATCCGTTCTTCCAGCTGAAGACGCGCGAGCCGATCTACCCGCTGCGCGTACTGACCCACGAGGAGCGCGAGGCGCTGCGACCGCTGTGCGGCCCCAAGCCGGCGGCGCGGGCGACCGCCTAGCGCTGCGCCTTGAGCTTCTCGGCCGCCTCAGCTGCGAAATAGGTCAGGATGCCGTCGGCGCCGGCGCGCTTGAAGCCGAGCAGGGCTTCCATCATCGCCCGGTCGCCGTCGATCCAGCCGTTGCGCGCGGCGCCCGCGATCATCGCGTATTCGCCGGACACCTGGTAGACGAAGGTCGGCATCGCAAAGGTGTCCTTCACGCGGCGGACGATGTCGAGATAGGGCATGCCGGGCTTGACCATCACCATGTCGGCGCCCTCGGCGATGTCGAGTTCGACCTCGCGCAGCGCCTCGTCGGAGTTGGCGCTGTCCATCTGATAGGTGCGCTTGTCGCCGGTCAGTGTCTTGGCCGAGCCGATGGCGTCGCGGAACGGGCCGTAGAAGGCGGAGGCGTACTTCGCCGCATAGGACATGATCTGCACGTCGGTGAAGCCGGAATCGTCCAGCGCCTCGCGGATTGCGCCGACGCGGCCGTCCATCATGTCGGACGGCGCGATGATGTCGCAGCCGGCCTCGGCCTGCACCAGCGCCTGCCTGACCAGCACCGCCACCGTTTCGTCGTTGAGGATCCTGCCGTCGGCGATCAACCCGTCATGGCCGTGGCTGGTGAAGGGATCGAGCGCGACGTCGCAGAGCACGCCGATGTCGGGGAATTCCTTCTTGATCGCGCGCACCGACTGGCAGACGAGGTTGTCCGGATTGAGCGCCTCGGAGCCCTGCTCGTCGCGAAGCGACGGCTCGGTGTAGGGGAACAGCGCGATGCAGGGGATGTCGAGTTTGGCGGCGCGCTCGGCGTCGCGCACCGCCTGATCGACGGTGAGGCGGTCCACACCGGGCATCGAGGCCACCGGCGTGCGGGTGTTGTTGCCGTCGACCACGAACATCGGCCAGATCAGGTCGTCCGTGGTCAGCACGTTTTCCCGCACCATCCGCCGCGCCCATTCCGATTTGCGGTTGCGGCGCGGGCGCACCGTCAGGTCGAGCGCCGGCGCGGAGAGGGCGGCGGGGCGCGGCGGCGCATCGCGCATTTCGATCGGGCGGCCGAACTTGATCGCCATGGAAGTCTCCTGGGACAGCGAGTGATTTCGATTTGGACCAATTCTAACAGCTTGCCCCGGGGGCGTCACGGCCGGCTTGATCCGCCGCAACGGCAATTGATTTTGACGCTTGGCCGGGCCAAGACTGCGGCTCGCGGGAGGGGATTCCTCCCGACACGGCACCAACGAGCACCGAACCCCGATGTCCGACACTTCCACGCGCGAACCATCGCGGGACGCCCTGACGGCGGCGGCGCTGTCGTCCGAGCGTATCGAGCCGGACGAGAATGCGTGGACGCGGCGGCTGGTGATGTTCCTGCGCGTCATGGCGGTGCTGTCGATCGCCAAGGGCCTCTATCACTGGGCGCAGGTGACGGGTTTCGTCGGCGGCGAGGAAGAGGCGTTCGAGAACCAGACCATGGCCTGGCAGACCGCGACGATCTATTTCGCCGTGATCGAACTCGTCGCTGCCGTCGGCCTCTGGCTCGCGACGCCATGGGGCGCGGTGGTTTGGCTCACGACCGTCGTCTCGATGGCCGTGATCGAACTGATGTTTCCCGGCATCTATGGCGGCAGCCTCGTCGTCGTGCTGCTCGAAGCGCTGATGCTTGGAGGTTACCTGGCGCTCGCCTGGATGGCTGCGCGCGAGCGCCCGCCATAGTGCAACCTGCGGATGGGAACGGAATGTTCACCGCAATTGCGCGCATTTTCGCGAAATTTGCCGGTAACTTTTCGCTCACCCTAAAGGGTTCGGTCACATCGGTTACGCACTCGTTGCCAAATCGCACGGCCTTGTACTGGAACGCGACAGCGCCCACGGGAGGAGGGCAGACGAAGCGTGAACAGGTGCGGCGCAGCGTGAACAGGAAATTGCGAAAACCCCTTCTGGCACAGGCTTAATCTGCGATTCACTCTCCTAAATTCATGATCTCTTTATTGTCTTGTTTAAGCTGATCTTCAAACCGGCCCCTTACGTTGGCGCTATCAGGCGGGACAAAAGTTTCGTCGAATGAGTGTCGATAAAAACGACAACAGGGGAAGTGTCATGATGAAAGCCGTTGCGACGGCGGTGGAAACCGCTGACCGCGCTGCAGGCCAGTCCGGGGTGCAGCCGCTCTATCTCGAAGCTCTGACTCTGGTGGAGCGGCTGCATCGCCGCCTGCTCGACGTCATCAAGGACGAATTCGACCGCCGCGGCCGCGCCGACATCAACTCGGTGCAGGCTCTCTTGCTCTACAACATCGGCGACAAGGAGCTCACCGCGGGCGAACTGCGCACGCGCGGCTACTATCTCGGCTCCAACGTTTCCTACAACCTGAAGAAGCTCGTCGAGCTCGGCTTCCTCGACCATCAGCGCTCGCGCGTCGATCGCCGCTCGGTTCGCATCCGCCTGACCGCGCAGGGCCAGGAGATCCGCAAGATCGTCGACGCGCTCTATCAGAAGCACGTCAAGACCGTGGAACAGGTCGGCGGCATCTCCAGCGAGGAGTTCGCCACGCTGAACAAGTCGCTGCACCGCCTCGAGCGGTTCTGGACCGACCAGATCCTTTATCGGCTCTGACAGTTCTCGGCCCAAGCCGGCGGCTGAAAAGACCGGCGGGCCGACCCAACCAGGCGATACTTCCCAAAAAGCGCATCGGAACCGGCATTTTCCGGCTCCGGTGCGCTTGTGTTTTGTGTGGAAAACGGCCCCATTCCCGATTTGGAACTTATTCGGGTGCTCCGCTTTATCCGTCCATAGCGGAGGACTCGAAGATGCTGGTCGAACGCGGGTTGCAGGTGATGAATGTCGAGGCGGTAGGCGAAGCCTACGCCATCGCATCCAACTATCTGCGCCGGACCGGCGCGATCGCCGATACCATCGCCACCAATGAACGGCTGCTCGCCATCATCGTGCAGATGTTCCAGCGCGGCGAGTACAACAAGATCAGGCTTGCCAACAAGGCGATCGCGAAATTCGAGTCCGAGACGGTCGTCGTCGCCTGACGCCCGCATCGCTGCCTGACCCCGCATCGGAGCTTTCCCACATGGACGCCGCCATCGACCGCATCATGCAGACCTACGATCTGCTGATGAACCAGAGCGCTGCCGCCAGCGCCGAAGCACGCGAGAAGGTGACGGAGTATGTCAGGACCCTGTTCGAAGCCGGCGAGACGGACGAGCATCGGCTTGCCGTCTGCGGGTTGACGTATCTGCGACAGCTCGACGGCAGCAACGATCCCGTGAAGGCAGGATATTCGGGGCTGTAGCCGCTCCCACCGGGCTGACATGTCTGCTAGACCCCAGGTCAGAACAATCAGGCTGGGGGAAACGCCATGCTCACGCTCCATCACCTCAATGACTCCCGCTCGCAGCGGATCCTGTGGCTGCTGGAGGAGCTCGGCACGCCCTACGAACTCAAGCACTACCAGCGCGATGCGCAGACGCGGCTGGCGCCACCGGAATTGAAGGCGGTGCATCCGCTCGGCAAGTCGCCCGTCATCGTCGATGGCGATGTTCGCATCGCGGAATCGGCGGCCATCGTCGACTACATCATCCGCCGCTATGGCCAAGGAAACGGCAAGCCCGCGATGATGCCGGCGGCGGGCAGCGCTGAATACGAGACCTACAATGAATGGCTGCATTATTCCGAGGGCTCGGCGATGCTGCCGCTGATGCTGAACCTCTACGTGTCGCGGCTGAAGGAAGCGGGGGCTCTGCTGCATCCGCGCATCGAGAGCGAGATCGCCAATCACCTCGGCTATATCGAGGGCGCACTGGGGACGCGCGAATTCTTCGTCGGGCCGTCGCTGAGCGGCGCCGACATCCAGATGAGTTTCGTGGCCGAGGTGGCGCGATCGTTCGGCAAGCTCGCGGCGTATCCGAACTTCGCGGCATGGCTGACGCGCATGCATGCGCGGCCGGCGTTCAGGCGTTCGGTGGAGAAGGGCGGAGAATACCGTCTGGCTGGCTAGGTCCGCTGCCAGTCGGTCAATTCGTAGGACCGCTCGTCGAGATGTTCGACCAGCAGATTGCGATAGTGAGCCGCCATTTCGCGATAATGCTGCCGGGAGATCGGATCGGTCGCGCCTCGGGCACGCTGTTCGAACATCTCGGCCTTCTGCCGCAGTACCGCCGCTTCCGACATGGCTAGCTCCTCTAGCGCTCCTTTTCCCTCACCTAAGGGTTAGTCTTGGCAGCGGAACGGTTGGTGGCTTCACGATCGGGTGACACCGGGACCGGCACCCTGCAGCGCTGGAATCGATGCATTTTTTGGCGATTCCGGGCGGGCTGCCGGGCCGGGAGACTACGGGAGATGCCGTGCGGCAAACCGCAGGGAGGGGACCCCAGCCGGGCGCCGGCCCACCATATGTTGCATAAGTACCAGGGCCTTACCGCAATCGCTTGGCCATTTCCGGCCGATATGGTATGGCGCAGGCGCTTCTTTCGACCGCCAAACCAGAACCGCCCGTAGTCGCCCAACGGACTGCGGCGGTGGAGATATTTCGCCGATGAGCTCCTCCCGCGCCAACGCCAGTGCCCATATCGCCTCCGCGCCCGACACCTTCTTCACCGCCACCCTCCGCGATGCGGATCCGGAAATCGCGGCCGCCATCAAGGGCGAACTCGGCCGGCAGCGCCACGAGATCGAACTGATCGCGTCTGAAAACATCGTCAGCCGCGCCGTGCTGGAAGCGCAGGGCTCGGTGATGACCAACAAATACGCGGAAGGCTATCCGGGCGCGCGCTACTATGGCGGCTGCGAGTGGGTCGATGTCGCCGAGACGCTGGCCATCGAGCGTGCCAAGCGGTTGTTCGGCGCACAGTTTGCCAACGTTCAACCCAATTCCGGCAGCCAGATGAACCAGGCGGTGTTCCTGGCGCTGCTGCAGCCCGGCGACACCTTCATGGGCCTCGATCTGGCGGCCGGCGGCCATCTCACCCACGGTTCGCCCGTCAACATGTCCGGCAAGTGGTTCAAGGCCTCGCACTACACCGTGCGGCGCGAGGACCAGATCATCGACATGGATGCGGTGGCGAAACAGGCCGAGGAAGTGCGGCCGAAGCTGATCATCGCCGGTGGCTCGGCCTATTCGCGCCCGTGGGACTTCAAGCGTTTCCGCGAGATCGCGGATTCTATCGGCGCCTATCTCCTGGTGGACATGGCGCATTTCGCCGGCCTCGTCGCCGGCGGCGTACATGCTTCGCCGGTGCCCTATGCCCATGTCACCACGACCACCACGCACAAATCGCTGCGCGGTCCGCGCGGCGGCCTGATCCTTTGGAACGATGAGTCCCTGACGAAGAAACTCAATTCGGCGATCTTCCCGGGCCTGCAGGGCGGCCCGCTGATGCACGTCATCGCCGCCAAGGCGGTGGCGTTCGCGGAAGCGCTGCGTCCGGACTTCAAGATCTACGCGAAGAACGTCATCGAAAACGCCAAGGCGCTTGCCGAATCACTGCGTGGCCATGGCCTCGATATCGTCTCCGGCGGCACCGACAATCACCTGATGCTGGTGGACCTCAGGCCCAAGGGTCTGAAGGGCAATGTGTCCGAGAAGGCGCTGGTGCGCGCCGCTATCACCTGCAACAAGAACGGCATCCCCTACGACCCCGAAACCCCGTTCGTCACCTCGGGCCTGCGGCTGGGTACGCCGGCAGCGACCACGCGCGGCTTCGGCGTCGCCGAGTTCCAGCAGGTCGGCGGCATGATCGCCGAAGTCCTCAACGCGCTGGCGCAGTCGCCGGACGGCAAGGCGCCGCTGGTCGAAGCCGCCATGAAGGAACGGGTGCGGGCGCTGACCGACCGCTTCCCGATCTACCAGTAAGGCATTCTCGATGCGCTGCCCGAGCTGCAACAGTCTCGATACGCAGGTGAAGGATTCCCGGCCGACCGAGGATTCGGCCGTGATCCGCCGGCGGCGCGTCTGCATTGCCTGTAATTTCCGCTTCACCACCTTCGAGCGGGTGCAACTGCGCGAGCTCACGGTGATCAAGCGCAACGGACGGCGGGTGCCGTTCGACCGCGACAAGCTGGTGCGCTCGCTGCAGATCTCGTTGCGCAAGCGCCCGGTCGAGCCGGAACGGCTGGAGAAGATGGTCTCCACCATCGTGCGCGAGCTCGAGAGCGGCGGCGAGTCCGAAATATCGTCGGAGGCGATCGGCGAGATCGTGATGGAGCACCTGCGCGAGCTCGACGATGTCGCCTATGTCCGCTTCGCCTCGGTCTATCGCAATTTCCGCGAGGCCAAGGACTTCAAGACGGTGCTCGGCGAGCTCGACGGCGACGAGGACAGCCGGCTCGCCACGATACGCAAATGATCTTCCGTATCCTGGAAGACCAGTACGCCGAGAAAATCCGGGAATCCAAGGCGGCCGACCGGCGCTACATGCAGTTGGCGCTGGCGCTCGGCCGGCGCGGGCAGGGGCGCACCTGGCCCAATCCCGCCGTCGGCGCGGTCGTGGTCAGGGATGGCGTCATCGTCGGGCGCGGCTGGACGCAAGCCGGAGGACGGCCGCATGCCGAGCCCGAGGCGCTGGGCCGGGCCGGCGAGGCCGCGCGCGGCGCCACGCTCTATGTGACGCTCGAGCCGTGCTCGCATTTCGGCAAGTCGCCGCCTTGCGTGGACGCGGTGATCGCCGCCGGCGTTTCCCGGGTGGTATCGGCGGTCGAGGATCCCAATCCGGAAGTGGCAGGGCAGGGGCACGCCAGGCTGCGTGCCGCAGGGATCACGGTCGATGTCGGCTTGTGCGCGGCCGAAGCGGCGCGAGACCATGCCGGGCATTTTCGTCGCATCCGCGACAAGCGCCCGCATGTGGTCCTGAAGCTTGCGGTATCCGCGGATGACAAGATCGGCGCTGCCGGCCGAAAGCCCCTCACCATCACGGGCGATGTCGCCAGGGCGCAGGTGCATCTGCTGCGCGCCCGCAGTGACGCCATCCTGGTCGGGATCGGTACGGTATTGTCAGACGATCCGCTGCTCACCTGCCGGCTGCCGGGCATGGAAGCCCGCTCGCCGGTGCGGGTGGTGCTGGATCGGGCGCTGCGCATTGCCGGCGACAGCCGGCTGGTGCGTACGGCGCGGCAAACGCCGCTGTGGGTGGTGACCTCGGAGACGTCGGAGGCCGCCGCCGCGATGAAGCTCGGCGCGGCGGGGGCGCAGGTGATCCGGGTGCCCACCGATCTGGCGAAGCCGGGGCTCGACCTGTCCGCCGTGTTGCGCGCACTTGCGGAGAAGGGCATCTCGCGGCTGCTGGTGGAGGGCGGTGCGCGCGTGGCGTCGTCCTTCGTTGCGGCTGATCTTGTCGATGAAATCCGGCTCTTGCGCGGGCCGGCTACAGTGGGCGCCGACGGTGTGCCCGCGCTGGACGCATTGCCGCTCGCCGCTATCACGCAGTCGCCCGCATTCCGGGTTCGTGCTAGCGAAACGCTGGATAGCGACACTCTTACGACTTACGAGCGCGCGTAGATGTTTACCGGAATAGTCACCGATGTCGGTGAAATCGCCAGCCTGAAGCCTGTGGCGCAGGGGCAGCTGCATCGCATGCGCATCGCGTGCCGATACGACCAGAAGACCATCGCCGACGGCGCCTCGATTGCCTGCAACGGCGTGTGCCTCACGGTAGTCGCTTCCGGCGTGGACGGCGGCAAGACCTGGTTCGATGTCGATGCCGCCGCTGAAACGCTGTCGATGACGACGGCGAAGCATTGGACGGCAGGTACGAAGCTCAATCTCGAGCGCGCCCTGAAGATCGGCGACGAACTCGGCGGCCATATCGTGGCGGGCCACGCCGACGGCATCGCCACCATCGTCAAGCGCGAAGACTTGCCGGACATGGCCCGTATCACGCTGCGTACGACGCGGGAGCTGGCCCGCTTCATCGCGACCAAGGGGTCGGTGACGCTGGATGGCGTCTCCCTGACGGTCAATACGGTCGAGGACGTCGTCTTCTCCGTGTTGATCATTCCGCATACGCTTTCCGTCACGACGCTGAAAGGCTGGCGCGAAGGCAGCGAGGTCAATATCGAGGTCGATCTGATGGCGCGCTATGCGGCGCGGCTGTCGGAAATGAAGTGACGGCGCAGCCGTCATTCCGGGATGGTCCGAAGGACCAGACCCGGAATCTCGAGATTCCGGGCTCGATGCTGGCGCATCGCCCCGGAAATGACGGCATCTAAAAACTTGGCTTAGCCTCGTGCGGCCATTAATAACGCGTCTGTAGCGAGTGAATGGATCGACAAATGGCAGACGCGCGGCGCGCACCCCTGAAGGACCAGACCGACATCTCCGGCGCGCGCGCGCTGATCGTCGAGGCGCGCTTCTATGACGATATTCAGGACGCGATGCTGGAGGGCGCGATCGCGGAGCTGAAGCAGGCCGGTGTGTCGCACGACGTTCTCACGGTGACCGGTTCGCTGGAGATTCCCGCGACCATCGCCATCGCGCTCGACGCCGCCGAGAAGAACGGCAAGCCCTATGACGCGGCGATCGCGCTCGGCTGCGTGATCCGTGGCGATACCATCCATTTCGAGATCGTCTCGATGGAGTCCTCGCGTGCCTTGATGGAGCTGGCGGTTGCGCGGAAATTCCCGCTCGGCAACGGCATCATCACCGTCAACACCGAGGAACAGGCCTGGGCGCGCGCGCGTCCAACCGAACTGAACAAGGGCGGCGACGCCGCGCGGGCCGCGCTGGCGGTGTTGCGCATCAAGCGCCGGCTGGCGAAAGGCTGATATGGCCGAGGGCAAGAACAAGCCGGCAAAGGCGACTGAGAAGAAGGCCAACCGGCGCGGCGCCGCGCGCCTTGCGGCGGTGCAGGCGCTTTACCAGATGGATATCGCCGGAGCCGGGATCAACGACGTCTTCGCGGAGTTCGAAAGCCACTGGATCGGCAACGAGGTCGAGGGCGAGAAGTATCTGCCGGCGGAAGCCGCGTTCTTCCGCGACGTGGTCTCCGGTGTCGTCCGTGACCAGGCGAAGCTCGATCCGCTGATCGACGATGCCCTGCAGAAGGGATGGCCGCTGCAGCGGATCGACGCCATCTTGCGGGCGGTGCTGCGCGCCGGCTCCTACGAGCTGGAGCATCGCAAGGACGTGCCGGGCCGTGTCGTGGTGTCGGAATATGTCGACGTCGCCCACGCCTTTGTCGAAAAGGACGAGACCGGCATGGTCAATGCCGTGCTCGACCAGATCGCGCGCCAGTTCCGCGCCGACGAGTTTTCGCGTGGCTAGCGCGCCCGCATCCGGCGAAGACGCTCTGATCGCGCGCTACTTCAAGCCGATCGCGACCGACCCGGGCGCTCTCGGCCTCGACGACGATGCCGCCGTGCTGAAGGCGGCGGGAAACGATATCGTCGTGACGACCGACGCCATCGTCGAGGGCGTGCACTTCCTGCCCAACGATCCCCCGGACACGGTCGCGCGCAAGGCGCTGCGGGTTAACCTGTCCGATCTCGCCGCCAAAGGGGCGACACCGGCGGGCTTCGTACTGACGCTAGCCCTGCGGACAGCGGACGAGACCTGGCTCAAGCCGTTTGCCGGCGCGCTCGGCGAGGACGCGAAGTCCTACGCCTGTCCGCTGCTCGGCGGCGACACGGTCTCGACGCCCGGTCCGTTGACGATCTCGGTTACCGCCTTCGGGCGCGTGCCGGCCGACAGAATGGTCCACCGCCGCGGCGCCCGGCGCGGCGACCGCGTCGTTGTGACGGGAACGATCGGCGATGCCGCGCTCGGCCTCGACATCCTCAAGGGCGGGGAGGTCGCGGCGGCGCTTGCGGGGGATGAGACTGCACGGCAGATGCTAGTCGGCCGCTACCGCGTGCCGCAGCCGCGTAACGCGCTGGCGGCGGCCGTCCGCGCCCATGCCAGCGCGGCGATGGACGTGTCCGACGGGCTAGCCGGCGACCTGACCAAGCTGTGTGCGGCGTCCGGCGTATCGGCGGCGATCCACGTGCCGGGCATCCCGCTGTCGCGGCCCGCGGCGGCGCTCGTTGCGAATGGCACGGTTGGGATCGAGAGCTTGATCGCAGGAGGCGACGACTACGAGATCCTCTGCACGGTGCCGGAGGCTGACTTCGAGGCCTTTGCGAGCGACGCGCGCAAGGCGGGCGTGGCCGTCACTCCGATCGGCGCGGTCATCGCCGGAAGCGCGATTCCCTCCTTCCTCGACGCGCAGGGCAGGGAACTTGCGCTAAAGAGCCGCTCCTGGAGCCATTTTTAGGAATTGGCCCAAAAGCCTGTTTTGGGGCGTGAAATACCTGCCAAAATCGCCAGTTTTAGCACCGCGCGACGTTGCGCCGGGGGGACCTTTTTGGCATGGTCCCGGCCGATTTGAGGCCGCCCTTTTGGGCAGGGCTGGCCTCCTTTTTAGACGCTTGGCCCGCGTTCGCGGCGCCAGCGTGGGGCTACATCAAAAATCTGAGGCAACATCAATGACAGCATTATGGGTGATTGTGCTCTGCGGAGTGCTTTCCATCGTCTACGCAATCTGGGCGACCATGTCGGTCCTCAAGGCCGATGCCGGCAATCCGCGCATGCAGGAGATCGCCGGCGCCGTGCGTGAAGGCGCGCAGGCCTATCTGCGCCGCCAGTACACCACGATCGGCATCGTCGGCGTCGTGATCTTCGCGCTGCTCGCCTGGTTCCTCGGCATGCTCGTTGCGGTCGGCTTCCTGATCGGCGCGATCCTTTCGGGCGCGGCCGGCTTCATCGGCATGAACGTCTCGGTGCGCGCCAACGTCCGCACCGCGCAGGCGGCGACCACCTCGCTCGCGGGCGGCCTCGAACTCGCCTTCAAGGCGGGTGCGATCACCGGCCTTCTCGTTGCCGGTCTCGCGCTGCTCGGCGTCACCCTCTATTTCGGCTTCCTCGTCTATTCGCTGAAGCTCGCGCCCAACAGCCGCGTCGTCGTCGACGCGCTGGTTGCGCTCGGCTTCGGCGCCTCGCTGATCTCGATCTTCGCCCGTCTCGGCGGCGGCATCTTCACCAAGGGTGCTGACGTCGGCGGCGATCTCGTCGGCAAAGTCGAGGCCGGCATTCCCGAGGACGATCCGCGCAACCCCGCCACGATCGCCGACAACGTCGGCGACAACGTCGGCGATTGCGCCGGCATGGCGGCCGACCTGTTCGAGACCTATGCGGTGACCGCGGTCGCCACCATGGTGCTGGCCGCGATCTTCTTTGCCAACACGCCGATCCTCACCAACATGATGACGCTGCCGCTCGCCATCGGCGGCGTCTGCATCATCACCTCGATCGTCGGCACCTTCTTCGTGAAGCTCGGCGCCAACCAGTCGATCATGGGCGCGCTGTACAAGGGGCTCATCGCGACCGGCATCCTGTCGCTCGCGGGCGTGGCCGGCGTGATCTACTACCTGATCGGCTTCGGGCCGCTCGCCGGCGTCAAGTACACCGGCCTGGCGCTGTTCGAGTGCGGCATCGTCGGCCTCGTCGTCACCGGCCTGATCATCTGGATCACCGAGTATTACACCGGCACCGACTATCGCCCGGTGAAGTCGATTGCGGCTTCGTCGGTCACCGGCCACGGCACCAACGTGATCCAGGGCCTCGCCATCTCGATGGAGGCGACTGCGTTGCCCGCGATGGTCATCATCGCCGGCATCCTCGTCACCTACAGCCTTGCCGGCCTGTTCGGTATCGCAATCGCCACCGCCACCATGCTGGCGCTGGCCGGCATGATCGTCGCGCTCGACGCCTTCGGCCCGGTCACCGACAACGCCGGCGGCATCGCCGAGATGGCGGGCCTGCCGAAGGAAGTCCGCAAGTCCACCGACGCGCTCGACGCCGTCGGCAACACCACCAAGGCGGTCACCAAGGGCTATGCGATCGGCTCGGCCGGTCTCGGCGCGCTGGTGCTGTTCGCGGCGTACAATGAAGACCTCAAGTTCTTCATCGCCAATTCGGCGAAGAATCCCTACTTCCAGGGCGTCGCGCCGGACTTCTCGCTGAACAACCCCTACGTCGTGGTTGGCCTCTTGTTCGGCGGCCTGCTGCCGTACCTGTTCGGCGCGATGGGCATGACCGCGGTCGGCCGCGCTGCGGGCTCGATCGTCGAGGAAGTGCGTCGCCAGTTCCGCGAGAAGCCGGGCATCATGCAGGGCACGGACAAGCCGGACTACGGCAAGGCCGTCGACCTCCTGACCAAGGCGGCGATCAAGGAGATGATCATCCCCTCGCTGCTGCCGGTGCTGTCGCCGATCTTCGTCTACTTCGCGATTTACGCCATCGCGGGCGGCGGCGCGGCCGGCAAGTCGGCGGCGTTCTCGGCCGTCGGCGCCATGCTGCTCGGCGTGATCGTCACCGGCCTGTTCGTCGCGATTTCGATGACCTCGGGCGGCGGCGCCTGGGACAACGCCAAGAAGTACATCGAGGACGGCCATTACGGCGGCAAGGGCTCTGACGCCCACAAGTCGGCCGTCACCGGCGACACCGTCGGCGATCCCTACAAGGACACGGCGGGCCCTGCGGTGAACCCGATGATCAAGATCACCAACATCGTGGCGCTGCTACTGCTGGCGATCCTCGCGCACTGAGCGAGCTACGACTTAAAGCGAAACCCCGCGGCGTGAGCCGCGGGGTTTTTGTTTGATGCTTGGAGGAGCACTCACCCGTCAGTGCAATGACGGCGTGGACATCACTTCACGTCCATCTCCAGCCCTTCCTTCTCGATGATGCCGGCGAACTTCTTCGTCTCGGCCTCGACGAAAGCGCTGTATTGCTCGGGCGTGCCCCAGTCGGTGCGGGCGCCCATGGTAGCGACCTGCTTCTTGATGTCGTCGCGCTCCAGCAGCGCCTTGATCTGCTTGTTGAGCTCGTCGACCACGGGCCGCGGCGTCGCCTTTGGCAGGAAGATGCCGAACCAGGAGGAGATGTCGAAGTTGGCGAGCTCCCGCGCGGCATCGCGCATGGTCGGAAGGTTCGGAGCCAGCGAGCTGCGCTCCGGCGTGGTAACGCAGAGGCCGTTGAGCTTGCCGGCCTCGACCTGCGGCAGCGACGGGAAGAGATTGTCGAACAGCACCTGGATGTCTCCGGCCAGCCCCGCCTGCAGTGCAGGTCCCGCGCCGCGGAACGGCACATGCGTCATCTTCAATCCCGTCAACTGCAGGAACCAGGCGGCGGTGAGGTGAGGGCTCTGTCCGGTGCCTGACGATCCATAGGTGAGCTTGTCCGGATTGGCCTTGAGGAAGGCGATCAGATCGGGGATCGATTTCAGCCCGGTCGAGGGATGCGCCGACACGATGTTCGGGATCCGGATCATGTTGGAGACCGGCTGCAGTTGGTCCGGCTTGTAGCTGAGGTTCTTGTAGATGCGGTAGGCGATTGCGTTGGGGCCGGGATTGCCGACCATGATGACATGGCCGTCCGGCTTGGCCCGTACCACTTCGCCGGCACCGATGGTGCCGCCGGCGCCGGAGCGGTTTTCCACGATGGCCGACTGGCCCCAGACCGACTGCAGATGCGCGGCCAGCAGCCGTCCCATCACGTCGGTAGCGCCGCCGGCCGCGGCGGGCACGATCAGCTTCACGGTTTCGGTCGGCCGCCAGTCGCCCGCACCGAGGCTCGAACGTGGCACGATCGCGGCTGCCGTCAATGCGGCAGCGCCGGTCAGCACGTTGCGGCGGGACAGTATTCTAGTCGTCACAATATTCCTCCCTACGGGATTGTTGCTTGTGCAACGAGGGTAGGGAGCGCGGCGGCGCACGACAACCGCGCCAGCGCGCACAGGCGCATGCGCGGTTCGCGGTTCGACGAAAGCTTGGTTGAAGAAGGCTTGCGGCTAGTTGAAGCTGAGCAGCTTGAACAGCGGCGTCAGGTAGCTGAGTTCCTGGCCCGAGGTCGCCGTGGTGCGGCTGATGAAATCGAAGATCTTGCCGTCCTGCAGGCCGTAATTGGCCAGGCGCCGGACCTGGCGCTTCTTGTCGAAGTAGATCGCGATCACCCGCTGGTCGACGACCTGCTGGTTCATGAAGGCGACCTTCCGCTCGCTCCGCTGCGAGATGTAGTAGAACACCTCGCCGTCGAGCGTGGCAACGGTCGATGGTGTGCCCATCACGATCAGCACCTGGTCCTGGCTCGAACCGATCGGAATCTGCTCCAGCGCGCCGGGAGGCAGGATATAGCCCTTCTGGAACTGCTCGCCGGTGCAGCCCGCCAGCGCGGCCGCAACCAGCGCGGCCGCGGCCATGGCGCGCCAGCCGGCCTTGCCGCGCGTCGGATGCGCGCGAGAGCCTTTCCGGGCAACTACTACGGTCATTCTCGGAACAGTCCCGTCCCCTTGCCTGCAGCGAGGCGTTGACGTACCGGGCTAGCTTGCGGATTGCAACAGACGCGGGCGCCGCCAAGGTCCCGCGCGCGGAACCCACAATGCTCTGGCCGTTCAATCACTTCAGGAAACCCCGGATCGCCCCCGCCGGCACCATCGAGGCCATCTATGGCATGATCGTGACGCAGACGCGAGAACCCTTGTTTTACCGGGACTTGGGCGTGCCGGACACGGTTAATGGCCGATTCGACCTTCTGGTGCTGCATCTGTGGCTGGTTCTGCGCCGCCTCAAATCGGTTGGGGCCGGAACGGCCCTGTCGCAGGCCCTGTTCGACCATTTCTGCACCGATATGGACGACAATTTGCGCGAAATGGGGATCGGCGATCAAACCGTGCCGAAACGCATGCGGGCGTTCGGCGAGGCCTTTTACGGCCGCACGACCGCCTATGACATGGCCTTGACGGAGGGCCGCGAGGCACTGGCGGAGGCGATCTGCAAGAACATTCTCAACGGCGAGAAGATCGAGGCGGCGAGGGCGCTTGCCGCCTACGCAGAAGACGCACTTACGAGCCTGGCGGCGCTCGACGAAACGACCGTGCTCGCCGGCCGTTGGACCTTTCCCGTTCCCGACGCAGTGAGGGCGCAGTGACAAGCCGCCAGAACAGACCAGACCCCTGGCGCTCGCCCGTGATTGTGGCGCAGATCCCCGAACGCGGCCTGCAGCGCGAAATCGAGGCCGATGAGGCGCAGCGCAAGGCCATGGCCGACATCGCGGGCTTGCGCGAAGTGCTGTCCGCGCATGCTTCGCTCGCCGTCACCCCGAAAAGCGGCGGGCGCTTCCATGTGGCAGGCCATGTCCGCGCACGCATCGGGCAGACTTGCGTGGTCACGCTCGATCCGATCGAAACCGACATCGACGAGCCGATCGATCTGGTGTTCGCGCCGCCGGAACAGATTCCCGCGCTGTCCGATCTCATTGACGATGCCGGCGCGGGTGCAGCGGAGGTCGATCCGCCGGAGCCGATCGAGGGTGGCGTCATCGATCTCGGCCGGCTTGCCACTGATGCGCTGTTCCTCGGCATCGATCCCTATCCACGCAAGCCCGATGCCGTGTTCGATCGCAAGGTCACGCCGCCCGATCCGAAGGATCATCCCTTCGCGGCGTTGAAGGCGCTCAAGGCCAAACCGAAGGCGAAGCGGAAGCCGAAAGGCAAGTAAAAGGCGGCCTCTTGCCAGGTGGGCTCGCATTCGGCTGCAGCAGACTCCACCGCTTGCTCAAGGTTGTCTTCCAACCAGCTGATATATAAGGGTTAATTTTGGCGCGCGATTCCAGCCGTAGTAATCCCGTCTTTCTGTAAAGCGTGCGGTCAAGAGGTTGTGTCGAGGCCGGGAAACGGTATTGTCGCGGCCCGGCCGGCACGCAGCGCGGCGCTTGGTCGCGCCGCATTCCGCGACGGCATCGAGTTGCGCGGCCAGGCACGCCAACGCTGCAAGAGAATCAGGTTTCCGGGACTTTCATGCCTCAAAAGGTTCGAATTGCGCTTGACGCCATGGGTGGCGATGCCGGCGCTTCGGTCGTCATTCCCGGCGCCGCCATTTCATTGACCCGGCATCCAGGCACCGAATTTCTCCTGTTCGGCGACCGCACGAAAATCGATCCCGAACTCGACAAGTATCCCGCGCTGAAAAGGGTCTCGCGCGTCATCCATACCGACGTCGCCGTCAGCATGGACGACAAGCCCAGCCAGGCGCTGCGCCGCGGCCGCAAGACCTCGTCGATGTGGCTCGCCATCGAGGCGGTGAAAAAGGGCGAGGCCGACGTGGCGGTCTCGGCGGGCAACACCGGCGCGCTGATGGCGATGGCGCGCTTTTGCCTGCGCATGCTGCCCGGCATCGACCGTCCCGCGATCGCCGCGGTCTGGCCGACACTGCGCGGCCATTCCGTCGTGCTCGATCTCGGCGCCACCATCGGCGGCGACGCGCATCATCTGGTGGCGCTGGCGGTGATGGGTTCCGCCATGGCGAGCGTGCTGTTCGAAAAGGATCGGCCGTCCGTGGGACTCCTCAATATCGGGGTCGAGGAGATCAAGGGCCATGAAGAGATCCGCGAGGCCGCGGAACTGCTGCGCACGCTGAACCTGCCGCAGCTCGACTATGTCGGCTTCGTCGAGGGGGACGGCATCGGCAAGGGGGAGGCCGACGTGATCGTCTCCGAGGGCTTCTCCGGCAATATCGCGCTCAAGGCCGCCGAAGGCACCGCGCGCCAGATGAGCGAGCTCCTGCGCACCGCGCTGTCGCGGACCTGGCTTACCCGGATCGGCTATCTGTTTGCCCGCCGCGCCTTCCAGGAGCTGCGGGACAAGCTCGACCCCAACAAGTCCAATGGCGGGGTGCTGCTGGGGCTGAAGGGCGTGGTGGTGAAGAGCCATGGCGGGATCAGCGCCGAAGGCTTTGCCTACGCGGTCGATGTTGGCTATGAGACGGTCCACAACGATCTCCTCACCAAGATCAACCGCATGCTCAATCGTGACGGCGGCGCGCTCTCCAAGGCGCAGACCGCACAGGAGGCTGTTTCGTGACTGCGATACGTTCGGTCGTGCTCGGCTGCGGCTCCTACCTGCCGCAGAAGGTGCTGACCAATGCCGAACTGGCGGCACGAATTGACACGTCCGACGAGTGGATCGTGCAGCGCACCGGCATCCGCCAGCGCCATGTCGCTGCCGATGACGAGTTCACCTCGCATCTGGGAATCAATGCGGCACGCGCCGCGCTGGCCGATGCCGGCATAGATGCGCAGGCGATCGACCTGATCGTGGTGGCGACCTCGACGCCGGACAACACGTTCCCGGCAACCGCAGTCGCAGTCCAGAACGGGCTCGGCATCCATCATGGTGCGGCCTTCGACCTGCAGGCGGTATGTTCAGGTTTCATCTTCGCGCTGGCTACTGCCGACAATTTCCTGCGCAGCGGCACCTACAAGCGTGCACTGGTGATCGGCGCCGAGACCTTCTCGCGCATCCTCGACTGGGAAGACCGCACCACCTGCGTGCTGTTCGGTGACGGCGCCGGCGCCGTCGTGCTGGAGGCTCAGCAGCAGCCCGGCAATAACAGCGACCGCGGCATCCTGACCACGCATCTGCGATCGGACGGCCGCCACAAGTCCAAGCTCTACGTCGACGGCGGCCCCGGCTCGACCCGGACGGTCGGCCATCTCAGGATGGAAGGCCGCGAGGTGTTCAAACATGCGGTCGGCATGATCACCGACGTGATCGTCGACGCCTTCAAGGCGACGGGAACCACGGCCGACGACCTCGACTGGTTCATCCCGCATCAGGCCAACAAGCGAATCATCGACGCTTCGGCACACAAGCTGCATATTGCGCCGCAGAAAGTGGTCCTCACCGTGGACATGCACGGGAACACGTCGGCGGCATCGATTCCGCTGGCGCTGTGCGTTGCGGTGAAGGACGGCCGCGTCAAGAAAGGCGACCTGGTGATGCTGGAAGCCATGGGCGGCGGCTTCACCTGGGGCTCGGCGCTGGTCCGCTGGTAAGTGTGGCATAAACAATTCAGCGCAAATTATAAGCGTGTTTTCATGCCCTTGCATGATGCTCGCTGTTGACCATGGTTTGCTAACCTCCTAATTTCAGGCAACAAATTTGTTCGCCGAGAGTGCGGGGCAGGCGATGACCACGGGAACGGGCAAGACAGTCACACGCGTCGATCTGTGCGAAGCGGTCTACCAGAAGGTGGGACTGTCGCGAACGGAGTCGTCGGCGTTTGTCGAACTGGTGTTGAAAGAGATCACCGATTGCCTGGAAAAGGGCGAGACCGTGAAGCTCTCGTCGTTCGGTTCTTTCATGGTTCGCAAGAAGGGTCAGCGTATCGGACGCAACCCCAAGACCGGCACCGAGGTGCCGATTTCGCCGCGCCGGGTGATGGTGTTCAAGCCCTCGGCGATATTGAAGCAGCGTATCAACGGGCACGCTGTCACCAACGGCGACGCCAAGGACGACTAGCGCTCCATACAGCGAGCGGAAAGGAGCGGGCATTTGGACAAGGCTCCCGATGCGTTCCGAACCATCAGTGAAGTCGCGGACGATCTCGACATCCCCCAGCATGTGCTGAGGTTCTGGGAGACCCGATTCGCGCAGATCAAGCCGATGAAGCGTAGCGGCGGCCGCCGCTACTACCGTCCGGACGACGTGGACCTGCTCAAGGGCATCCGCCGTCTCCTGTACGGCGAGGGCTACACTATCCGTGGCGTTCAGCGCATCCTGAAAGAGCACGGCGTCAAGGCGGTGCAGGGCCTGGCGGACGCCACCGTCGCCGCCTCCTTTGGCGCGGTGGAGAAAACGCTCGAGCACACGATGGCGGAGGACGACGGCGAGGTGCCGATCTCCTTTGAGGGCGACGACGAGGATTACGAGGGCGGCGAGGACGGCATCGACTTCCGTTTCGTCGAACTCGACGAGGACGGCATCGCCAAGAACCTGGCCGAACCGGCCACCCCCGCGGTCCGTTCAATGGACCGTGCCCGGCTGGAAGGCGTGCTGCAGGATTTGATCGCCGCCCGGCAACTGCTCGATTCGGCGCTGAAGGAAGGCTGATCGGGCCCATTCCGGCCTCTACCAGCGCCTTGCGCTGGCGGACGATGAACGCTAAGGGAACGGCATCGGAGCGTGGCGCAGCCCGGTTAGCGCACTAGTCTGGGAGACTAGGGGTCGGAGGTTCAAATCCTCTCGCTCCGACCATCAAATCAACGGGTTATGGCCTTGCCGCTTCCGACCGGTTCATCAAGGGAAGCATTTCCGAAGCGCCATTTCTCCCCATGTGCGTTTGCGGGCCTGAGCGCTTGCAGCGGAAGCGCAGCTATCCAGGGTTCCGATTCGTAGGCCGCCATGGGTCTGATGCGCTTCATGCTGGCGCTCGCGGTGGCCTCTGGACATGCGGGGGGCTTCTTCGGGACCGACATCTATCCGAAGGTGGCCGGCAACATCGCGGTCCAGATCTTCTACATCATCTCCGGCTTCCTGATCGCCCTGATCCTCTCCGGCAAATATGCCGACACGCCGCAGGGCAACTGGATTTTCTATTCCAATCGCGCCGTCAAGATTTACGTGCCGTACCTCGCCATTCTCGCGGTGACGATCGCGGTGTCGCTGGCGAGCTATGCGACGTCCGGCAAGCCGCTCGCGCTCGACGCCTTCGTCAGCGAAGGCGCGCAGATGAGCTTCAGCACCTGGGTGTTTGCGGTCGTCACCAACCTGTTCCTGATCGGCATGGAATGGAGTTCGATGCTGATCGATCGGGGCGGCGAGCTGTTCTTCTCGGTCACCGCGCTGGAGCAGCCGCCAAGCGCGGTCCATTTCAACGTGATCGTCCCGGCCTGGACGCTGTCGCTCGAGCTCGCATTCTACCTGATCGCACCGTTCATCCTGCGGCGGCATTTCCTGCTGATCGCAGCGCTTGCGCTCGCGAGCTACGCCTTCCGCTTCGAGGCCTATTCGCAGGGCTATCGGAGCCTGGCGACGGAATACCGCTTCTTTCCGTTTGAGCTGAGCCTGTTCCTCTACGGCGCCCTCAGCTTCCGGGTCTATCGATATCTCCGGGAGCGGGACCTGATGTTCCCGGCTTTCTCGCTGGCGATCACGGTGATCTGCGCGGTCGGGACGATTTCGCTGCCGCAGTTCATCGGTCAGCATCCGCATCAGCTTTACGCGGCGATCGGGCTGGCGCTACCCTCGTTCTTCGACTTCTCGACACGGTATCGCTGGGATCGATGGCTCGGCGATCTCTCCTATCCGCTCTACCTCGTGCACTGGCCGGTCTGCGTCTTCGGGCTGGCGATCGTCAACAGCTGGCTGCCGGGCCAGGCGCCGGGCAGCGTGCTCTTTTCCTGTCTGGTGGTCGTCGCGTCCGTGGCGCTCGCGATGATGATCAATCATTTCCTGGTGTATCCCGTCGATAAGTGGCGCCAGAAGCGGGCTCGCGAAGCCGCTGTGGCTGTCCCCGGGCAACGCGCCCGCGACGCGAGCGCGGTTGCCTGATCATGTTCGCACGCGCCGCATCCTGCGACGTCACCCCGCTGGACCGGCCGGTGCGGCTCGCCGGCTATGCGGCGCGCCGGCACGCGGTCTCCATCGTGCTCGATCCGATCGAGATCTCGGCGGTCTTGCTGGAAGCGGGAGGAAGGCGCTGCCTGGTCTTCAGCTTCGATCTCATGGTCGTCGGGTCCGAGCTGCAGCAGGCGATCCATGACCGGCTGGCGGCGCATGGCTTTCTGCCGGCCGAGATCATGCTGCTCGCCTCGCATACCCATTTCGCGCCGGCCACCGACCGCGCCTGTGCGGCGCTCGGCGTTCCCGACCCGCAGTTCGTGGCAGAGCTTGCCGAGGCCTCGGAAAATCTCGTCAAGGGCCTGCTGCGGGAAGAGCCCGCCGAGACGCTTGTGGAGGTCAAGCGCGGCCGTCTCGACCATTCCGTCAACCGTCGTCGCCATTGGTCGCTCCCGACCATCGGCCGCACCTACGGTTTCCGCCTGACCGCCACGGTGATGGCGCCGAACCAGGCTGGGCCGACGGAGGAACTGGCAACGGTGCTCTTGCTCCGCCGCGCCGATGACGATGGGGTCATCGCCGCCATCTGGCACTACACCTGCCACGCCACGGCGGTCATCCCGCCCGACGTCATTAGTGCCGATTTTCCGGGCGCGGTGCGGCGCGCCTTGCGCCAGCGGTTCGGCGAAATTCCTTGCGTGTTCGTGCAGGGCTTCTGCGGCGACATCAGTCCGAGGATCGCGGGGACCGGACCGCGCGCGAGTATCGGCGGCCGGTTGCGCCGCTTCGCCCGCATGCTGATTTCCGGGCCAACCTTTCCGCCGCGCGTGGCCGCCGATTGGGAGCACTGGAGCGAAGGCCTTGCTGACGGCGTCGATGCGATTGCCGAGCGGCCGCCGGAGCGGGCGGACAGGCCCGACATCGTTGCCGTCGGCACCGCGCAGATTCCGCTGGCTGAATTCTTTCACGGCCGTGCGCCGGACAAGCCGCTCACCATCCAGGTGCTGCGGCTCGGTACGGTGTTCGAACTCATTGCGGTGTCCGCCGAAGTGACGGTGGAATGGCAGTCCATCCTCGATTCCGCGCTGCCGGTAGCCGAAGGGCGGCTGCGGCTCCATGCCGGCTATCTCGGCGCACTCTACGGCTACCTCCCGACGCCGCGGCAGATCGGCGAGGGCGGCTATGAAGTGACGGGATTCCAGCACCTGTTCGGCCTTTCCGGTAACTTTGACGCCGGGAAGATCGTCCCGGCCATGGTGGGCTGTGCTAAGCGAGCCTTCGATGACCTCTAGTTCCGCCATCGCAACCCGCATCTTCACGCAGGACGACCAGCGCGAATTCGCGCGCGCCTCCGGCGACTTCAACCCGCTGCATCTCGATCCGCGGTTCGCGCGCCGCACGCAAATGGGCGCGCCGGTGGTGCACGGCATCCACACGCTGCTGTGGGCGCTGGAGAGCGCGTTGAGTAGCCGAAAGCTCGATGTTCAGAGCATCCGAGTTCGGTTCCATCAGCCGCTGTTTCTCGACGAGACCGCGGAGGTGAGGACGGTTGCGCAGACCGAAGCCGGCATCGATCTGGATGTGATCGCCGCCGGCACCGTCATCGCGGCGATCAAGCTTTCGTCCATCCCCGGAAAGGTCTCCCGATCGCCTGTCAACGGTGCGCCGCCCACACCTCGCAAGATGTCGGAGCCGCTTGACCTGCCGTTCGAGCAGCTGGCGGATCAGCGCGGCGCCGTTACGGCCGCCGCCGGCGAGGACGAAATCCGCCGCCTGTTCCCCGTACTCTGCAAGGCCATCGGACCGGCTGCCGTCGGCGCCTTGATGGGGACATCCCAGATCGTGGGCATGGCTTGTCCCGGGCTGCATTCGCTGTTCGCCGGCCTCGAGGTCACCCGCGATATCGCCAGCGACACGCAGGCGCTGGGCTATTCGGTGCGCAAGGTCGATTCACGTTTTCGATCGGTGCAGATCGACGTCGCCGGTTCCGGTCTGACCGGCCGGATCGACGCGTTTGGCCGTCCGCGGCCGCCCGCCCAGGCCGACATGGCTGCGGTCGCGGCGCGCCTCGCCGGCAAGCCGTTTGCCGGACAGCGCGCCCTCATCGTTGGCGGCTCGCGCGGGTTGGGCGAGGTCACCGCGAAAATCGTCGCGGCCGGCGGCGGTTACCCCCTTATCACCTTCCGCGAAGGCAGGCCGGAAGCCGAGAACGTCGCAGCGGAAATCCGCCACGCCGGCGGCGCGTGCGAGGTCATTCAATACGATGCGCTGCAGCCGGCGGCCGGACAGCTCAGCGGCATCGGCGCAGTCGACAGCTGCTACTATTTCGCCACGGCAAAGATCTTTCAGCGCAAGTCGGCCCTGTTCGAGCCGGCGAAGCTGCGCGTTTGCCTCGACTATTATGTCGATGGATTTTTCGATCTCTGCGCCGCGCTGGCGCAGCCGAACGCGGGCAATGTCGTGATGTTCTATCCGTCCACCACCGCGCTCGATACGGCAACCGCCGGCATTGCCGAATACGCCATGGCCAAGGCGGCGGGAGAGACCTTGGTGCAGCAGTTGAACGCATTCCTGCCTGGCGTGCATGCGATCTCGCGGCGATTACCGCGCATCGCGACGGATCAGACCGCGACGGTGGGTGTCGCCAGCGCGCAAGATGCCTTGGACGTGCTCTTGCCCATCGTGCATGAGGTCCAGCAGGCTGCCCGCCCGGCATCCCAAGCCTCGCGCGGATAGCTGCCCATGCCGAGCGCGCTTCGCAGCATCGTCAAACGCGTCGTCCAGAGAGTGCTGGGGCAGGGCAATGTGCGCGACTTCGTCCGCACGCGCCGGCTGTGGCTGGACAAGAAAATTTATCGCCGCCCGATCGAAGTCGGCGAATTGCGCCAACGCCTGATCGACCTCGGCGTCACGCGCGGCCGGACCGTATGGGTGCAATCGTCGTGGAACGAGTTCTTCAACGTTCCCTTGAAGCCGAGCGAGGTCATCGATCTCCTGCGCGAGCTGATCGGGCCGGAGGGCACGCTGGCGATGCCGGCATTTCCGATCGACCAGGACGCGAGCAAGGTTTTCATGGTCGATCGCGCGCCGGTCTACACGGGCCTGTTGTGCGAAGTGTTCCGGCGCGTGCCGGGCGTGCAGCGGAGCATTCATCTCACCTCGTCGGTCTGCGCCGTCGGCCCCAATGCCGATTTCCTGATCCGCGATCACCATCGCACCATGATGACGTGGGGCAAGGACTCGCCGTTCTGCCGGCTGATGGACGTGGATGCCCGCATGATTGGGCTTGGTGCGACCTTCAATTTCATGACGCCGCTGCATGCGGTGGAGTGCCTGCTCTATGACGAGGTGCCATTCTTTCATCAGGTATTCACCGGCACGACGCGCTACACGTGGAAGCGCGCCAGCGGCGAGGCCGGCGAGCACGAATTCCTCAACCGCGGCGGCGATATCCGGCCGCAACGGCTGCGCCGGCATTTCGGACCCGATATCTGCACCGACACAAAGCTCTCCAATTTGAAGATGATGGCGGCCGATGCTAAACCCTTTATCGAACATGCGGTCGCGCTCGGCCGGAAGGGGATCACGATGTATATAGAGCCGGTTCCGAGGAAGGAGCTGTTCGTACCGACCACCGGGCCGGTGAGCTGATGGACGCCGGCAGCAGCACGCAGGCAGCCATTCTCGACCGGTTGCAGGAGATATTCCGCGCCGAGCTCGACGATGATGGTCTCGCCATCGGCATGGAGACGCGTCAGGCCGACCTGAAGGCGTGGGACAGTCTTGCACATATCCGCCTCGTCAGCGGCATCGAGAGCGAGTTCGACTTCCAGTTCAATCTGGCGGAGATCGAGGAGATCACTTCGGTGCGCCAGTTCGTGGATGCGATTCGAGGTCATCTGCAGTGAGCGACGCCGCGGCCAGGCCGATTGCGAAATTGCCGGTGCAGGCGCTACCGTGGCTGCCGCGCCCCGCCGGCAAGATGCGCGACCGCCTCGCGGCGCTGCCTGCCGATCCCGTCGATGCGCTGAGTTCGATGCGGACGCTGGCGCAGGCGGGCTGGGAGGAGGCCGAGCTGCGGCTGCTTGGCCGCAAGATCAGGGGTATCCTCAAGTCTGCCTCGCCGTCGTTCACCGCCGAGGCACGCAAGCAGGGGCTCGTACCCGTGCACCTGCTGATACTGTCGGCGAGCACGGTCAATCATCTCGCAGATACCCTGATCGGCACGGCGATCCGTTTTGGCTTTCTGCTGCAGCTCACGATCGCCGAGTACGAGGAGCCCGAACCGTGGCTCGAGCGTCATCGCGAAGAGCTGAAGGGCAATCCGCCGGATTTTGTTCTGGTTGCGTCCGACAACCGAATGCTTCGCCTCGTTGCTCCGCTCGGCGACGAGGGGGCGGCGGCGCGGACCGTCGAGGCCGCGCTGGCGCAGGTGACGCGGATTGCGGAAGTTGCGGGCGCTGCGACCGGCAAGCCGGTGATCCTGCAGACGCTGGCCGGCGATCCCGATGCGTCGCAGATCAACATGGACCTCGGTCTTCCTGGCAGCCCGCGTCAGCTCGCCAGCGAATTCAACCGCCGTCTTGCCGCACAGGCGCGGCAGGCCGGCCATTTGCTGCTCGACATCCACGGCATTTCCGGCCTCGTCGGCCAGGGAGCCTGGTCTGCCGGGCGCTACTGGTACGCTGCAAAGTACCCCTTTGCGGTGGCGATGGCGCCCCTCTATGCCGATCACGTCATGCGGATCGTCGCGGCACAGATGGGGCGCTCGCGCCGCGTGCTGGTGCTCGATCTCGACAACACGCTGTGGGGCGGCATCGTCGGCGACGACGGCATCGAGGGGCTGGCGCTCGGCACCGGCTCGCCGCTGGGCGAGAGCTACGCCGCCTTGCAACGGATGGCGCTGGCGTACAAGGAGCGCGGCATCCTGCTCTGCGTCTCCTCCAAGAACGACGAGGCCATCGCGCTCGATGCGTTCCGCAATCACCCCGAGATGATCCTGAAGGAGGACGACATCGTCGCCTTCCGCGTCAACTGGGACGACAAGGCCGCCAACATCAAGGCGATCGCCGGGATGATCGACCTTGGGCTCGAGAGCTTCGTCTTCCTCGATGACAATCCCGCCGAGCGCAAGCGCGTCCGCGACGCCTTGCCGGCGGTGGCCGTGCCCGAATTGCCCGACGATCCCAGCGAATGGATATCCGTGTTCCAGGCCGCCGGATATTTCGAGCACACGAGCTTTTCGCGCGAGGACCAGCAGCGCGCCGGGATGTACAAGGCCAATGCGCAGCGCGCTGCGCAACTCGAGCGCATCGGCAATCACGACGATTACTTGCGCTCGCTCGACATGACGCTGTCGATCGCGCCGTTCGACCAGCCGGGGCGCAAGCGCATCGCGCAGCTGATCTCCAAATCGAACCAGTTCAACCTGACCACGCGGCGCTACAGCGAGGCCGAGGTGGCCGCGCTGCAGACCAGTCCCGAGGCGGTCACCGTGCAGGCGCGGCTGGCCGACATGTTCGGCGACAACGGCATGATCTCGGCGGTGATCTGCCTGAAGAACGGCAGGCAATGGGAGGTCGATACCTGGATCATGTCCTGCCGCGTGCTTGGCCGCAGGGTCGAGGAGGCGATCCTGCAGCATCTGGTGCAACTGGCCCGCGCGGCCGACGCCAGCGAATTGATCGGCCGCTACATCCCGACCGCGCGCAATGGCCTCGTGAGAGATCACTTCGAGAAGCTCGGCTTTGCCCGCCTCGGTGCCGAGCCGAACGGCGAGACCGTCTGGCGGCTCGATATCGGCCAATATTCCGACGGGGAATTGCCGATGAAGATCGAGATATCGACATCGGGGGGCTCCCCGTCGGCGGCCTGATCCGCCTCGCGATCCCGCAGCCGGCGCGCGCTGCCATGCGCCTGCGGCATGTGGATCACCCTGCCGACATTCGTTAGTCTTTCCCCCAGCGAGAGAGGTCAACGAGGCTCCATGAAGGATTTTGCCGGAAGGATTGCCGTCATCACCGGTGGCGGCACGGGGATGGGGCGCGAGCTGGCGCGCCAGCTGGTGGCCGAAGGCTGCAACGTCGCGATGTGCGACGTCTCGCCGGAAGCCATGGCCGAGACCAAGCGGCTGTGCGAGGCCGAGAGGCTGCCGCAAGGCCTGCGTGTCACTACCCACGTCGCCGACGTTTCGATCGAGGATCACCTCAAGCGGTTCCGCGACGAGTTGGTCGAGCAGCAGCAGACCGACAGGATCCATTTGCTGTTCAACAATGCCGGCATCGGCGGTGGGGGCAGCCTGTTCACCAATACCCGCGAGCAGTGGGAGCGCACTTTCAACATCTGCTGGGGCGGCGTCTATCTCGGCGTGCGCACCTTCCTGCCGCTGTTGATGAACGCCGACGAGGGGCACATCGTCAATACCTCGAGCGTCAACGGCTTCTGGGCTTCCGTCGGCATGGGCGTGTCGCATACGGCCTATTCTGCCGCCAAGTTCGCCGTGAAGGGCTTTACCGAGGCGCTGATCAACGACCTTCGCCTCAACGCCCCGCACATCAAGTGCTCGGTGGTGATGCCCGGCCACATCGGTACCTCCATCGTCGCCAATTCGCGGGTGATCCAGACCGGCAGCGCGGAGCTGACGCCGAACGATATCCTGGCGACGCGGCAGCGGCTGCAGGGCATGAATATCGACACGTCTGCCATGACCGACGCCGACATCCAGAAATTCGCCGACGACCGCGCGCGGACGTTTCGCGACGAGGCGCCGACCTCGGCGGCAGCGGCCGCCAAAATCATTCTCGACGGGGTCAAGGCGGGGAAGTGGCGCATCCTGGTCGGCGACGACGCCCACAAGCTCGACGAGCGCGTGCGTCAGACGCCAGAGCGGGCCTATGAGCCCGAGTTCTACCAGAGGTTCGTCAAGGAAGTCGGCTGGCGCATCGGCTGACGTGCAATTTCTTGCTTGAGCATGATCCTTTCGGAAAACCGCTTCACACTTTTCCGGATCATGCTCGTGCACACGATCCCGGCCCGGTAGCCCTGCGTCCCCAAGCGCAGGGGCTTGCCGGGCCGGGACCGCGCGCTAACTGGCCCTCCGCGCCAGCGAACGATAGGCGAGCCTGGTATGGCCCTGGCAGTAGGGCATGCCCGCCAGCGGCGAGTTACCGCAAAACGCGAATGCCTCAGTCTCCGTATTGACCGGCCAGCGGCAGCGCTCCTTGCTGAGCTCGAACAGCGTGCAGCGGTGCTCGCTGACGACGGGGGTGTCGTTGAAGGCGGCCTCGTCATAGACCTGCCGCAGCAGCTCGAATTGCTGCCGCGGCACCGAGCCGGTGCGCGCGCGCCGCTCTCTCGGCTTTTTCGGCCGGAGCGCATCGCCGGTCTTTTCCCGCGACAGGCCGAGGCGGGAGAGCTTTCCGATCACGGCGTTGCGGCTGACGCCGATCTCGGCCGCGATCTGCCGGCAGGAGAGGCCGGCGGCAAAATGGGTTTTCAGTGCTTCGAGGCGTTCGTCGTTCCAGGTCGGTGCAGAGGCAAACATTGTGGCGGTCCCAATTCTTGGTGTGCCGCCGCCGGTCCCGTTTCCCCGAGGTCACGACTTCCCGTTGTCGCGGATCGACAGCAGCCCGTCCTTGATGGCGAGCCTGATGCCTTCCTCGATCAGGGTCCTAGCAACGCCGGGAACGCTAGTGCCGTGGGTGCCCTGTCTCACCAGCTTTTCGAGATAGGTGATGGTCGAGAGCGCCAACGTAACGGGAATGCGGTCGGTTTCGGCTTTTTCCGTAGCCATGTCGCACGCTAACTGGAGAATGGTGTACTGAAAAGTATCTATTTAGACTCTATTAAGTAATGAGGCCGTCCGTCAACAGATTGTTGGCTTCCACCGGTATTTTGCGGGATTCATTGGTGAATCCGCCCGGTCGCCTGTCGGGGCGGCCGGCACGTGCCGCCGGGGCGGCAAATTCCCCGGGCTGCTGCGCCAAAATTCCGGGTTGCGCGCGATTGGGGGCAACGACCAAGATCGGGTCGTCCAGGGGACGGACACCTGACATGGCGGGCGTGAGAAACGGCCTCTACACGGTGGAGACGGAGATGACCGAAGGCGGGCGCGGGCGCGCGACCGGGGTCATCGTGCTGGTCGACGGCAAGATCGCCGGGGGCGACGCGCACTTCTATTACACCGGCTCCTACACCGCGGGGGACGGCAAGTGGCGCGGCGAGCTCACGACGTTCCAGCACGCCAAGTCGTCCGGCGTGCTGCCGCTGTTTGGCGGCCGCGAGGTGACCTGCGGCTTCACCGGAACCTATTCCGATCACGATGCGGTCGTCAGCGGCACCGCGCTGGTCGGCAAGACCAGCGTGCTGTTCGAGACCAGGCTGAAGTTCGTTGCGGCGATGTGAGGGAAGTGTTGCCCCCAAACCGGGGGTGACGCCCGCGGATGCGGGGCATCCAGTACGCCGCGGCTTCTCGTTCGATCACCAACTTCTCTGGAATACTGGGTCGCCCGCATACGCGGGCGATGACAACCGTCGATGACGGGAAAGACATGCGTTCTCATTCTCACGGCGCGGATCGCCTGAGGCTTGCATCTTCGTTGGCCCTCTCTCTGACAGAGGGCGCAGGGAAAGCCGGGCGCTGGCTGCGCCCGCAGCACCGTGTGCAACGGTAGTAGGAAAACGCACACGGATTTGACAGGTACAGCCGAGGCATCCCGGCTTCCCCTGCGCAATGGTTTGGCGGCTTATACGTGATCTCCCCGGGGAGCGGCCTTTCTTGCCCCCGTAGCCGGCGGAATTGCTTCCACCGACGTAGCGCCAGGGTCGCGGCGCCAGGACCACACGACTTCACCGTCCGCCGCGGCGCTTCGCCCGGTGAGACTGAACCCACCTGACGCCGCAGCGGCCCATCGCAACCCGCACCACGCTTCGTGACGATCGCGAAACGTCCCTCACGGCGGCACGGGCTGGGGCGACGTCTACCGCAAATCGGAATTCCGGTAAAGAGAAATATTTTCCATATCGGGACTTGACAAGAATTCTGTGAAATCGAAGTGGTTTGCGTGTCGGCCCGTCGCAGCTGGGTGGGTGCAATGCCGGAGGCAGGAAAAATGAGCCCCGCCAGGGGCGGGGCTCGGAGAGGTGCTGTTACCGGCTGGAGGGGGTCTGGGCCGGCTGACCCGACGCCGGAGGCGGCGGGGCGTTGTTCTGGTTGGTCTGCCCGGACGGCGCGTTCTGGTTGGTGTTCGGCGGATTGCCGCCCTGCGCCGGGGCCTGACCGGTAGTCTGGCCCTGCGGCTGTGCCGGGGCCTGGCCCGTGGTCTGGCCTTGCTGCGGCTTCGTGCCAGCCTGGCCGCTTGTCGGCGGCTGGTTCTGCTGGGCCTGGCCGGTTGCAGGCTGGTTCTGCGCCGGGGCATTGGCCTGACCCTGTCCGGTGCTCTGGCCGCCTTGACCCTGGCCGACTGTCGTCGACTGGCCCTGGGTGGCGCTGATCCGGTTGGACACACCGAGCGCCGCCACCGTGCGGGTGTCGATCGAGCCGGAAACCTCGATGCCCTGCCGGCGCTGGAAGGTGATCAGCGCCTGACGCGTGTCGGGACCGAGGACGCCGTCCGCTTCGCCGATGAGAATGCCGCGTTCGATCAGCACGCGCTGCACGATGCGGATCTCGTCGGGGCTGAGGTCGAGCGCGGCGACGCTGCCGCCGCTCATGCCGCTGCCGCCACCGCGGGCAAAGCGCGCGCGCGGCCCGGCCGGAACGACGTCGACGATCCTGCGATTCCGGTCCAGGAACACAATCTCGTCCTCGACGACGAAGAAACTGTAGTCACGGTAGGCCGGGAAGTAGTCGATCAGCACCGGGTATGCCGCGACCGATACGAACGAGACGCTCCGCGGCACCACCACACCCGTGTTGATGCGGAAGTTGATGGAGTTGACGTTGACCCGCGCGACGTTGCGCGAACTGAGCACCGATTGCTGCAGTCTCGTCTGCTGCTGTGCGCTCACCGTGAAACGGCCCGACGCGCTCTGCGTCGCGGTTCGCTGGTCTTGCGTCTGTCCCTGGGTGTTGGCGCCGGTCGTCGTACCTTCACCCTGCTTGCCGGTCTGGCCCTGCTGAGCTCGGTCCTGGTTGTCCGGCCTGGTGTTGGCGCCGGTAGTCGTGCCCTGGTCCTTCTGGCCGGACTTCTGTTCGGACTGCTGGGTCTTGTCGCGCTCGCCGCGGCTCTGCCCAACGGTCTGGTCCTTTGACTTGGCCTGATCCTTCGACTGATCCTTCGACTGATCCTTGGCCTGATCCTTGGCCTGATCCTTGGCCCGGTCGCCGGACCGATCCTTGCCCTTTTGCTCGGACTGACGGGTCGGCTCGCGTTCGCCGCGGCCCTGGCCGACGGTTTCCCTTTGCCCGCGCGGCGACTGGCCGACATCCTTGCCCATTTGTCGCTCACCCTGCGCAGCGCGGCCGCTGCCATCACGGGACGGGCCCGCTGCGGGGCTTTCTGCGCGGCCACCGGCACGCGGCTCTGCGGCCCGGCCTTGCGTCATGCCTTCACCGCCACCGCGGGAAGCTGCGCCCGGACCTTGAGACATGCCGCCTCCGGGCGCGCCGCGCTCCGCAGCGCCGCCACCAGGTCCGCCGGCCCCGCCCATTCCTCCGCCGCCTTCACGCATGCCTTGCGCCGACGCCAGGCCGACGCCGGCGAGCAGCACTGCCGTCGTCAGCAGAAACCTGTTCTTGCTGTTGCTCCTCATCTCGATCTCCTCCGTTGCCTCAATGAAAATTTTCGCGTTCGTTCGTGTGAATCGGTCAACCGCGCTCTGCCGACCGAGTTCCGGCCCCGCCAGTAGAACGGAACGCCGATGACATTCGTTCCGATGAACGGCGGCATCGGCTCGGCGAACGAGTTCACGGTCATGCCTGTCGGGAACGGATGGCGCGCTCCGCCGATCGGCGCGCGCATCTCCGTCGCCCGTCATTCAAATTCCCGACAAACGGCCCAGCGTTTCGACGCCGGGCCCGCTCATTCGCAAGCGATCACCAGCGGTGGTGCCAGCGATGATGATGGAAGTGTCGTCGTGGAAACGGCGTGCCGTAATAGGCGTAGGCCGGGCGCACGACGCGGCGATAACGGTAGCCGTAATAGGCGGGCGCGTAACCCGTGCTGTAGTAAGTGGTGGTGTAGCCACCCCAGGGATACGGATCGTAGCCGTAGCCGCCGTAGTACGCGGGTGCGTAGCCGCCATAATAGGCCGGACGGTAGTAGCCGTAGCCCGGACCGTAGGCATACGCCGATGTGGCGAGGCCCCCGATCACGGCGCCTGCGAGCAGTCCGCCCGCCAGGGCCGGGCCGAAGCCGCCGCGCCAGTGGGCTTCTGCGGGGGTCGGCGCGGCCACGGTGCTCAAGCCGAGCGCGCCGGCGGTTGCAAGAACGAGTGCGGTCTTTTTCACGGATGTCGCTCCTTCTCGTTGATTGGGCTGCAAAGCCAACATGGACGTCGGGAAAAAGTTGCAACGCGCACTTGGAAGCAATGCTGATGTACGCATGTTCATCTGGATGAACGATGCGCGATTGCTACCGGTGAATGTTCGATCGCGGTCTGTCGCGTTCAGCTTGTTGCAGTTGCAGCCGTCATCCGATTGCGAGTGAGTTTCAGACGCAAACCCCATGCGTATTCTTCGGGAGAAGCGGCAGCGGCAAACTCATCGTTGCTTAACATTGTTGTCCTAGCGTCCCAGCACGACGGCGCAACGGCGCGCCCGCGAAGGACGATATCGAGATGGCACTGACCGTGCACCCGACTGGCAACGAAGCCATGCTCGGCGAGGAAGAACTGATCGTGTCGAAGACCGATCTGAAGGGGCGCATCACCTACGCCAACGACGTTTTCATCCGGATGGCCAAGTACTCCTACAGGGAGTTGATGGGCGCCCCGCACAGCCTGATCAGGCATCCGGACATGCCACGCTGTGTTTTCAAACTGTTGTGGGACACGCTCGAGACCAGGCAGGAGATCTTCGCCTACGTCGTCAATCTGGCGAAGGACGGCAGCCACTACTGGGTATTTGCCCATGTCACGCCGACGCTCGACGACCATGGCAACATCGTCGGTTATCATTCCAATCGCAGAAAGCCGGACCGCGGCCCGATCGAGCGCATTCACCCGATCTACAAGGCGCTCAGCGCAGAGGAGGGGCGGCACGCCAATGCCAAGGACGGCATGCGCGCCAGCTTCGACATGATGGTCGGTCTGCTCAACAAGCAAGGCGTGAACTACGATGAATTCGTGCTCTCTCTCTAGGGTGCAGGCGGCTTGCGGCCTTGCTGGCGTTCTCGCCCTTACCGCGCTCGCCGCCGTCCTGATCGTCGATCCGCTTCCCCGCGTCCTTGCCATGGTTCTGCCGGGCGCGATCGTGGCACTGCTGTGCTACGGGATGTGGAGCATCAGGCAGGTGGTCGCGGCGGTCGGTGAAGCCACGAAGGTGTGCAATGCCGCCGCGAAGGGTGATCTCGAGGCGCGCGTCCTCAGCGACCGGCTGCCCGGTCGGGTCGGCCTGATGCAGAAGTCGATCAACGACATGCTCGACATCACGGACGCCTTCGTGCGCGAAGCGTCGGCCTCGATGGACTATGCCAGCCGCGGCAAGCATTTCCGCAAGATCATGGTGCGCGGGCTGCCGGGATCGTTCCGCCGTTCGGCTACCGTCATCAACGGCGGAACCGAGAGTCTCGGCCGGCGCGTGCGCGAAATCGGCAGCCTGTCGAAGGAATTCGGCGCGCAGCTCGACGGCATCGCCGGCAACCTCGTCAGTGCGGCGGCCGATCTTGAAGCCGATGCCGGCAGGATGGCGGCGGCCGTCGAGGAGACCGGCCATCAGACCGCCCGCGTGATGACGGCCTCGGGGCAGGCTTCCAGCAACGTCCAGACGGTGGCGAGCGCCGCCGAAGAGCTGGCGTCGTCGATCGCCGAGATCAGCCGCCAGGTGGCGTGCTCGACGGAAAACACCGGCCGCGCGGTCGGCGAGGCGCAGCGCGCCGGCGGCGAAATTCGTTCGCTGGCGGAGGCTGCGATGCGGATCGGCGATGTGGTCAAGCTGATCAGCGAGATCGCGGAACAGACCAATCTGCTGGCGCTCAATGCCACGATCGAGGCGGCGCGCGCCGGCGAGGCGGGACGCGGATTCGCGGTGGTCGCCTCCGAAGTCAAGAGCCTCGCCACCCAGACCGCGAAGGCGACCGAGGAGATCAGCGCCAAGGTCGGCGAGATGCAGCAGAGCACGGCCGCGTCGGTAGCTGCAGTCGAGGCGATTGCGCAGACCATCGAAGAGGTCAATGAAATCGCCTCCTCGATTGCGGCTGCAATCGACGAGCAGGGAGCGGCGACGCGCGAGATCGCTCGCAACATGCAGGAGGCGTCGGCCAGCACGTCGCAGGTGTCTTCCAACGTCGGCGGCATCAGTGCGGCCGCCGCCGATACCGGTCAGGCGGCGAGCCGCGTCAACGGCGCCTCCGAGAGCGTCCACGGCCAGGTGGCGATGTTGCGGCAGCAGGTGACGCAGTTCCTGCAGCGGCTCGCCGCCGCTGCATGACGATCAGAGCAGATCGCGAAAAATTCCGAGCCAGGACAGGATGACGACGATGAGCGTCCAGACCACCGGGCTGTTCAACCATTGCAGTACCACGATTACCCCACGTCTTCGGCAAGCCGACCCCATCGGCAAGACCGTCTTTTCTTGAGTTGTTCTTCGGGTGCCGCCGGCGGCGGGCAGAAGTCCGCCACTTCCTCGTGCAGGCCCTTGCATGAATATGGTGAGCGCGCCGCTGGATGCATCGTGCGCGGCGTGCGTCGCAATTCACGATTTGCTCGCGTATTGTTGATTCAACGGGATCGAAAGTGTTGCCGGGTGGCAACGTTCGATTAACGCCTGTGCCGCAGGCGAATCACGCCGCCGGATTCGCGGCGCCGTAGGATGGGTTGAGCGAAGCGAAACCCATCGACGTTTCACCGCGCACTAACGTGATGGGTTTCGCTTCGCTCAACCCATCCTACGACTCTGCGACTCACCCGTGGACCACCGACTTGGCGATCATGCAGTGGATACCCTTCGAGCCGTTGACGGTCTGCGTGACGCGCAGGTCAGCGGCGAGGCTGCACAGGGTGTAGGCGTCCTCGCGCGACAGATTGCGCTTCTCCCCGAGCAGCACGATCATGTCGCGCAGCGCGCGCACCACGCATTGGTCGAGATCGGGATCCATGGCCATGGTCATGTAGTGATCGGCGGTCTCGGCGCGCGGATAGGCGAGCGAAAGATCCTTGCGCAGCGTGAGGCGGAAACGGCCCTGCAGGGCGGTCTCGATCGCGGTGACGCAGACCTCGCCGTCGCCCTGCACGCCGTGGCCGTCGCCGCAGGAGAACAGCGCGCCGGGCACGAACACCGGCAAATAGAGCTTTGCGCCGGCCCCGAGCTCCTTGTTGTCGAGATTCCCGCCCATGGCGCGCGGGATCAGCGAGGTGATGCGCCCCCAGGCCGGCGGCGGCGCGGTGCCCATCACGCCGAAAAACGGTTTCAGCGGCAAATCGAGTCCCCAGGGCAGGCGGCCGACCATGCGGGCGCGGTCGAGCGGGATGTTGAGGATGCGCGTCTCCTGAAAGTCGTCGGGCAGGGTACCCGCGAGGGGCTTGATCAGGTTGTAGCCCCAGTCCTGGCGGAGCTGCACGTCGAGGATATCGACCTCCAGCACGTTGCCGGGCATCGCGCCCTCGACCGCGATCGGGCCGGTCAGGATGTGGCCGGGCACCATGCGCTCGTTCTTCGCATGGATATCGAGCAACTCCGGCGGAATGTGGAATTTGCTCTTGTCCGGCAGCACGTCCGGTCCGCCGCTGACGGTGTCCACCGTGACCTCGTCGCCGCTCTTGATGGTCAGGACCGGCTTCAATTTCGCTTCGAAGAAACCCCAATGGCAGGTTTCCGGGCTGGATTGCAGGTGATGATGGGTCATGTGCGCTCTTTTTATTGCGGCTGCAGCAGCGTATGACGCTGTACCAAACTTCGAGCAGGGGTGTCCTTGTTTTTCGCGATATCCAAGACCGTCGGCTACCTGGCAATTCCCAGCACCTTCCTGATCGGGATCGGCCTGCTCGGCGCTATCCTGCTCCTGACGCGGTTCGCCAGGTTCGGACGCCGGCTTATGGCGGTCGCACTCCTGCTGCTCGCGATCTGCGGGTTTTCGCCGCTCGCCAACTTCGTGCTGTATCCGCTCGAGCAGCGCTTTCCGAAGTGGGACGCTTCGCGCGGCGAGCCTGACGGCATCATCGTCCTTGGAGGGCCGCTCGATGCCGATCTCTCCGCCGCGCACGGCGTGCCCGTGATCTCGGGTGCGGCCGACCGGCTCATCGGCGCGGCGACGCTGGCGCATCGCTATCCCAACGCACGCATCGTCTATACCGGCGGCAGTCCAAACCTGATCTCCAACGACGCCAGGGAAGCCGACTACGCCACCGCGCTGTTTCAGGGACTGGGGATTCCGAAGACGCGGCTGACCATGGAACGGCAGTCGCGCAATACGAGGGAGAACGCAGAGTTCTCTAGGGAGATGCTCAAGCCGAAACCGGGGGAACGCTGGCTGTTGGTGACCTCGGCCTTTCACATGCCGCGGGCGATGGGACTGTTTCGCAAGGCGGGCTTTCCAGTCGAGGCCTACCCGGTGGACTGGAAGGTCGGCACGAAGGAAGACCTGTTCAAGTATTACGCGACCGCCAATGACGGGCTGCTGCTTTTCGACATCGGCGTGCGCGAATGGCTCGGGTTGATCGCCTACCGGATAGCCGGCCACACCGATGCGCTGCTGCCGGGGCCGGAATAGGCTTCGCGCCCGCCGGGCAATCAGGTTAGAGTCGGCGCAAACGTCATCCGGGAGAGAAACGCCATGCAACAGCAATCGCCGCCCGAAAACTTCGATCTCGCCGGAATGGTGGCCGATCTCAACAGCCTGTTGCGGCTGAAGACGACCGTCATCGGCATGAAGTTGTTCGCGACGGTCGAGGAGATGGCGGCAATCCCGAAAATCCGCCGTCCCACGGCGATCCACACCACCGACCAGATTGTCAGCATGGCCTCGCGCCTCGGCTGGACCGTCGGCATCACCGGCGACGATCTCGTCGGCGCACAGTGCCGCGCGGTGATCGGGCTGGCGCCGCAGGACGAGAAATTCCTGGCGGGCGAGAATTACGTCGGTGTCTGGCATGGCACGGCGGAGGACGCGCGCAAGCGGCAGGAGGCGCTCGACGTGGTGCCGTTCGGCCAGTACAGGGCGCTCGCGGTCAGCCCGCTGACGAGCGGCCGGCTCGATCCGCCGGACATCTGCCTCGTCTACGCCACGCCCGGTCAGATGATCATCCTGATCAACGGGCTGCAATATACCGGCTACCGGAAGTTCGAATGGGGCGTGGTCGGCGAGACCGCGTGCGCCGATTCCTGGGGGCGGGCGCTGAAAACGCGCGAACCGAGCCTGTCGCTGCCCTGTTTCGCCGAGCGCCGCTATGGTGGTGTGCCTGATGAAGAGATGCTAATGGCGCTGCCGCCGGCCTGGCTTGCGAAGGCCATCGCCGGGATGAAGCAGCTGGCGAAAAACGGCCTGCGCTATCCCATCGCGCCCTACGGCATCCAGGCCGACGTGCGCGCGGGGATGGGTGTGAGTTACGCGGGGAAGAAGTAGAGAAATTCGCACCGTCATTGCGAGGAGCGAAGTGACGAAGCAATCCAGCTTTGTTTCCGCGGCGATGAAGCTGGATTGCTTCGCTTCGCTCGCAATGACGGCAGAGTAAATTGAGGAATCAAGAATGTCTTCGAAGTTCGACATCGTCGTCTACGGCGCCACCGGGTTCACCGGGCGGCTGGTCGCCGAGTATCTCGCCGCGCATTACAAGGGCGATGCCGGCCTGAAATGGGCGATGGCCGGTCGCAGCCGGGAAAAGCTCGCAGCCGTGCGCGACGAGATCGGCGCGCCAAAGGATACGCCGCTGATCGTCGCCGATGCCGGCGATCCCGCCTCGCTGAAGGCGATGGTCGGGCAGACGAAGTCCGTCATCACCACCGTCGGGCCGTACATGCTTTACGGCAACGAGCTGCTGGCGGAGTGCGTGGCCGCCGGCGTCGACTATTTCGACCTCTGCGGCGAGCCGGTGTGGATGCGGCAGAAAATCGAGCAGCACGAAGCGGCCGCGAAGAAGAGCGGCGCGCGCATCGTGTTCTCCTGCGGTTACGATTCCCTGCCGTTCGAGCTCGGCGTGTTCTGCGCACAGGAAGAGGCGAAGAGGGCGTTCGGTACGGCCGTGCCGCGCGTCAAGGGCCGCGTGCGCGAGATGAAGGGGACGTTCTCCGGCGGCACCGCCGCGAGCATGCGCGCGATTTTCGAGGCGGCGGCGAAGGATCTCAGCCTCGTCACGATGTTGCGCGATCCGTTCGTGCTGACGCCGGGGTTTGACGGGCCCAAGCAGCCGCTGGGCAACCGGCCGCTCTATGACGAGGACCTCAAGACCTGGACCGCGCCCTTCGTGATGGCCAACATCAACACGCGCAACGTCCATCGCTCCAACATGTTGCTTGGATTCCCCTACGGCAAGGATTTCGTCTACGACGAGATGGTGGTCACCGGCCCCGGCGAGCAGGGCGAGGCGATCGCGAAGAAGGTGATGGCGGCGAACAACAAGCTGTCCGGCAACGACGTGCCCAAGCCCGGCGAGGGACCGTCGAAGGAGGAGCGCGAGAGCGGCTATTACGACCTGCTGTTCGTCGCGCTTGCGCCCGACGGCCGCCAGGCTCGCGCGGTGGTCAAGGGCGACCGCGATCCCGGCTACGGCTCGACGTCAAAGATGATCTCGGAATGCGCGATCTGCCTGCTGCGCGATGCGGCGGATACCGCGCCGGGAATCTGGACGCCCGGTGCCGCGATGGGCCACAAGCTGATCAAGCGGCTGGAAGAGCACGCCGGGATCACGTTCCGGGCGGAGAAGTGACGCGCATCGCCGCCGCTTCCTGCGCCTGCCAGTGCTGCGTGGCGGCGAACATGCCCCACATGGCGCCCAGCATCAGCCAGAAGTGCCGCCAGTGGTCGGTGTCGATGATGAAGCTTTCGCCGACCGTGCCGAGGAAGGCGGCGAAGATTGCCAGATAGGTCTTTTGCCAGGGCACGCGCACGAAGACGTAGCGGAAGCCTGTCATGACGGTGGTGAGGATCAGCGCCGGATAGCAGATTCCGGCGAGCCAGCCGCCCGACATGAAGGCGTTCAGGTAGGAGTTGTGGGTGTCTTCCGGGAAGTAGCGGTTGAACTGCAGCGGCCCGATGCCGAGCGGAAGCTCGAGCGCCATCTGCGCGCCGAGGATGTGGCGGCCGAAGCGGCCGAAGCGGCCGGTGTCATAGCCCTGGTCGAAGCTGGCGCGCTGCTTGAACATCTGCGCGACGGTATCGAGCGACAGCAGCACGGCCACCAGCATGGCGGCCAGGATCAAGGCGACCAGCGCCATCACGATGATGCGCGAGCGCTGCCGGTGCGAGATGCTGGTCAGGACCATAAGCGCCAGCATGAAGGCGGCGGTTATCACGAGCCCGCCCCAGGCAGCGCGCGAGAATGCGAGCAGGATGGCCAGCGCCATGATGACGAAGGCGATGCTGCTGCGCAGCGACTTGCCGAGCCGGTCCGACACCACGCTCTGCAGCACGAACAGGCTGGGCAGGATCAGGAACGCGCCGAGCACGTTGGGATCCTTGAAGGTGCCGCGGGCGCGGTCGTACAGCGTCAGCAGGTCACGCCCGCCGGGTACGAGGTTGAAATAGCCGGCAACGGCGAGCGACGCCGCGATCATGCCGCCGACGATCAGGCCGCGGCGAAGCATGTCGAGGCGGGCCTGGGTGTCCTCCGAGAGCACCATGGCGAAAAAGATAACGGTCACCGCCATGTACCAGGACGTCGCCACCCAGTTGGCAACATACGGCCGGTCCATCACCGCCACCGCCGAGATGGTATAGCCGACGTTGAGCAGGAACAGCAGCAGCAACAGCGGCATGAACAGGAGCCGCAGGCGGATGCCGGTGGCGAAGAACACGATGGTCGCCAGCAGCGTTACGATTTCGTATGGGCTCGGCTCGATGAACACGACCGCGCCGGAGGCGCCGACCAGCCACACCAGCGCCCGCTGCAGCGCGAGCAGGCCGGGCGCCGCTGTTGGCGCTAACGTATTGCCGGCTGACGCCGCATAGGCCATTGGATACTCACGCAACTCAACGCTACAAACTCAGGCCGTCATCGCAAACGAAGCAATCAGACCGGCTCCTCAGGGTGAGGGGCTGGATTCGCTCCGCGCAATGACGGCGTCCTAATACGCGTTCTCGTTCCGGGTCAGCAGCGCGAGAGGCGTCTTCAGCAGAATGTACAGATCGAACAGCACCGACCAGTTCTCGATGTAATAGAGGTCGAACTCGACGCGCTTCTGGATCTTCTCCTCGTTGTCGATTTCGCCGCGCCAGCCGTTGATCTGCGCCCAGCCGGTAATCCCCGGCTTGACGCGGTGGCGGGCGAAGTAGCCGTCGACCGCCTCGTCGAACAGGCGGGTCTGCAGCTTGCCCTGCACCGCATGCGGACGCGGGCCGACCAGCGAGAGATTGCCCTTGAACACCACGTTGAAGAGCTGCGGCAGCTCGTCGAGCGAGGTCTTGCGGATGAAGCGGCCGACGCGGGTGACGCGCGGATCGTTCTTGGTCACGACTTTCGACGCGGTCGGATCGGCCTGGTGGTGATAGAGCGAGCGGAACTTGAAGACGTCGATGCGCTCGTTGTTGAAGCCGAAGCGCTTCTGCCGGAACAGAACGGGGCCCGGGCTGTCGAGCTTGATGGCGAGCGCGACCAGCGCCATCACCGGCAGCGCCAGCAACAGGCAGAGGCCTCCGACCACGCGGTCGAACAGCCATTTCATCACCAGGTCCCAATCGGTGATCGGCGCCTCGAACACGTCGAGCGTGGGCACCTCGCCGAGATAGGAATAGGAGCGCGGGCGGAAGCGCAGCTTGTTGGTGTGTGCAGAGAGGCGGATGTCGACCGGCAGCACCCACAGCTTCTTCAGCATCTCCAGGATGCGCGTCTCCGCCGAGATCGGCAGCGCGAACAGCACGAGATCGACGCGGGTGCGCCGGGCGAATTCGACGATGTCGTCGACCTTGCCGAGCTTCGGGCTGCCGGCGCAGGTCTCCATCGCGCGGGTGTCGTTGCGATCGTCGAACACGCCGAGCACGTGAATATCGGTATCGTCCTGTTGCTTCAGCGCATCGACCAGTTGCTCGCCGTTCTGGTCGGAGCCGACGATGACGGTGCGGCGGTCGAGGCGGCCGTCATGCGCCCAGCTGCGCACCAGGCTGCGCAGGAACAGCCGCTCGCCGACCAGCGCCGCAAGTCCGGCCAGAAAGAAACCGGAAAGCCAGACCCGCGAGACCTCGCCGCCGAGCTTGGCGAGGAAGGAGGCGCCGGTGAACAGCAGGAACACGAATGCCCAGGCCGAGATCATCCGCGTCATCTGGCGAAGCTGTCCACGGAAGACCTGGATCTGATAGATGTCGGCGGACTGGAACGAGATCACGGCGGCTACCGCCATGCCGAGAATGGCGGCGATATATTCCCAACGGAAGCCGCTGAGGGGAACGACGTAGACGAGGTAGAGCGCAACGCCGATCGCCGCGATCAGCATGAAGTCCGCGATGCGAACCCCGCCGGCGATCACGATCGGCGAATAGGCCTTTTGTACTTTCTGGTTGGTGACGGCGAGCGCCGCCGGCGACAGGCGGCGGCGCCGCTCCACCGGCGGCGCCCCGGCGATCGGGTTTGCGGTCATCGCGGCATTGGCCGCGGCATCCAGCATCGAGCGTGCGTTAATCGGTTCCACGTCAGTCCACATCCGTTCTTGGGCGGCACGTAAGCATGCGCGTGCCGCAGCGGAATTGCCCACTGCTTGGACTTACGGGACAAATTCGAAGAAACAGTTACGTTGGTAAATAAAGGTTAACGATTGGCAAACGCGTCGCGATAGCCGGCCAGCACGCCCTCGACCATCGCCTTCTGGGAGAAGTGCAGGAAGATGCGCTCGCGCAGCAATCTCGCACGGGCCTGCGTCGCTTCCATGTTGTCGAGTGCGCCCTCGATGGCATCGGCCATGGCGCCGACGATGTTCGGGGCGAACAGGGCGTCGGCATGGTCGGGGCCGAAGATCTCGGGAATGCCGCCGACATTGGCCGCAATCATGGGCACCCCCGCGGCGGCGGCCTCGATCACCACATAAGGCATGGAATCGCCGCGCGAGGGCACGACCAGGAGCGAGCCCTTGGAGAAGCCATAGCGGGCCTTGACGTGGCCGAGGAAACGCACGGCCTCGCCGAGGTTTAGCCGCGATACCTGAGCCTTGAGGTTAGCCATCTCCTCGCCGTCGCCGCCCAGCGTCAGCGTGACGTTCCGGCCGTCGGCGCGCAGCCGCGCGACGGCGTCGATCAACAGGTCGGCACCCTTGATGTGGCGGAACTCGCCGACATAGGCGACGTCGGTCGCATCGTCCGCCCTGACGACGGGATCGAATTCTCCGGCGGTGACGCCGTTGAACACGGTGCGCACCAGGCCGTTCGGCACGCCGATCATGCGCTGATAGGTGTCACGGGCGAACGCGCTTTCGAACAGGAACAACTCGGTGCTGTTCATCAGCATGCGCTCGAGGCGGCTGTAGAGCTGTCCCTTGATGGTCGAGAGCGGATAGTGCAGCGAGCCGCCGTGCGGGGTGTAGACACGGATCGCGTCTGCGGAGGCGCCGCGCATGCGCAGGAAGGCGCCGGCCTTGGCGCCATGGCCGTGCAGAACATCCGGCTTGAGGCGGCGGACCATGGCCATGAACCGGGCCCAGGTCACGAAATCGAACGGGGAGGGTTCGCGCCTGATGGCAAAGCGATAGACGCCGAGCTTCATGCGCGGTGCGATCTCGGCCAGCGCCTGCTCGGCGCGTTCGCCGCCGGTCAGGCTGTCGGCGATGATTCCGACGTGATGACCGCGGTCGGCCTGGCCGTTGGCGAGGTCGAGGATGTGCCTGATGATGCCGCCGACGGGCGCGCGCGTCGCGTGCAGGATGCGGAGCGGCTGGCCTTCGACGAACGGCATGCTCAGAACCAGCGTTCCCCGACGAACACGGTATCGCCGGGGCTGATCGGGGTGCCGGGCGGCACGATCATGCGCGAGGTGCCGGCGGCGTCGGTATGGGTGAGGGTGGCGCGATCCTTGCGGGCGCGCGGCGAGAAGCCGCCCGCGATGGCGACCGCGCTCTCGACGGTCATGTTGGGTACATAGGGATACTGGCCGGGCGCCTGGACCTCACCGAGGATGAAGAACGGGCGGTAAGCCTCGACTTCGACGGCGACGGACGGCTCGCGGATGAAGCCGTTGCGCAGGCGTGCCGCGATGTCCGCGGCGAGGCCTTGCGGCGTGCGGCCGCGCGCCGGTATGGCCCCGATCAGCGGCATGGTGATGGTGCCGCCGGCGCTGATCGAATAGGTGTTGGTGAGGCCTTCCTGGCCGTAAACCACGACGCGCAGCCTGTCGCCGGCGTCGAGGCGATAGGGCATGTCGTGCGGCGCCGGGGCGGCCGCCATGACCGGGATGGGGGCGCGGGCGACGCCGCCATAGGCCATCGCGTCCAGGTTGTTTCTCGGCGCGACGGCGACAGGCGCAGTCCTGCCCATGCAGCCCGTCAGTACGAGCGCCGACAACAGACACGCAATGGCGGCGCGAGCGCCTCGCATAGGAGAATCCCGACTAACTATCGAGGCCGATTAAGGGCTTTCATGGTTAACAAAGCATGACCGCGGCGCCGCGAAACCCGGTGTGTCGAATCCGGTCCAACTGGCGCGATTAACCCAGCCTCAACCTTAATGGAGTGTAATCGGGCACGTTCAAGTAGAGCAGTGGCGTCCGCAGGAGAGTGCGATGCGTTTGGCGTTCTGGCGTGCCGGGAAGGCGCAGGCGGTGGAGGAGGCGACGCCCGAGGCGGCGCTCCAGCCCGTTGCTGAAACGCCTGCTGCTCACAGGCCCGCATCCAGGGTAACGCCTGCGCGCATCATTGCCCGTCCGCCGACCGCTGTACCCGCCGATGGCGGCGACCTCGACCTGCGCGCGCTCGGCCAGGCCCTGGTGAAGAAGCGCGGCTGGATCATCGTTCCGACCGTGTTGTCGCTGGTGATGTCCGTCGTCATCGTCAACCTCATCACGCCGCGTTACAAGTCCGAGGCTCGAATCCTGATCGACGGGCGCGAGAACGTGTTCCTGCGTCCCAATGCCGACCGTACGGAAGAGCGTTCGGCGCTGGATGCGGAAGCGGTGACCAGCCAGGTGCAGCTCGTGCTGTCGCGCGAGCTCGCCCGCGAGGTGATCGCCAAAAACAAGCTCGCCGAACGCCCCGAGTTCGATCCGGTGCTGTCGGGCATCTCGCCGCTGAAGTCGATTGCGGCGATGTTCGGCCTCGGCCGCGATCCCTATGCGATGTCTCCGGAAGAGCGGGTGCTGGATGCCTACTACGAGCGGCTGACGGCATATGCGGTCGACAAGTCCCGCGTCATCGTCATCGAATTCCAGTCGCAGGATTCGGAACTCGCCGCCAAGGTCGCCAATTCGATCGCCGACGGCTACCTGGTGCTGCAGCAGGCGGCGCGGCAGCAGCAAGCCAAGTCGGCCGGGCAGTGGCTGCTCGGCGAGATCGACAGCCTGCGCAAGAAGGTCTCCGACGCCGAATCCCGTGTCGAGGATTTCCGTTCCAAGTCGAGCCTGTTCGTCGGCACCAACAACACCACACTGTCGAACCAGCAGATGGGCGAGATCAACACCCAGCTCAACAACGCCCGCGCGCTGAAATCGGACGCGGAGACCAAGGCGCGGCTGATCCGCGAGATGCTGCAGGGCGGCAAGCCGATCGAGGCCTCCGAGGTGCTGAATTCCGAGTTGATCCGGCGCCTGTCGGAGCAACGCGCGACCCTGCGCGCCCAGCTTGCCGAGCAATCCTCGACTCTGCTCGACGGCCATCCCCGCATCAAGGAGCTCAAGGCGCAACTGGCCGATCTCGACGGTCAGCTCCGCGACGAGGCCGGCAAGGTGTCGCGCTCGCTCGAGAACGACGCCCGCATAGCCGGCGGCCGGGTCGACAGCATGACGGCGAGCCTCGACCAGATGAAGAAGCTGGCGACCTCGACCAACAGCCAGGACGTGCAGCTGCGCGCGCTGGAGCGCGAGGCCAAGGCGCAGCGCGACCTCCTGGAATCCTATCTGGCGAAGTATCGCGAAGCGGCTGCGCGCGAGAACATCGATTCCGGTCCCTCCGACGGCCGCATCATCTCGCGCGGCACCGTGTCCAACATCCCGGCCTATCCGAAGAAGCTGCCGATCGTGCTGATCGCGACCCTGGCGACGCTGCTGCTCACCAGCGGCATGACCGTGACCGGCGAACTGCTGCGCATGACCGCGCCGCGCGCCTTCGCGGCGGTCGCAGCGGCCGAACTAGCTCCGGCGGCAGAGCCGGTCTTCACCCCGGCACCTGCACCGGCGATCGCTGCAGCGGCGGCCCCAGCCCCGGCGCCGCCTCCGCCAGTTGCACGCCAGCCGGCGCCGGAGCCGGAGCCGGCCGTGCAGCGGAGTGAACCCGATTTCAGCGAAGTCACCATCGCTCCTGCGACCGAGCCGCCGGCCCCGCTGGGTGAGATCGAGCAACTGGCGCGGGACCTCTGCATGGCGGGCAGGGCAGCCCACAAGGTCACTGTCCTCGGCACGGCCGCGGGCGAGGGCATCACGCTGACGGCGTTGACGCTGGCGCGCCTGATGGCGCGCGATGCCAAGGTGGTGGTGGTCGACCTCGCCGGCTCTTCGCCGACCATTGCGGCGGTCTCCACCGACGCCAATGCGCCCGGCCTTGCCGAGCTCATGCAGGGCGAAGCCTCGTTTACCCAGGTGATCACCAGGGACAAGCTTTCGCGCGTGCATCTGGTCGGCGCCGGCCGTCCCGGATTCGATCGCACCCTTCTGCAGTCGCCGCGGCTCGCACTTGCGATCGACGCGTTGCTGCGGGTCTACGACCACGTCTTGCTCGATGCCGGCACCGCCTCTGAGCTCCCGGCGGAGCTGCTCACCGCACATGCCCGTGCGGTGGTCGTGCCGGACGCTGCCATGGAGCAGGACGCGCGCGTCCAGATGTGTGCCGAGCTGAAGGCCGCCGGCTTCTCCGAGGTGGCGATGCTGAGCAAGGCGTGCCAGCTGTCGGAGAAACTCGCAACGCGGCCGCGGGTGGTGGCTGCCTAGCCACGCTTGCACGCTGCCATAATTTTCCTGCTACGCGAAGTGGCAGGTCTGCACAACATCCATCACAGGTTTCGGATTTCTCTCCCAGCGGAGCTGCTGACGAGCCCGGCAGGCACTCCGTAGAATTGCGGTATCGGCGCCGTTTCGCGACAACGCTGCATTAGGAAACCTGCCGTACGGTTGCAGTTCGGTGTTTTTCACCGATTGCATTTGCTGAGCGGAAGACATTTGCGGTGGACGCCTCGATTGGCGCAAAATGTTGGTTCATTTCCTTACCGACGCACCCAACAAGATTCCAGCCATCCGCGCGATGCTGGAGCCGCAGCATGCCGTTGCGCCCCACATGCTGGGCGCTGCCGACGGGCGGGCTCTCTCCGGCGGCGTTTTGGTCGTCGATGCCGACTTGCGGAAGGCCGCTCCCGTCGAGCAGCTCAAGCCGGTGTTGCGCGACCTGCAGGACATCGCGGAAAAGCTGTTCGTCGTTCAGGGTCATCTGCGCGACATGGTCGCACAGGCGTTCGCGCTCGGCGCCACCGCCGTGGTGTCGCGGCCGAGGGAGATCGTATCGAAGCTGGCCCAGATCGAATTCACCCAAAGGGCGGTGAACCCGGAACCTGCCGCTGACCTGCCCGAGGTCGCGAACAGTGCGGCACATTTCTCCGCGCTGTTCTCGGCGATCGGGGGAGGCGGGAAAATCACCCTGCTGGATGCGGAGAAGGCCACGCAAGAGGTCATCAACGGCATCAGGCGAAGCGGACTCAATGCGTGGCTCGACGACGTGCGTCGCTATCATCAGGGAACGTTCCAGCATTGCCTGCTGGTGACGGGCGTGGCGGTCGCCTTCGCCATCGACATCAGGTTCTCCGACGCCGACGTGAAGCGGCTTGGTCTGGCGGCGACGCTGCATGACGTCGGCAAAGCCCGCATCCCCCTGGCCATTCTCGACAAGCCCGGGCGGCTCGACCCGGCCGAACAGGAAATCATGAACCGCCATCCGGTCATCGGGTACGAACTGCTGCAATCCATTCCGGAGATGAGTCCCGAAATTCTCGACGGGGTGAGACATCACCACGAATATCTGGACGGCTCTGGCTATCCGGACAAGCTGACGGCGGCGGAGATTTCCGACCTCGTCCGGTTGCTGACGATTTCCGACATCTTCGCGGCGCTCGTCGAGTCCAGGCCGTACCGGCCGCCGATGTCCAGGCAGGAGGCGTACAAGATCCTGTGCGGCATGGAGGGAAAGCTGGAAGGGGCATTGGTGAAGGCATTCCGGCACGTGGCGCTCCGGTAGGAGCATGAAGGCGAACGAGGCGGCAGAATTCGCAGGATATGTCGGTCAATTTCGAGATGCATTTGGAGCTAGATCGTTATGGTGGCGGCCGTGTTGCCGAGTTTGATTACGGAACTGGATGCTGCCGTGAAGGCTGCGCCACCCGAGCGTGGCGACCGCATTCTCAAGCAAGTGACCGATCTGTTCCTGTCCAATGTCGATCGCCTCGGCAACGACGAGATCGGCGTGCTGGATGACGTCTTCGTTCGCTTGATCGACCGGACCGAAGCGGCATCGCTGGTACAGCTCAGCGAAGCCATTTGCAAACTGGAGCTTGCGCCGCTTGAAACCGTGCGCAGGCTTGCTTTCCACAAAGAGCCGTCGGTGGCGACGCCGGTCCTGAGAAATTCCGGCCACCTGTCGGAGAAGGACCTCGTCGAGATCGTCAGGACACTCAGCCAACAGCATTTGCTGGCGATCTCGGAGAGAAAAGCGCTCAGCGAAGCGCTGACCGATGCGCTCATGAGGCGAGGCGACGCCAGCGTCTCCAACGCGCTCGCCCGCAATGCCGGAGCCGTATTCTCCGAATGCGGCTACGCAACGCTGGTCGGGCGAGCCGAACGCGACGAAGGCCTTCTGGAGAAGCTCGGCCTGCGATTGGACATGCCGGCGAACCTCCTGCGGGAACTGCTGGTCATGGCGACCGACGTGGTGCGTGCGCGATTCCTCACGGCCCCCCGGCCCGTCCCGCGGGCAAAGGGACCTGCTGAGGCGAACACCGCGAAGGTCCGGGCGAACAAGATTGACTACAAGAAGGCACTTGGCCAGGTGGACGCCCTCAATCGCACTGGCAAGCTGAACAATTCGGCGGTGAACCGGTTCGCAGTCAACCGGGAGTATGACAACGTGCTGGCCGCGCTCTCGCTCAAGGCGGACGTGAAGATCGAGGTGATCGAACCGTTCATCGAGAGCGACCGGCTTTATGCGCTGATCGTGGTATGCAAGGCAGCCAGGCTGGACTGGTCGGTGACGACGATGATCGTTCGCAATCGGCCCAACTGTCCGCCGGTCACCAGCCGGGAGCTCGAACAGGGCCGGGAGATCTTCGACGGCTTGCTGCTGTCCATCGCCCAGTGGACGGTTCGGTTCAAGTCCGATCGCATCTAGCGCACTGCGTCAACTGTTGCATGGCATCGCCCTTCGGACTAATTGCGTCGCCGGTCGCCGCGGCCTACTTTCATCTTGACCCGCCTTCACGCAAGTGGTGCGGATCAATCCGCCGACATCGGGAGCGTCCGTCATGGCGAAGATCAGGGTCGGGTTGGCGGGCTGCGGCTTCGTGGCGGAACTGCACATGTATGCCTACCGGCGCGTCTACGGCGTCGATGTCGAGATCAGGGCGGTCGCAGCGCGCGGCGACCACGTCGTCGATTTCGCCCGCCGGCACCATATCCCGAACGCCTGCCGCAGCTTTGGCGACCTGATCGCCGACCGCGACCTCGACGTCGTCGACATCTGCACGCCGCCCAATCTGCACGCCGCGATGATCGTGGAGGCGATGGAGGCGGGCAAGCACGTGATCTGCGAGAAGCCGTTTGCCGGCTATTTCGGCCGCGAGGGCGACAAGGCGCCGATCGGAAAACGCGTGCCGAAGGCGCTGATGTACGAGCGTGTGCTGGAGGAGATGGGACGGACCCGGGCGGCGATCGAGCGGACCGGCAAGCTCTTCATGTATGCCGAGGACTGGATCTATGCGCCGGCGGTGACCAAGACGGTGGAGATTCTGCGGGCGACGAGGGACAAGATCCTGTTCATGAAGGGCGAGGAGAGCCACTCCGGTTCGCATGCGGCGCACGCCGCGCACTGGGCGACGACGGGCGGCGGCTCGCTGATCCGGATGGGATGCCATCCGCTCTCGGCGGTGCTTTACCTGAAGCAGGTCGAGGCGAAGGCTCGCGGCGAGACCATCGCGGTTGCCAGCGTCACGTGCGACGTCGGCAATGTTGCCGCATGCCTTCCGCCGGGCGAACGTGGTGTCGTGAAGTCGAATCCGGTAGATGTCGAGGACTGGGGCACGCTCACCGTCACCTTCTCCGACGGCACCAAGGGCACGGTGTTTTCCGGCGACATGATCGCGGGCGGCGTGCGCAACCTGATCGAGACCTACACCAGCGGCGGCGCGCTGTTCGCCAACATCACGCCGAACACGCACATGATGAGCTATCAGACCAGCGAGGAGAAGCTCGCCGACGTCTACATCACCGAAAAGGTCGATCGCAAGACCGGCTGGCAGTACATCTGCCTCGAGGAGGAATGGACGCGCGGCTATGTGCAGGAGATCCAGGATTTCATGGAGTGCGCCGCGACCGGGCGGCAGCCGCTCTCCGGTCTGGCACTGGCCTTCGAGACCATCAAGGTCAACTATGCCGGCTATTGGGCGGCGGAGGAGGGGCGGCGGGTCGTGCTGTGAGAGCGGGCGCGGCTCTCTCGTGCCGCAGGATGGGTTGAGCGCAGCGAAACCCATCAACACCGACACCGCCGGACGATGATGGGTATCGCTTCGCTCCACCCATCCTACGACGAAAGCGTTGCCTAGCGCAGCGCGCCGCGCAGCTTTTGCGCCATCTCGAGCAGCGCCGGGTTCTGTTTCACCATGCGCTTGGCGCGGTTGAGGGCGCTCATGGCGGACGCCGCCATGCGGCCGCGCGCGGTGAGCGGGATGAAGCTGTCGAAGATCGGCTCGTCGTTCTTGCAGAACAGGCGTTTGTAGTCGTCCGAGCCGATGCCGAGATCGAGCGCGCGATAGCCCGATGCGGCGTAGTGATCGATGATGTCGCGCATCAGGATCAAACCGGGACTGAATTTGGCGTTGCCCGACATCGTATAGGTGTTGAACATCATGGAGAAGCGGTGGCCGTCGGCGACGCCGGCGAAGATCGCGATTACTTCGGTCTCGCATTCCAGCGCGTGGATGTCGATGGCGCGGCCGCCGCCGTCGAGGCGGGCGAGGCAGGCGGCGCGGACGAACTGCTCGACGCCGGGATCGGCAAACACGTTGGGCAGCTTCTGCTCGGCCATCCGCAGCGGCTTGATCCGGAAGAACCAGTCGAGCAGGCGGGTGATGTCGGCGTCCTCGGTAGCGACGTTGTAGCAGATGGGCTGCGGCTGCAGCTTGCGCTCCTTGCCCTTCAGTCGGCGCCGGAACGAGTTCGATATCCGCGAGGCCGGCTCGGCGCCCGCCTCCATGAGCAGAACGGGGCAATCGTTGACGGAGGGTTGGTGCGGCAGCAGCGCCATCGGGTTTTGCAGTTCGCGGAAGGTGCGCGGCTGCTGGTACAGTGCCAGCACGTCGGCGTCGCCATGTTCGGCGATGCCGGCGATCAGGGCGGCCGCGTCGGCGGCACCGGCGCCGGCGGCGAAGTCGCGGTCCCACAGCGCCATGTTGAAGGTCGAGTGCTTGCCGCCCATGAAGCTTGCAACGTTGACGCCGCAGGTGCGATGGCAGGCGAGCGGCAGCAGCGCCAGCGGGCGCCGCTCGGCGTCACTGGCGATCGCGATGTAGGGCGCAGCCCCTTCACGCGCGCCGACCTGGCGCTGCCAGGCCGCGAGGAAGTCGAAACGCTGATAGGGCGTGTGTGCGGTGTGGCGGCTTTCAAGCTCGCGCCAGGTCGCCTCGGCCTTGTCGAGATCGGACAGGATGTCCACCGCCGCGATGCGGCTCGCCTTCGACCATTGGCCCGCCTGCGCGGTCCGGCTATCGATCGCCGCAGCCATGGTCATCAGCGACACCCGTCAGAAATTGTTTACAATTGTGGCTTGGCGCGACCTTCGCAGGGAAATGTCAACAAAGAGTAATAACAATGCCCGCGCCCGGACGGGGGCCAGTAGGGTCTTGGGGACTTAGGTGACGTCGGAGAACTGGTTCATCAGGCGGGCAAAGATGGAGCTCGCTTATTTCAGCTTCTACGCGAGGCTGAAGCAGCGCCAGACCGGCGGGGCCGGCGTGGTGCTGCGGTTCCAGCATGTGCGCCCCTCGCATCTCGGATTGTTCCAGCCGCACAAGCCGCAGGAGATCACACCGCGGTTCCTCGATCGCGCCATCAGGGCGCTGAAGCGCTGGAAGTACGACATCGTCTCGATGGACGAGGTGTGCCATCGCGCGCTGTCGCCGCCGACGCGCACGCGCTTCGTCGCGTTGACCTTCGACGGCGGATACAAGGATTTCGCCGCCTACGCCTATCCGGTGCTCAGGAAGCATAACGTGCCTTTTGCGATCTATCTGCCCACCGCGTTTCCCGACGGGCTCGGCGAAGCGTGGTGGCTGGCGCTGGAGCAGATGATCGCGCGCGAGAGCCGCATCAGCCTGGTGATGGACCGCAAGGAACGGCACTTCATGATCTACAAGACACAGGCGAAGTACGAGCTGTTCGACCATCTCTGCGAATGGCTGCGAGCGCTGTCGCCTGCAGATCGCAATTTCGCCATCAAGGACCTCTGCACGCGCTACTCGACCGACATGGCGGCGCTGTCGCGCGATGCCTGGATGGACTGGGACGACCTCGCGAAGATCGCCGCCGATCCCAACGCCACCATCGGCAGCGCAACGGTGAACTATCCGGCGCTGTCGAGCCTGCGCGATGCCGATGCGCAGCGCGAGATCGCCATGGGCAAGGCGGTGGCGCAGGCGGCGTTCCACCGCGACATCAGGCATTTCGCCTATCCCTTCGGCGACCGCGGCGCGTTCCGTCGGCAGCATGTGGTCATGGCCGAGGAGGCGGGCTTTGCCAGCGCCGCTTCCGCCATCGGCGGCGTGGTCGAGCCGCTGGGGCGCACCAATCTCTACGCGCTGCCGCGCATCGGCTGGGACGGCCGCGAGGGCTCGATCCGGATGATGCGGGTGCTGCTGTCGGGCATCACCTTCGCGCCGGTCGCGCCGACTCGGAACAACCCGCTTCAGACGTCGGGTCGCAGCATCCAGCTGACGATGGGCATCGCCGGCAGCACCCAGCCGATCCCGACCACGACGTAATAGATCGCCTGCAGCCACCCGGAACCGGCAATGACCGGCAACTGCGCCAGCGCCATGCCGAGCAGCGACCAGACCATGGCGAGCAGGATCAGCGCGATGGCGCCGAGGAACTTGCGGGTGCGGATGGTCATGGAAATTGTGCGGCCGGTTTGATTTAGCTCAGCTTGCGCCCGGGAGGGGCGGGGCTATAAGGGGCGCACCGAACCAAACAAGCGCGCTTCATGCAAGGCATTTCCGCCACACCTGCGTCCCGAAATACCGCCGTGCGCTGGTGGCTGATCGGCGTTGCCGCGCTGATCGCGCTGATGGTGCTGGTGGGCGGGGCGACGCGGCTGACGGAGTCCGGTCTGTCGATCGTCGAATGGAAGCCGGTGACGGGCACCTTGCCGCCGCTGACGGACGCGCAGTGGCAGGAGGCTTTCGAGGGCTACAAGAAGATCCCGCAATACCGCGAGCTCAATGCCGGCATGACGCTGGCGGAGTTCAAGACCATTTTCTGGTGGGAATGGGCGCATCGCCTGCTCGGACGCTTCATCGGCGCGGCCTATCTGTTCCCGTTCCTCTTTTTCCTCTGGCGCGGCAGCTTGAGCGCGGAGCTCAAGCGCCGGCTGTGGCTGATCTTCGCGCTCGGCGCCCTGCAGGGCGCCGTCGGCTGGTGGATGGTGGCTTCCGGCCTGACGCAGCGGACGGAAGTCTCGCAATACCGGCTCGCCGCCCATCTCATCCTCGCGCTGGTGATCTTCGCCGCGATCGTCTGGACCGTGCAGCGCATGAAGGCGCTGCCGGCGGTCACCGCCGCGCCGCGGCTGAAGCTGTTCGGCCATATCCTGCTCTGGCTCACCTTCCTGCAGATCTATTTCGGCGCGCTGGTCGCTGGCCTGCGCGCGGGACGGGCCTACAACACCTGGCCCGAGATCGACGGCGCGTTGATCCCGTCGGCCGACCGGCTGTTCTTCGAGACGCCGTGGTGGCGCAACCTGTTCGATAACGTGCTGACGGTGCAGTTCGAGCACCGCATGACGGCGTATCTGCTGCTCGCGGTGGCGCTGTGGCATGCGGTCGATGCGGTGCGCGCACGCGCGCCGGCCGTCGTGATCCGCGGAGCGTGGTGGCTCGCCGCTTCCGTACTGGTGCAGGCGGCGCTGGGCATCCTGACGCTGCTTCATCAGGTGCCGATCGACCTTGCGCTGGCGCACCAGGCGGTCGCAATCGTGGTGCTGACGATCGCGGTCGTCAATGTCGAGCGGCTGTCGCCGCGACGCGCGCCGGCCTTGTCAGAGAAGCTCGCTCCGGCGCAGGCCGGCTAGCAATAGCCGTACACGCCGCAGGCGTAGGGCAGGCGCCAGAAATAGCCTTCATATGGGCCGCCATAATATGGTCCCTGATAGTCGTAGGAGAACGCGCGGCCGTAATAGCCGGGGATGGTGCTCGAGCCCGGCAGGATCGGCGTGCCCGGCAGGTTCTCGAGATAGCCCCCGGGGCCGTAGGCCGGCGTGATCAGCAGGCTCTCGTCGGTCGCGACGACGACGGGTTCGCGGTAGCGCGTGGCCGGCGTCGCCGGCGCAACCGTGGTGCGATACCTGTAGTTTGCCCGTGGCAGGCCCGGCGGCAACTGCCGTGCGGCGGTGTAGGCGCGGCTCCTGGATTTGGCGGCTGGCTTGGCGGGCGCGGCACTCGCCGCCGGTTTGGCCGGCGTGGCAGTCTCGGCCGGCTTTACAGAAACGGCGCTCTCCGCCGGTTTGCCGGGCACGGCATTCTCCGCTGCCGCGGAAGTCACGGCAACAAGGACGCCGGCAAGCAGGAGCAGCGAGAGACGCAGCATGACGGGCTCCGAATCCAGAAGGATTCAGGATGCCAGTTTTCGCCAGGAGAAGGGTTAACGGACGTTTACGAATCTCTATCCGCGTCATGCCCGGGCTTGTCCCGGGCATCCACGTCTTTGGAGTTACGCGAAGGGGAAGTCGTGGATGGCCGGGACAAGCCCGGCCATGACGATGTGGAAGCAGCGGACGTTACGACGCCAGCGCCTGCTCGAGATCCGCGATCAGGTCTTCCTTGTCCTCGATGCCGATCGACAGCCGCACGATGTCGGGACCGGCGCCGGCGCGCACCTTGGCGGCGTCGTCGAGCTGGCTATGGGTGGTGGAGGCCGGGTGGATCACCAGCGAGCGGGTGTCGCCGACATTGGCGAGGTGCGAGAACAGCTTCAGGTTCGACACCAGGTTGACGCCGGCCTCGTAGCCGCCCTTGAGGCTGAAGGTGAACACCGCGCCCGCGCCCTTCGGCGCGTATTTGCGGGCCAGCTGGTTGTACTTGTCGCCGGGCAGGCTGGCGTAGCTCACCGAGGCGACCGCCGGATGCTTCGACAGGAATTCGGCGATGGCCCGCGCGTTCTCGCAATGCTTCTGCATGCGCAGCGGCAGCGTCTCGATGCCGGTGAGGATCAGGAAGGCGTTGAACGGCGACAGCGCGGGGCCGAGGTCGCGCAGGCCGAGCACGCGGCAGGCGATGGCGAAGGCGAAATTGCCAAAGGTCTCCTGGATCTTGATGCCGTGATATTCCGGCCGCGGCTCGCTCAGCATCGGATACTTGCCGCCCTTCGACCAGTCGAAGGTGCCGGCATCGACGATGATGCCGCCGATCGAATTGCCGTGGCCGCCGAGAAACTTGGTCAGCGAATGCACGACGATGTCGGCCCCGTGATCGATCGGGCGGATCAGATAGGGCGTCGCCAGCGTGTTGTCGACGATCAGGGGAACGCCGGCCTTGCGCGCCACCGCCGCGATCGCCTCGATGTCGGTGACGGTGCCGCCGGGATTGGCGATGGACTCGATGAAGATCGCTTTGGTTCGCGGCGTCACCGCATTCTCGAAGCTCGCGATATCGTCGGTGTCGGCCCACACCACGTTCCAGCCAAAGCTCTTGAAGGAGTGGGTGAACTGGTTGATCGAGCCGCCATAGAGTTTTCGCGCCGCGATGAATTCGTCGCCGGGCATCAGCAGCTGTTGCAGCGTCACCACCTGTGCGGCATGGCCGGAAGCCACTGCAAGCGCCGCGGTGCCGCCTTCGAGGGCTGCGACGCGCTCCTCCAGCACGGCGTTGGTGGGATTGCCGATACGGGTATAGATGTTGCCGAACGACTGCAGCCCGAACAGCGAGGCGGCATGGTCGGCGTCGTTGAACACAAAGGACGTGGTCTGATAGATCGGCGTCGCGCGCGCGCCAGTGGTCGGATCGGGCTGTGCGCCCGCATGCACGGCAAGCGTCGAGAATCCCGGCTGACGATCGGTCATTATATTTCCTGCGTTGCTGCTTGGCGCGATCGCGCGCGAGCTGGTTGAAATCGCGCGGCATGCTGATGGCGGATGCGGCCGCCGTCAAGGCAGGTCGGCGAGGGCAATCCGTGTTTGGAATGCGCGTGCTTCGCTTTGCCGCGCCGCCGGAAGGAATCTGTTCCGCAATCGCGTCAGGTAAGTTCGGTCTTGCCCTTCGCGGCGCGGTCCGACGCGGAGGTAGCGCCGCCGCCGACGCTGACGCGGTTGAGCGACAGCCGCATGCCCTGTGTCGGGATCGGCGCGCGCTTGGCGCTGATGGTGCGCGAGTTGACGCCCATCCATGCGATTTCCGACGATAGCCGGCCGTATTCGATCTTCGGGCAGCGGTTCATCACGACCTTGATGCCGGCGGCCTCGGCTTTCGCCGCCGCCGCGTCGTCGCGCGCGCCGAGCTGCATCCAGATGACTTTCGGCAGCGTCGGAAGTTTGAGCGCCTCTTCGACAACCGGCATGATGTGGCTGGAATTGCGAAAGATGTCGATCATGTCGACGGGCCGGCCGATATCGGCGAGCGAGCCGACGAAGGGCTTTCCCATCAGCGCCTTGCCGACCTGGCCGGGATTGACAGGGATCATGTCGTAGCCGCGCTGCGCCAGGTATTTGAACGCGAAATAGCTCGGCCGCACATTGACCGGCGAGGCGCCAACCATCGCGATGGACTTCACGCTGTTGAGAATGCCGCGGATGTAGTCGTCGTCGTAGTTGTCGTGGTTCATTGCATCTCCCAGACCCTCATCCTGAGGAGCCGCGGAGCGGCGTCTCGAAGGATGAAGGCCCGTCCGTGGCCTCAGGGTTCGCCCGGCGATGCTAAGCATCGTCCGGAAACGCGCTGCGCGCTCCTCACCACTATGAGGATCGACTATTTATCCTGCCATTTCGGCTCGCGCTTCTCGATGAAGGCGCCGATGCCTTCCTCGGCGTCACGCGCCATCATGTTCTCGGTCATCACTTCGGCGGCGTAGCGGTAGGCATCCGCAAGGCTCATCTCGGCCTGGCGATAGAACGCTTCCTTGCCGAGCTTGACCGTGTAGGCGGATTTCAGCGCCACTTTCTGCGCCAGCGCGATCGCGGCCTCGCGCTCAGTGCCGGCGGGCACGACGCGGTTGACGAGGCCGAAGGCGCGGGCCTCGGCGGCCGGCACCGGCTCGCCCGTGAGCAGCATCTCCATCGCCTGCTTGCGCGGCACGTTGCGCGACAGGGCGACCATCGGCGTCGAGCAGAACAGGCCGATGTCGACGCCGGGCGTTGCGAAGCTCGCGGCCTCCGAAGCCACCGCGAGATCGCAGCTCGCGACCAGCTGGCAGCCGGCGGCGGTAGCGATGCCCTGCACGGAAGCCACCACGGGTTTTGGCAGATGCACGACCGCCTGCATCATCGCGCTGCAGGCATTCATGATCTTCGCAAAGTAGGCGCGGCCGCGATCCGGATCGCTGCGGCGCTCGGTCAATTCCTTCATGTCGTGGCCGGCGGAGAAGGCCGGGCCGTGGGCGGCGATGACGACGCCGCGCACGCTCTTGTCGTCGCGGATAGCGTTCAGCGCAACGTGCAGCTCTGCGATCAATCCTTCCGACAGGCTGTTGCGCGCCGCAGGACGGTTGAGCGTGAGCACGGCGATGCTGCCGACGTTTTCGCGGAGCAGGATCGCTTCGCTTGGCTGGCTTGCACGGGCGGTCTGGGGCATCTGATGTCTTCTTGCTTGAGCGGACCTCAACTTAATGTAAGAGACCGCTCGAGGCGAGAGCAGGGAACGCAGCGGGAAACGCATGGCAGTTGCGAAAATGAGCGTGGCGGAGCTCGAGGAGTTCCTGCGGCGGGAATTCCCGCAGGCCTTTGGGCCCGGCAGCAGCGTCAGGATCGAGCGTGCCGACGGCGAGACCTGCCGGGTACGCGAGCCCTTCAGCGAGCGCATGCTGCGGCCGGGCGGCACGGTGTCGGGGCCGACGCTGATGGCGCTGGCCGACTGTGCGATGTACGTGGTGCTGCTCTCGGCGATCGGCCCGGTGGGCCTCGCGGTGACCACCAACCTCACCATCAACTTCCTGCGCAAGGGCGTAGCCGGGCAGGACGTGCTGGCGGAGGCCCGGCTGCTCAAGCTCGGCAAGCGCCTTGCCGTCGGCGAAGTGACGCTGTTGTCGGGCGATTCTCCCGATCCGATCGCGCATGTTACGGCGACCTATTCCATTCCAAACGCATAGGGTTTTGTCCGGTAATATCGCACCATATTTCTAAACCATTGTTATTGCTTGATTTAATTCGCGTTGAAGGCATTGACGCCGGCCCGCGGCTTCTCTAGAAACCCGCCCAGTTCGGCGCCCGGTGGGCGCCGATTTCCATTTTCGCGGAATCCTCACATGAAAACCTTTTCGGCCAAGCCTGCCGAGGTGCAGAAGAAGTGGGTCGTGATCGACGCCAAGGGTCTGGTCGTCGGCCGCCTCGCCACGCTCGTCGCCATGCGCCTGCGCGGCAAGCACCTTCCGACCTACACGCCGCATGTCGATTGCGGCGACAACGTCATCATCGTCAACGCCGCACACGTTGTGCTCACCGGCCGCAAGCGCGACCAGAAGGTGTACTACAAGCACACCGGCTTCATCGGCGGCATCAAGGAGCGCACCGCCAAGCAGATCCTCGAGGGCCGTTTCCCCGAGCGCGTGGTGGAGAAGGCGATCGAGCGCATGATCCCGCGCGGTCCGCTCGGCCGCGTCCAGATGGGCAATCTCCGCGTCTATCCCGGCGCCGAGCATCCGCATGAAGCGCAGAACCCCGAGAAGGTCGATATCGCCTCGCTGAACCGCAAGAACATGAGGGCCGCATAACAATGTCCGACACCATGCAGTCTCTCGACCAGCTGTCGCAGCTGAAGCCGGCGGCTCCCGACGCGCCGAAATACGTCAAGAAGGTCGACAAATACGGCCGCGCCTATGCCACCGGCAAGCGCAAGGACGCGGTCGCCCGCGTCTGGGTCAAGCCCGGCAGCGGCAAGGTCGTCGTCAACACCCGCGACGTCGAAGTCTACTTCGCCCGTCCGGTGCTGCGCATGATGATCCAGCAGCCGCTGGTCGCCGCCGCCCGCGCCGGCCAGTACGACGTGATCTGCACCGTGACCGGCGGCGGCCTCTCCGGCCAGGCCGGCGCGGTCCGTCATGGCCTGTCCAAGGCGCTGACCAATTTCGAGCCGGAGCTGCGCGGCGTGCTCAAGAAGGGCGGCTTTCTCACCCGAGACTCGCGCGTGGTCGAGCGCAAGAAGTACGGCAAGGCGAAGGCCCGCCGTTCGTTCCAGTTCTCCAAGCGCTAACAGCTTCGCTAAGATTTGCAGCATCTGCTCATCCGGGACGACGAAAGGGGCGCTGATCAGCGCCCCTTTTTGCATCCGAGTTACAGCTTAATTAATCCAGTTTTTCGCGAAAACTTTTCGGTGAGCAACAACGGATTGCCAATGCGCGCCGCCTAGGGTGGCAGGTGGCGCACCGCCGGAACGATTGCCCGGCGCGCCCGCATCGCAATCGTCCGGTGACCGCATGTCATTCGATACCTCGACCCTTTACCTCGTCGCGACAATGCTGGCGGCCATGCTCGGCGGCATGCTCGTGCTGTTCGGCAGGCAGGAGAACATCGCCGCGCTGAAATGGTGGGGCGCCGCCTATCTCCTGGGTTCGGCCGCAGTCGCCATCTGGACGATCTGGGGCGCGACGATCGGTCCGATCGCCTCGCTGGCTCTGACCTCGATCGGCTTTTTTGCCTGCGGCATGGTCTGGAATGCCGCTCGCGTGTTCCACGGCCGCAAGCTGCTGTGGCCGGGGCTCGTGCTGGGTCCGCTGGTCTGGATCGCCACCATGATGACCCTGGCGCCGCGCGATGCCTCGATCCGGCTCAGCATGGGCGCTGCAATCGTTGCGATCTACGCGGCGCTCACGGCTTCCGAATTGTGGAGCGAGCGGCGCCGCGACATGCAGCGGCGCTGGCCGACCGTCACGATCCCCGTGCTGCACGGCTTCGTGCTGATGCTGCCGATTTTGCTGGGCGTCTACATCCGCCCGTATGATGCGAACTTCTCCAACAGCATCTGGGTGACGGTGTTTTCGGTCGAACTCGTGCTGTACGCGATCGGCACGGTGTTCGTGATCTTCATGCTGGTGTCGGACCGTACCGTGGCCGCGCACAAGAGCGCGGCATCGACCGATCCACTGACCGGACTGTTCAACCGCCGCGGCTTTTCCGAGGCATGCGCGCGCGTCATCGAGCGCGAGGCCGTTGCGGGGCGGCCGGTGACGGTGATGATCTTCGACATCGACCACTTCAAGTCGATCAACGACCGCTTCGGCCATCCGGCCGGCGACGAGATCCTGAAGCTGTTCGCGGTGGTGGTGTCGAGCAATCTGCGCCTGTCCGACCTGTCGGGGCGGATCGGCGGCGAGGAGTTCGCCGCGCTCTTGCCCTGTTCTCTGGAGGAGGGCGTGATCGTGGCCGAGCGGATGCGCCAGGCGTTCGAGAATTCGAACATCGTCTGCGACGAGGGCGCGGTCGACACCACCGTCAGCATTGGCGTCGCGGGAGGACCTGCCGGCACAGAGCTCGAGGTGCTGCTGGCGGCGGCCGACACTGCGCTCTACCAGGCCAAGCGCACCGGCCGCAACAAGGTGGAGGCGGCGGAGGAACTGCCGCTCTCGCTGGAGAACTGGCGGCGCAAGAGCGCCGGCGTTGCCGGCGCTGTCAAGCCCGCGACCGCCTGACCGCGAAACCGATCGCATCAAAGAAGGCAGTATTCCTTGCTGTTTCAGGAGAAGACGTATCTCCGTCAAAGGGCGGGCAAGTCAGGCGGCCTGCGCATATGGGTAGCCTGCTCGAAGGCGTAGGCCAGTCGCAGGAGCTTGTGCTCGCTCCAGGCGCGACCTGCGAAGGTGATGCCCAGCGGATAGTCGGGCGTGTCCTTGCCATCGGTCGTTCCCGAGATGAAGCCCCCAGGCACCATGACGCTGGGATAGCCCGCCTTGGCGGCGATCGCGGCGCCCATGGCGCCGGGAAACAGCACGGCGTCGAGCTTGTGCAGGTTCATGTAGGCGTCCATGCCGCGCGTCCTGGCGGCGAGCAGGTCCATGGCGCGCGCCGTCTTGTACTCGCGCTCACTCAGGTCGCCTTTGGTGTCGTTGGCGGCGAGGAATAAATCCTGGCCGAAACGCAGCGCCTTCTCCGCGTTCGCCTCGTTGAAGGCCACGATGTCGGCAATGGTCTTGATGGTGGTGTCGGTCGCCCAATCCTTCAGGTAGAGGTTGAGGTCGTGCTTCAGTTCGTAGAGGAAGACGATCCACTGCATCACCGAATTGCCCTTGTTGGGGCTCAGCGGATTGCGGTTGAGCACAGCCATGGTCGTGCCTGGTCCGGCAATCCAGCCGGCTGTCGGCATGCTGGCACGCACGACGACGGCGCCCAGATCCTCCAGCACCTTGATCGCCTCAGTCATCACCTTGACCCTGTTGGGCAGCAGCTTGCCGTAGTAGCAATCGTTCAGCGGGTCGCCAGGGTCGCTCGGCACGCCGATGCGCGCGCCCTTCATCGCATCGGGCGTGAGGCCGGCGGTGTAATCGGCCGGCCGCCGCTGCCGCCGGGTTGCCGGATCGAGCGGATCCTTGGCGGCCAGCACGTTCAGGAGCATCGCCGCGTCCCGCACCGTACGCGTCATCGGCCCTGCGGTGTCCTGGCTGTGCGCGATCGGCAGGATGCCGGCACGGCTGATCAGCCCGACGGTCGGCTTGACGGTGACGAGGCCATTCTGGCTGGCAGGGTTCAGCAGCGACCCCGAGGTCTCCGTGCCGATCGAGGCCGCGCACAAACCGGCAGCCACGGCGACCGCCGAACCCGAACTCGAGCCCCCCGGGTCCACGATTGGGACGCCTCGACCGTCCAGCAGCGTCGGCGCGTAAGGGTTCTTCACCTGGCCGCCCAGCGAGGAGTAGCCCGAGGGCATGCCGACCGCGAGGATGTTGGCGAACTCCGTCAGGTTCGTCTTGCCCAGGATCACTGCGCCGGCGTCCCGCAGCAGCCTGACGACGGTGGCGTCATCTTTAGCGTGCGCACCCTCCAGCGCCAGCGAGCCCGCCGTGGTCGGCTGTTTATCGCCTGTCGCGATGTTGTCCTTCACCAGGATCGGGATGCCAGCCAGCGGCCGTTCGACCGATGGCTTGGTATCGTCGAGCTTTCCCGCGATCGTGAGCGCGTCGGGATTGAGCGCGCGCACGGAGTTGAGCATGGGTCCATTGCGGTCGTAGGCCTCAATGCGAGCGAGATAGCCTTTGGTCAGCGCTGTGGCTGTGACCCGCCCGCTCGCCAGGGCATGGATGCTGTCGCCCATCGGCGAGTTCTCCAGATTCAGCATGGTCGGCGCTTCGGCGCGGGTACCAGCCGCGGCGGGACGAGCATTGCGACCGGTCGGCTTCTTCATGGCGTGCCCCCAGGACGTTCGGACGTTCGGACGACAGATGATGAACAGGTAACCTTCCGTTTACCATTCGGTCCATATCATACCGCCCATGGACTCATACCGTGGACGAAATCCCCAAGCTGCGCTGTTGGCTCTCGAAGCTGCGGCCGCTTCGGCGCGCGGCGGCTTTGCCTGTATGTTCTCCTCGTCGGACGAATATGAGAGCGCACTGATCACCGAGCGGCGCGCGCAAGGCCTTTATGGCCCGCGGCGCCATCATTGGCCCGCAGCGATGTTCCTCGGCTGCTCGCTGCTGGTGGCCGGCACCGTGCTGTTGTTCGGCTGAGCAGCGGTCAGGACGGGGGCTGCCGGGGCGCCACGAGGCGCCTTTTTCTTTTGCAACGGGCGCGCTAGAGATGGAGCCTTCGTTCTACGGTTCTTATTTGCCCATGATCTTTCGGAAAAACCGCTTCTCGCTTTTCCGGATTATGCGCCAGGAAAGGCTCCCATGATCACCGAAATCGCCCAGATCGAAGTCAAGCCCGGCACCGAGAAGGATTTCGAGGCCGCCGTCGCCAAGGCCCGCGCCGCGTTCGGCCGCTCGAGGGGCTTTCACGGCTTCGAGCTGCACCGCTCGATCGAAAAGCCGCAGCGCTACCGGCTGATGGTGAAATGGGAGACGCTGGAGAACCACACCGTCGACTTCCGCGGCTCGGAGAACTTTACGGAATGGCGCGGCCTGGTCGGCCAGTATTTTGCCGCGCCGCCTGACGTCGAGCACACCAATACGGTGCTGACTAGCTAAGCTGTTCTCCCTCGCCCCGCTCTTGCGGGGAGGTCCGTAGGGTGAGCAAAGGCGCCTTGCGCCGTGCCCACCTTTGTTTGCGTGCTCTTGAAGGTGGGCACGCTGCGCTTTACCCACCCTACGGTCGCTGCGCGAGGATCACGCAGTAACCGTTTCGGACGCCCCCGGCTCGCCCTTGAAGTGGTCGATCATCACTTTCGCGATCGCCATCAGCGGCAGCGCCAGCGCCAGGCCCCAGATGCCGAAGACGACGCCGAGCAGGATCTGGAACGCGAACAGCGTGGCGGGCGGGATGTCGAGCGCCTGGCGCTGGATGATCGGGGTGAGGATGTAGCTTTCCAGCGCATGCACGCCGAGGAACAGGACGAAGGCGCTGAGGCCCGCGACCCAGCCCGAGGCGAGGCTCGCCAGCACCACGATCAGCCCACCGAGGATGGCGCCGACGGTCGGGATGAAGGCGAGCAGACCGGCCTGGATGCCAAGGATGAACGACGAGGGAATGCCGATCAGAGCAAGGCCGATCCAGGTCACCAGAAAGACCGCGGCCATGGTGATGATCTGCGCGATCAGCCAGCGTTCCAGCGTGAAGCCGATGCGGTCGATGATGACGGTGGCGCGCGCACGGTGCCTCGCGGGCGCCATGAAGACGAGGCCGTTGCGGTAGACGCTCGGCTGCACCGCAAAAGCCAACCCCAGGAACAGCACGATGAAGAAGTTGCCGACGGCGCTGACGGTGCCAAGCAGCACCTTGAAGGTCTGGCCGAGGATCGCGCCGCCGCCCGACGCAATCGCGCTGGCGCTGGGCAGGTTGTGCGGCGAGGAGGCCGCCGGCGCCTCCGGGGAATTCGGCGTCGCGGTGAAGGAGTTGATGTCGAAGAAGCTGGTATCGACGCCGTGGCTTTCCAGAAAGGTCTTCACGTTGACGAGTTGCGACTTGATGGTGTCGCTGAGAATGGTCGCCTGCTTGGCGATGGTGGTGCCGCCGAGGAAGACGATGCCGGCCAGCATCGCGGCCAGCGCCAGGCAGACGATAAGAAGCCGCAGCGGCTGCGGCAGGGGCACCCCGCGCCCTAGCAGGCCGGTCATGGCGTTGAGCGCGACGCCGAGCAGCATGCCGGCGAAGATCAAAAACAGCGTCGCGGCGAAATGCCAGGCGAAGAAGAGCAGCGCCACGAACAGAACGATGCCGATGCCACCCACCGATATCGACCAGGCGAGGTCGTTGCGGGCTTGAAGACGCTCCTCGGTCGAAACTGGCATGACGATCCCTTCCTGCTTTCCGCCTGGCGGGACACTCATTCGACAAAACAGGGCCGGGATCAAGCCGCCATCGCTCCCGGTTTGACGCTGCGGGCGAGGGTGTGCCAACGAGGCGGGCAAGCGAATCGTGGACGAGGGCCGGGCGGAATGAAGCTCATCAAATGGATCGGACCGCTGGGGCTGCTCGCCGCGCTCGTCGCCGGCGACCAAATCAGGATCAACCGGCCCGGCCACAAGTACCGCATGACGGTCGAGGTCGAGACGCCCGCAGGCGTCAAATCGGCATCGAGCATTCTCGCCGTCACGCCCTATCGCGGCTACACGCCCGGCGGCACGACACGCACCTCGGGCGATGCGGTCTTCGTCGAACTCGGCGGAGGCAAGAATCTCGTCGCGCTGCTGGCGCATCCCGACAAGACACTGGACCTGGATGCGGTCAACTACGTCGCGCTCCGGGCATATCCCGCAGCCACCGGCAAGCGAGTCAACTTCAACGACCTGAGCAGGCAGACCGGCGTTGTGCCGGTGAAGGGATCGCTGATTCCCGTGCTGGTGGCGTTTGCCGATCCCGCCAATCCCGGCAGTGCCAGGCTGGTGTCGCCCGACGATGCCGAAGCGGTGCTGGGCAAGGGCTATCGCCTGCGCGGCATCACGGCCGAGGCGGTGCCGAACGGATTGTGGCCGGTCGATTTCGGCGGCGCGCTCGGCGAGCCGGTGACGCGCGGGATCAAGGGCAGGCTGCCGTGGCTCGACGGGGAGGGCGCGCCGGCGGCCGCCGCAACGGCGCTGAAGGCCGCCGGCCTGCCGGGCGCCGAGGCCGTCGAAGCCAGGCAGGCCTTCACACGCAACTAGCCCCCGGCCAGGCTTGGCCAGCCTCGTGGGCCTGAGCTTATTGCAGGGGTATGGCGCGCCGGGTGCAGGCGACCCATATTGATCCATCGCAGCGCGGAGGGCATGATCCGCCCTGGAATCGTGGCCCAAAGAGAACAAACAATCTTGCTCGAGACGTTGACCCCATGAGACGGCCGGTCGTCGGTATCATCGGCAATTCGCATCGCATCGAAAATCGTTTCGCGGTTCAGGCGGTCGGCGAACGCAACCTGCGCGCGGTCGCGGAAGTGTCCGGCGCGATCCCGCTGATGTTTCCGTCCATCCCGGAGATCACCGACGTCGGCGCGCTGCTCGACATCGTCGACGGCGTGGTGCTGACCGGCGCGCGCGCCAACGTCCATCCCACGCGCTTCAACGTCGATCCCTGCGAGAAGCACGAGCCCTACGACATCCACCGCGATGACGTGGCGCTGGCGGTGGCGGAAGCCTGCGTCGCCCGCGGCGTGCCGCTGTTCGGCATCTGCCGCGGCCTGCAGGAGATGAACGTCGCCTTCGGCGGCTCCCTGCATCCGGAAATCCGCGAGCTGCCCGGCCGCATCAATCACCGCATGGCGCGGCTGGAGAACGGCGAAATCCACCCCGATCCCAAGGTGATTTTTGCGGACCGCCACGAGGTGAGGCTGACGCCGGGCGGGGCCTTCGCAAAAATCCTGGGATGCGAAACCATCCGCGTGAACTCGCTGCACGGCCAGGGCATCCTCGAGCCCGGCGGGCGCGTGGTGATCGAAGGCATCGCCGAGGACGGCACCATCGAGGCAATCCGCATCGCGGATGCGCCGAGCTTTGCGCTCGGCGTGCAATGGCACGCCGAGTACGATCCGCAGAAGAACCCGATCAACCGCGCGCTGTTCGAGGCGTTCGGCGAGGCGCTGGTCGAATACAGGCAGGCGAGTTGACGGCGGCGGACAGGGTATTCAAGCCCCTCGCTTCGCAGGCGCACACATCGCCAGGGTTGTTCACAGAGCCACTTTCCCGCCTTTTTCCGTGGACAGGCCGTAATCTTGCGGGGTCGAAAATTGACGACCCACCGGCTTAAGCCGGATATGCATGACCGACTGGCCGACAGCACTGCATTTTCCCGCCGCAGGAGCGTTCGCTATCATGACATTATGGGGCCGCGTGGCGCTCGCCATGGTGCTGCTCGCCGTCGCAACGCTCGGCGCGGCAGGGCTGTCCGCGGTCTATTTCGGCGGCGGCGGGTTCGAGTTCAGGGCGCTGCTGCCGGCCGGCGCGGTCGGCCTCGTGCTGGCGCTGTTCTTCGCCTCGTTCATCGCACGGCAGCTGTCGCAACTGCTCGCCGCGGAAGCCGCGCGCCAGGAAGCGGCGCACCGGGCTCTCGCGGAGAGCGAGCGGAACGCGCGGGCCATCATCAGGACCGCGCTCGACGCCTTCTTTCAAACCGATATGAACGGAATTGTCCTCGAATGGAGTCCGCAGGCCGAAGCCTTGACCGGATGGACGCGGCGAGAGGCGATCGGCGCCGATGTCGTGGACCTGATCGTGCCGGAGCGGCTGCGCGAGGCGCACCGGCAGCGACGAGGAAAAATGATCGCCGAGGAATTGGGCAAGTCTGCCGGCACGAGGTTCGAGGCCAGCGGCGTGCATCGCGACGGACGCGAGTTCATGGTCGAGGTATCGGCGTCAGCGCTTCGACGCGGCGACAGCTACGTCTTCAACAACTTCCTCAGGGACATCACCCAGAAGCGGCTCGCCGAGGAGCAGCTGATCCAGGCGCAGAAGATCGAGGCGGTCGGCCAGCTCACCGGCGGCATCGCGCACGAATTCAACAACATGCTCACGGTGATCACCGGGACGATCGACATCCTCGCCGACGGCGTCAAGGACAATCCGGGCCTTGCGACCATCACGAAAATGATCGGCGATGCCGCCGATCGCGGCGCGCGGTTGACCTCGAGCCTGCTGGCGTTCGCGCGCAAGCAGCCGTTGCAGCCGGCGGAGGTCGACGTCAACGCGCTGATCGGGGAAATCGTCCAGCTGCTCTCGCTGACCTTCGGCAAGCATGTCGACATCGTGACGAGCCTTGCGGGCGATGCCTGGCCGGCCCTGGTCGACCGCGCGCAGCTGAACTCGGCGCTGGTCGACCTTGCCATCAACGCCCGCGATGCGATGGAAGGCAGCGGCAAGCTGACCTTTGCAACGCGCAATGTCGTTCTGGGCGTGCGGGAAGCAGTGGCCACCGGCGTCGAGGGCGCGGGTGACTATGTCGTCATCGAAGTCGCCGATACCGGGCCGGGCATCCCGCCGTCGATCCGCGACAAGATCTTCGATCCGTTCTTTTCGACCAAGGAAGTGGGAAAAGGCACCGGGCTCGGCCTCAGCATGGTGTTCGGCTTCGTCAAGCAGTCCGGCGGCAGCATCGAAATCGGCGGCGGGGAAGGGCGCGGCGCGGTGTTCCGGATCTATCTGCCGAAGGCCGATGCAAGCGCGCTTCCCGTGGCCGACGGCGACGAACGGCCGGTGATCGGCGGGAACGAAACCATCCTTTGCGTCGAGGACGATCCCGAAGTCAGGCAATTCGTGACTGTCCAGCTGGAAAGCCTCGGCTACAAGCCGATCGTTGCGACCGACGCGACTGAGGCCCTTGCCATTGCCGGCCGCGGCACGCCGTTCGACCTGCTGTTCACCGACATCGTGATGCCGGGGCCGATGAACGGGCGGCAACTGGCCGAGCGGATGATGTCCGAGCGGCCGTCGCTGCGTGTGCTCTTCACATCCGGGTATGCCTACGGCGCGATGCGCGCGCGAGGTCGTGCCGGGCAGGGCATCCCGATGCTGACGAAACCCTATCGCAAGGCCGAACTGGCGCGGATGCTGCGCCGCTGCCTCGATCCGGCCATCGACGCCGCGGGCGATCCGATCCCGCTGCCTTATTCTGTGCAGCCCGAACTGGAGCGCTCGCTGCGCAAGAACTCGCAATAGGGCCAAAAACAAAAGGCGCCCGTTGGGGCGCCTTTCGCATTCGCGGCAGTGAATCAGGAGTTCACAGCGAGTAGTACATGTCGAACTCGATCGGATGCGGGGTCATCTCGAAGCGAGCGACCTCGGTCATCTTCAGTTCGATGTAGCTGTCGATGAAGTCGTCGTCGAACACGCCGCCGTTCTTGAGGAACGCGCGGTCCTTGTCGAGATTCTCCAGCGCCTCGCGGAGCGAACCGCAGACCGTCGGGATCGACTTCAGCTCTTCCTTCGGCAGGTCGTAGAGGTCCTTGTCCATCGCCGGACCCGGATCGATCTTGTTCTTGATGCCGTCGAGGCCCGCCATCAGCATCGCGGCGAAGCCGAGATACGGATTGGCCATCGGGTCGGGGAAGCGGACCTCGACGCGCTTGGCTTTCGGGTTGGAGGTGTAGGGGATGCGGCAGGAGGCCGAGCGGTTGCGCGCGGAGTAGGCGAGCAGCACCGGGGCTTCATAGCCGGGGACCAGACGCTTGTAGGAGTTGGTCGAGGGGTTGGTGAAGGCGTTGATCGCCTTGGCGTGCTTGATGATGCCGCCGATGTAGTGCAGGCAGGTCTCCGAGAGGTCGGCATATTTGTTGCCGGCGAAGACCGGCTTGCCGTCCTTCCAGATCGACTGGTGGCAGTGCATGCCCGAGCCGTTGTCGCCGTAGACCGGCTTCGGCATGAAGGTGGCGGTCTTGCCGTAGATGTGGGCAACCTGGTGGATGCAGTATTTGTAGATCTGCATCTGGTCGGCCATCAGCGTCAGCGTGTCGAACTTCATGCCGAGTTCGTGCTGGGCGGACGCGACTTCGTGGTGATGCTTCTCGACCTTGACGCCCATCTTGGCCATGGCGCCGAGCATTTCCGAGCGCATGTCCTGCACCGAGTCCTGCGGCGGCACCGGGAAGTAGCCGCCCTTGGTGCGGATGCGGTGACCGAGATTGCCGCCTTCGTATTCAGTGGCGGAGTTGGTCGGCAATTCCGAGGAGTCGAGCTTGAAGCCGGTGTTGTAGGGTTCGGACGAGAAGCGCACGTCGTCGAACACGAAGAACTCGGCTTCGGGACCGAAGAACACGGTGTCGCCGACGCCCATCGACTTCACCATCGCCTCGGCCTTCTTGGCCATGCCGCGGGGATCGCGGTTGTAGGGCTCGCCGGTGGTCGGCTCCAGCACGTCGCAGGTGATGACCATGGTGGTCTCGGCGAAGAACGGATCGATCGTCGCGGTGACGGGGTCGGGCATCAGGCACATGTCGGATTCGTTGATCGCCTTCCAGCCGGCAATCGACGAGCCGTCGAACATCTGGCCTTCGGCGAAGGTTTCCTCTTCGATCATGCCGACGTCGAACGTCACGTGCTGCCACTTGCCGCGCGGGTCGGTGAAGCGCAGGTCGACGTATTTGACGTCGTTGTCCTTGATCGATTTCAGGACGTCTTTGGCGGTCTTCATGAATTCCCCTTATCTCTGGCGGGTCGGTTTCCTGGAGTGAACGGCGAGCGAGTGGCGGGCGAAATCAGGCTGCCGAGAGCAGCCCGTTTTTCTTGTTTTTGCCGCGAAATTTCCGATAGCAAACAGCTTAGATAGCGTCCAGCCCGGATTCGCCGGTTCGGATACGGATCGCTTCCTCGATGTTGGAAACGAAGATTTTGCCGTCGCCGATGCGGCCGGTCTGGGCGGCGCGGCGGATGGCGTCGATCGCCTTCTCGACCAGGTCGTCGCCGATGACGATCTCGATCTTCACCTTGGGCAGGAAGTCGACGATATATTCTGCACCGCGATATAGTTCCGCATGGCCCTTCTGCCGCCCAAAACCCTTGGCTTCGGTGACGGTGATGCCCTGCAGTCCGACTTCCTGAAGCGCCTCCTTCACCTCGTCGAGTTTGAACGGCTTGATGATGGCCTCGATCTTCTTCACTGATTTTTTCTCCCGGCGCTTCCTTGAATTCCAGACTGCCGCGCGTTCTCGACGGTTGTGCTGCCGCGCGGCTCGTTCGATGCTCTCAATATCCGGCGAACTGCCGGAAAATACTCGCGATTACCCATCATCCTCAGCGGCTTCCTCAAAAGCAGGGTCTATGCCAAGTTGTTAACCTGTCTGATTTTGGAGTGTTATCAGACTTTTAACGGGCAGCCGGTGGAGTCGCGAGCAATGTGCCCATGATACGCCGGCCTATAAAATAGGCAAACAGATCAATTCGTATGCAGACTTCGGCCTGCTGCGTTCAAGCCGGGAATTGAAGTGCCTCAGTAAAGGGCGTTTGGATCAGGATTTGGCATGGAAGTTCTCACGACATCCGAAATGGAGCGGGCCGATCACCTGACGATCGCGGCCGGTACGCCGGGCTTCGCGCTGATGTTGAGCGCCGGCCAGGCGGTCGCGGAAGCCGCCATGGATCTGGCCGAGGAGGGCCCGATCGTCGTGGTCGCCGGCCGCGGCAACAATGGCGGCGACGGCTTCGTGGCCGCGGCCGAGCTTGCCGCGCGCGGCCGCGAGGTTTCGGTGGTGCTGCTGTGCGAGCGCGACAGTCTGCAAGGCGACGCGGCTTCGGCGGCGCGGGGCTGGAAATATCCGGTGCTGCCGTTCAACCCGCAGGCGCTCGGCAGGCCCGCACTGATCATCGACGCGCTGTTCGGCGCGGGGCTGAACCGGCCGGTGAAGGGCGAGCCGCTCGAAATGATCGAGGCGATCAACGGCAACGGCGCCCCGGTGCTGGCCGTCGACCTGCCGAGCGGCATCAACGGCACGACGGGGCAGGTAATGGGCGCCGCCGTGCGCGCCACCGAAACCGTGACGTTCTTCCGCCGCAAGCCCGCGCATCTGCTGCTGCCGGGCCGCCAGCATTGCGGCCGCGTCCGCCTCGCCGACATCGGTATCGCCAGGAGCGTGCTCGGCGAGATCAGGCCGCAGACCTTCGAGAATGTCCCCGATACCTGGCGGTCATCGTTCCCGGTGCCGCGGATGGACGGACACAAGTACGCCCGCGGGCATGCGGTGGTAGTGTCGGGCGAGATGGCGTCCACCGGCGCGGCAAGGCTTGCCGCACGCGGCGCGCTGCGGGCCGGCGCAGGGCTGGTGACGGTTGCTTCGCCGCGCGAGGCGCTGGCGGTGAATGCGGCGGCCCTGACCGCGGTGATGGTGCGCGCCGTCGATACGCCGATCGAGTTCGGCGAATTCCTCGAGGATCGCCGCTTCAACGCCTGCGTGATCGGCCCGGGCGCGGGAGTAAGCGAACGCACCCGCGATTTCGTGCACACCGCGCTGTCGGCGCAACGGCATCTCGTGCTGGATGCGGATGCGCTGACGAGCTTTGCCGAGACGCCAGACCGCCTGTTCGAATCCATCAAGGCCTCGGCCGACCCGCAGGTCGTGCTGACCCCGCATGAGGGCGAATTTCCGCGCCTGTTTTCCGACATCAGCAACAAGAACCCCGGCCGCTCCAAGCTCGAGCGCGTGCGCGATGCCGCGCAGCGATCCGGCGCGGTGGTGCTGCTGAAGGGCGCCGACACCGTGGTGGCCGCACCCGACGGCCGCGCCACCATTGCCGCCAACGCGCCGCCATGGCTCGCCACCGCCGGCGCCGGCGACGTGCTCGCCGGCATCATCGCAGCGATGATGGCGCAGGGCGTGCCGGCCTTCGAAGCCGCCAGCATCGGCGTGTGGATGCACGGCGAGGGCGCGCGCGAGGCGGGCCCCGGCCTGATCGCGGAAGACTTGCCGGAAGTGATGCCGGCGGTGTTCCGCCGGCTCTATGACGCGTTCGGGATCGATTATTAGACCCGCATAAATTCGGTACGCCTGGCGGCTTCGGATTTGGTCCGCTCACAACTTCGTTAGCGCAAAGACCAAGGCACCGCGTGAGAAAAATCACACAGTGCGAACGCGCCTCGCGCGCCTGTATGCGGCTTCCCAACCGGGAAGGCGGCCCGTTTCACGCCGATTTTGGCCATGGCCCCCGACGGTCTGAGCGATCGAACCGGGCGCTTCGAAAGTGTGACCAACTTCGCAGAGGTCGGTGAGGGGATTCCAGTATCTGCAACGGGATCGTTTCATGGATTGGAAGCACCCCCGTGAAGAACCATTTTTCCCTGTTGGATCCGCTGCGCTTCGGGGCTGCCGTTGGCGTCGCGATTTTTCACCAGATGTTCTGGTCCTGGGCCTGGGTGTCGATTGGCGTTCCGGGTTCCGAGCGCTACGTCGCCGCCGACGTTCTCTACCCGTCCGCCGCGGCCTTCACATGGTTCGGCTGGGTGGGCGTTGAAATATTCTTTGTTATTTCCGGCTTCGTCATCGCGAATTCCGCGAGCAAGGCTTCCCCGACAGAGTTTCTTCTTGGCCGCGTGCTCCGGCTTTATCCGGCGGTCTGGATTGCCGCCACCGCGAGCTTCCTCGTTCTGGTTCTCTTTGGCAGTGGCAAAGCATCCGAATTCATCCTGCCCTACATCCACGCCATGACGCTCGTTCCCAAGGGAGTCACGGGTCAATGGCTCGACGGCGTCTATTGGACACTGGCCGCCGAGATGGCGTTCTATGGGCTCGTGTTCTGCGCGATGCTGACGAAGAAGATAACCCTGCGGCACCTGGCTTTCGGCCTCACCATCTACAGCGCCGTGTTCAATGCGATCACGATGATAGTGCTGTCATGCACGACGTACCCCGACTTGCCCTATCTCGTCATTCTGATGTTCCGGGTGCCGGCCGCAGCATTCCTGCTGACCCATGGCTGCTTCTTTGCGCTCGGCATCTGGCTCTTCATTTCCGCCAACAGGGAATTGACCAAGCTCGAATGGCTTGCCGTCGCCGTCACCTGTCTTTCCGGCGCCGCCGAAATCTACTTCTTTGCTTCGTTCTTCCTGACGAACATATCCGCCATCTCGGATCAGTCCGCCTTTGTGCCGATCGCGGTTTGGGCGGCGGCGGTGGGCCTCATTGCCTGGTGCGCGCATAGGAACAAGCGCCCTGCAGCCACCGCTTCGTCTGTAGCGCCGGCTTGGTTGAGAACGCTCGGTCTGATCACATACCCGCTCTATCTCACCCACAACATCACGGGCACCGCGATTATTCGGGTCCTGGTCGACGCTGGCCTCGATCCCACCCTGGCTGTGTGGGTCCAGCTCGGCATTCTGGTCCTGATCTGCTGGTTCATTTGCGCGAAGATCGAACCGGCCATCCGGGCCGCGATGACGCAAGCCATTGCCTGTTTCGGCCAGCTTCCGGAAAGACTGCCGGCATCGAGGCTCCCGAGGTTTTCCCGAGGCCTGGGCCTTCGTCCATCAGTCCCGGCAAGGATGATCGCCGCGGTGCGCTAACCGGCGCGACGCTAGACTGGCTTCCTGAACTTGTGCATCTGCTTTGGGTCGCAAAGCAGGAAGAGCGGATGAAGATCACCAGAGCCGTGGTGGATCTCGACCTGCGCGGCGCAAACGGCCCCCCGGGACGACGACATCCGGCTGAGGAGTGCGCGCCCTAGACGAGATATTTCCTCACCGCGGCTTCGTCCCATTCCATTCCGAGCCCCGGTCCGCGCGCGGTCAGCTTGCCGTCGACGATCTCCGCTGGCTTTGCGAGGATCGAGCCCGCGAAGTCCAGAAACTCCAGCCAATGCGCGGTTGGCGTCACCGCCAGCACATGGGCGCTGGCTTCGGCGAACAAATGGCTCGATTGGGGAATGGACGCGGCTTCCGCTTGCCCGGCGATCCGCATCCACCCGGTGATGCCGCCGCACTTCATCAGGTCGGGCATGATGAAGTCGGAAGCGCCCGCTGAGATCGCTTCGGCAAAGCCGCGAGGAAACCACCAGTTCTCGCCGGCCTGAATCGGCGTGGGCGAGGTGGCGCGCACCTTGGCGTGGCCGAGCAAGTTCTCCTGCGCGACCGGCTCCTCGATCCAGTGCAGGTCGTAGGGCGCGAGCCGCTCGATGCGGCGCGTAGCTTCCGCCGGATCGAGCGACTGGTTGAAGTCGATCATCAGGGCGATGTCGTCGCCGAGCAATTTGCGCACGCCGCTGACCACGCGCTCGTCGTTGGCGGCATCGCCGTCGCCGCCCTTGATCTTGATACCGACGAAACCCTGGTCCAGCGAACGCCGCAGCTCCCTCTCGTCCTTGACGGGATCGACGGCGCCATAACTGTCATAAGCCTTGATCGGTTTCGGCGCGCCGCCAAGCAGTTCGGCGACCGTCTTGCCGGCGCACTGGCCGAGCGCATCCCAGCAGGCCATGTCGAGGCCGCCGACGGCCATGCCGACCAGGCCCTGCCAGCCGAGCAGGCGAAACTTCGCGTCCATCGCCGCCATCAGCTCGAACGGCACAATGGCCTTGCCGATCAGCTCGCGGCCGAGATCCTCGATCAGCTGCACCAGCGGCTTCAGCGTGAGATTGCTGTAGGCAAAGATGTAGGCGCGGCCGGTGACGCCCTGGTCGGTCTCGACGTCGATCAACACCAGCGGACCCGACGTGAAGATGCCGAAGGCGTTCTTCACCGGGCGCTTGAGCGGAACGACGACGGCCCGCGCCTTCACGCCGCGGATCGCTGGTGTGGCTTGGCTCATGTCATTCTCCTTAGTCGACCGCATACCATCGCACGAAGCGCGGTGCGGCCCAATCGGTGGCCACGGATTCGATCAGCCAGTGCCCGGCATGTTCGGCGGCAAAGGCGATGCGCTCGGTCTGGCCGGGCTCGATGGCGAGCGTGTCGAGCCAGAACGGTTTCCAGCCGTCGTCGAGCTTGTCGAGCAGGCGGAAGTGGTGACCGTGCAAACGAAACACGGTTGCGATCTCGGTGCGGTTGGTCAGCGCCAGCACCACGACACGCCCGGTCTTGGCGCGGAAGGCTGGCTTGAGCGAGATGGCAATGCTTACCGTTGGATTCCACTCCGGTCCGTTCAACGCGAGATCGGCCCGGAGCGCATTCTTGAGGTCGAGCTTTGCCGGCAGTCCGTTCGAGGGCAGCGGCGGAGGCGGCGGCAGCGGCGCCGGGCGCGCCGGCGGGTCGCGCGAGACGATGATGAAGCCAATGGTCCTGGCCTGCTTGCCCTCGTGGAGCAGAATCTTGAGGTTCGATCCTGGTGGCGCCGTGACGTCGACAAAGGCGTCGACCCGGCTGCCCGGCGCCAGCACGAGCGCGCCGTTACGGGCCGGGAATGGCTCGGCCGGCTGGCTGTCGATGGCCATGACCGTGACGTCGACGGATTCCAGTTTCAGCGCGATGACGGTGCGCCGGCTGCCGTTGATGAAGCGAAGTCTCAAGCGCTCGTTGGATCGCGCTGAGACATCCAGTGAAGGTTTCCCGTTAAGTGTATAGGAAGCCGCGGTTTCGTTTGCGTCGGTGCCTGGCACGGCCGCCGTCCCGTCGGCCCGCAGGCGCCACTCCTCGACCAGAAGCACGGCGTCGCGATCGACGCCGACGGACTCGCTCTCGGAGACCACCACGGGCTGACCGCGCGCCGGCAACGCATCGTGGACCGCGAGCAGGCTCATGTCGCACAGGAAGGTCCCGGCCTGGCGCAATGGAATCCGGACCTTTTCCCAGCCCGAGGCTGCCAGCAGCCTGCGGCCGATGAGAGGCTCGATGGCAGGAACCCCGTCGATGCCGCGCCAGTCGAGCCCGACGGGGACCGTCAGGTCATTGGCGAATTCGACCTGCAGGCTGTCGCCGCGGCGGAAGCGGAGCTCCGGTGCGGCCAGCATCCAGACCGGCGTTTCCGGGCTTCCGGAACGCAGGGGCAGGGCACCCCGGTGAGCCCTGATCGCGACCGACGGGCTCCCCTGCGCGGCGCTGCCCCCGGGAAGCAGCAGGCCGAGCGAGGCCGCCCCAACCCCCGCCATCAGCTCGCGTCGGTCCATCCGCAAAATCTCGCTTGCCATCAGGCCGATCCGGACCATTTTTGCTGCCGGATGTCCAGTTGCGGCGGTTTGGCCCAATGCGGCCGGGACGGGCCATTTTTTTGCTGCGAAGCCATGGCCGCGTGATATAAGCCGCCGCCCGCGGCATCGCGGCCGGACCAATGATGCTATTCAAGCGGGCGTGGCGGAACTGGTAGACGCGCTGGATTTAGGTTCCAGTGACGAAAGTTGTGGGGGTTCGAGTCCCTCCGCCCGCACCAAGCGCTTTCAGCGTTTGCCCGACGATTTCCGGAGGACCAATTCCCCGCACGGGGATGCCGGTTCGCCAAACCACTGGCGCAAGGCCATCCGGCCGGCGCCGCACGTTTTGACAATCACCGGCTCGATCGAGAGCCGGACGAACGCGGAAGAAGACGACGATGCAGGTCACCGAAACCCTTTCCGAGGGACTGAAGCACGAATTCAAGGTCAGCGTTCCCGCGACCGATCTCGACGCCAAGGCGGATGCGCGCCTCGTCGATCTCAAGGACAAGGTCCGCCTCAACGGCTTCCGTCCCGGCAAGGTGCCGGTGGCGCATCTGAAGAAGATCTACGGCCGCTCGGTGATGGCGGAGACCATCGACGAGACCATCCGCGACACCAACACCAAGATCTTCACCGAACGCGGATTCCGCCTGGCCTCCGAGCCCAAGGTGACGATGCCGACCGAACAGAAGGAAGTCGAGGAACTGCTCTCGGGCAAGAGCGATCTCACCTACACGGTGGCGATCGAGGTGGTGCCACCGATCGCGCTGGCCGACTTCAAGAGCTTCAAGGTCGAGAAGCCGGTGGTCGAGGTCACCGACGGCGACGTCGACGAGGCGGTCAAGCGCATCGCCGACCAGAGCCGTCCGTATGCGGCGAAGGCCGAGGGCGCCAAGGCCGAGACCGGCGATCGCCTCACGATCAGCTTCAAGGGCACCATCAATGGCGAGCTCTTCGACGGCGGCACCGGCGAGGGCATTCAGCTCGTGATCGGCTCCGGCCAGTTCATCCCCGGCTTCGAGGATCAGCTGATCGGCGCCGGCGCCGGCGAGACCCGCACCGTGAAGGTTTCCTTCCCGAAGAACTACGCGAGCGAGAAGCTGGCCGGCCAGCCCGCCGAGTTCGAGACCACGGTGACCGCGATTGAAGCCCCCGGCGAGACCGTGATCGACGACGAGTTCGCCAAGTCGCTGGGCCTTGAATCGCTCGACAAGCTGAAGGAAGCCGCGCGCGAGCGCCTGAAGGCCGAGTTCGCCGGCGCGATCCGCCAGCGCGTCAAGCGCGCGCTGCTCGACGCCCTCGACGAGAGCCACAAGTTCGAGGCGCCGCCCTCGCTGGTCGCCGAAGAGTTCAATCTGATGTGGAACTCGATCAAGGCCGAGATGGATTCCAGCGGCAAGAGCTTTGCCGACGAGAACACCACCGAGGAAGCGGCCAAGGAAGAGTACCAGAAGATCGCCGACCGCAGAGTCCGTCTCGGGCTCGTGCTCTCGGAGATCGGCGAGAAGAACAAGATCACCGTCTCCGACGAGGAAGTCAGCCGCGCCGTGATCGAACGCGCCCGCTCGATGCCGGGCCGCGAGAAGGAAGTCTGGGATTACTACCGCAACAACGCCAATGCGCTCGCCCAGCTTCGCGCGCCGATCTACGAGGACAAGGTGGTGGACTTCCTGCTCGAACTCGCCAACGTGACCGAAAAGAAGGTCACCCGCGAGGACCTGTTCAAGGAAGAGGAAGATGAGAAAACCGCCGCCTGACAGCGGTACCTCGCGTTAAGGATGAACGGCGAAACCGGCCCGGCGCGGGCACACCTCGCTAGGCCGGCGGTTCCGAATCAGCTTGAACTAGTGCGCGTACGAGGCCGACGATCCCCGGGTCGTCGAGGATCCCGGCCTTGCCGGCCGGCGATCTGGCCCATATCTGTGCGAACAGTCCTTACCCCTGCATCACCTGAGGTGACTCATGCGCGATCCCGTTGAAACCTACATGAACCTCGTGCCGATGGTCGTCGAGCAGACCAATCGCGGCGAACGCGCCTACGACATCTTTTCGCGCCTGCTGAAGGAGCGCATCATCTTTCTGACCGGCCCGGTCGAGGACGGCATGTCGACGCTGGTCGTCGCCCAACTCCTGTTCCTCGAGGCCGAGAACCCGAAGAAGGAAATCTCGATGTACATCAACTCGCCGGGCGGCGTGGTGACGTCGGGCCTTGCGATCTACGACACCATGCAGTTCATCCGCCCGCCGGTGTCGACGCTGTGCACGGGGCAGGCGGCCTCGATGGGCTCGCTGCTGCTCGCGGCCGGCGAAAAGGACATGCGCTTCTCGCTGCCGAATTCCCGCATCATGGTGCACCAGCCCTCCGGCGGCTTCCAGGGTCAGGCCACCGACATCATGCTGCACGCGCAGGAGATCCTCAATCTCAAGAAGCGCCTCAACGAAATCTACGTGAAGCACACCGGCCAGAACTACAAGGCGATCGAGGATGCGCTGGAGCGCGACAAGTTCCTCACCGCCGATGACGCCAAGGCGTTCGGTCTCGTCGACAAGGTGATCGACAAGCGGCCGGAAGATCCAGCGTCGGCAAAGGCTGCGTAAGACAATTCGAGGTTGCGTCGTATCGGCATTTGCGGGATGGAACCGCGCGGTTCCTTCCTGATCCGGTGCGCGCTTTCGTACCAGCGCATGACCTGCACGGCGCTTGACCGCGCCCGACCGTTTGCCTTCAAATAGCTCCTGTTTTTCAAGCGCGATTTCCTTTGGGTTCGCGGGGCTATTCATGATCGGTCTGCGAATTACCGCAGCGTCTCTTTTCCTTTTGCTTGCTGCAGCTCCGGCCTCGGCCGCCAGCCCCAAGCAAGTGGTCGAAAACTGCCGCGAGAGCGTCGGCCGGCCGATCGTCGTGGCCTGCATGAAGGGCGGCGGCAGCCGCCCGACCTGCTTCGACAAGGCCAAGCCGAAGGTGCAGGCCTGCGTTCAGGCGGCGATGGAGAAGTCGCTGCCGAAGGCGGCGGCAAAGCCGGAGGAGGCGCCGACCGCGGCCGACATTGCCAGGGTCGCACCGGTAAGCCTGGTCGCGCCGCCCCGCACCGTCTCCGACATCACGGCCATCCTCGATCAGCAGAAGCCCGATCCGGCGCGCACCGAGCAATTGCGGACGACCGCCGACGCGGCGGTGCCCGACAATCTGAAGGGGCTTCAACTCGCCGAGTTCCACTACAAGCGCGGGCAGGCGCGGGCGCAGCTCGGTCGCAACGAGGAAGCGCTGGCCGATGCCGAACTCGCCGTCAGCCACGGCAAGGGCGCCGACTATCACGCCGTGCTCAGCCGCTACGAGCAGTTCCTCATGCGCCGGCTTCGCGACGCCGGCCAGCACAAGCGCGCCAATGAGATCGTGGCGAGGCAATTGGCGGCCTTCTCCACCAAGGGCAAGGGCAGGCTGTACGGCCTGAATTTCGGCTTCCTCTCGGCCGCGATCCGCAACGGCGACATCAACGCCGCGGAGGGCTATGCCGCGCGCAATCGCGCCATGTTCGCGGAGGACCGACGCAGGCCGAGCTTCCCGATCTACGGCGCGAACTGGCAGGCCTATGTCCACGACGGCGACGCCCGCGTGGCGGAAGCGCGCGGCCAGCACGCCGAGGCCGAGGCGAACTACCGCAAGGCGGCAGCCTCCTATCTCGAGTCGCTGAAATATCTCGCCCAATGGGAGAGCAAGCCGCCGGAAGGCGAAGTCGAGCGGGCGGCCGACTGGGCGCTTGCGCTGGAGGGCCGGGTCAAGGTGAGGCAGGGCCGCGTCGGCGAGGGCGAAGCCGACGTTCGCCGCGCGCTGCTGAACCGTCTCAGCAAGTCCGGCAAGTACCACGTCGACACCGCCGGCGTACTCAGCGTCCTCGTCTTCGTCGTGCAGGAGCAGGGCCGCTACCAGGACGCCGAACAGTTGCAGCGCCAGGTGATCGATATCTACACCGGGCTCGGCTATCCCGCCGAAGCCGGTGTCATGGTCAACGCCCATTCCTACCTTGCGCAAATCATCAGCCTGCAACGGCGCTACGACGAGGCCAGCAAGCTCTACGACCAGATCGACGTCTGGACCGCCAAATGGGAGCCGAAGCGGCGCGAGGCGATCACGAGTGGCCTGTCACGGGTCTCGGTCCTGCTGACCCAGGGCGACGCCGCCAACGCGCTCGAGATCGCGCAGCGCACCTACGAGCGCGAACGCAGCCGGTCGGGCGACAACAGCCACATTACGGCGGTGGCGCGCGGCTTCTATGCGATCGCATTGGCGCGGGCCTCCAGGCCCGCGGAAGCGCTGCAGGCCTTCAAGGAGTCGCTGTCTGTCCTGCTGGCCCCCACCGGAGGCGGCGACGATGACAGCGGCGCCACCGCGGCGGCGCGCGAGGGGCGCGTGCGGTTCGTCCTCGAAGGCTATCTGCGCGTGCTTGCGGTCAATCCGGCGCTGGCCGGGCCGAACGTGGCGGAGGAGACCTTCGGCCATGCCGACCTGCTGCGCGGGCAGGCGGTGCAGCGGGCGCTGCAGGCCTCGTCGGCGCGCTCGGCGACCGACAATCCGGAGCTTGCCGACCTGATCCGCGCCTCGCAGGACGGCGAGAAGAAGGTCGGCGCCGCGGTGGCGGTGCTGAACAACCTGCTGTCGTTGCCGCCGGAGGAGCGCGACGAGAAGGCCGTCAAGGCGATCCAGGCCGAGATCGGTTCGCTGCAGAATGCCCGGGCAAAGGCGCTGAAGGATATCGCGCAAAAGTTCCCGCTATACGGCAACCTGGTGAATCCGCCGCCGCCGACCGTGGCCGACCTGCAGAAGCAGCTCGCCGACGACGAGGCGATGCTGTCGTTCTATTTCGGCCGCTTCGACAGTTTCGTCTGGGTGGCGCGCAAGGGTGCTCCCGTCAAATTCGCGCGCATCGGCATGACGCTCGGCGACCTCAACACCAAGGTCAACAAGCTTCGCGAGGCGCTCGAGCCGAAGGCGGCGATGATTTCGGACATTCCCCCGTTCGACGTCAAGCTCGCCTCCGAACTGTACGGAAAGTTGCTCAAGGGCATCGAGGATGACTGGAAGGGAGCGAAGAACCTGATCGTCGTCACCAACGGCGCGCTCGGCCTGCTGCCGCTGTCGCTGCTGCCGACGGCGCCGGCGGAGATCAAGGCGGACGACGATCCGCTGTTTTCGAGCTACCGCAACGTGCCGTGGCTCGCTCGCACGCATGCAGTCACCGTGGTGCCGTCGGTCTCCGCGCTGCAAACCCTGCGCAAGCTTCCGGCGGGCAAGGCGGCGCGGCAGGATCTGATCGCGTTCGGCGATCCCTGGTTCAACAAGGAACAGGCCGAGGAGGGCGGCAAGCCGGTGCAGCTTGCGGATGCCTCGGCCACGCGCGGCGTTCCGCTGAAGCGACGCAACAGCCCGCAACTCGACGATGCCGACAAGGCCGACATCGGCATGTTGCCGCGGCTGCCCGACACCGCCGACGAGTTGAAATCGATCGCGCTGGCGCTGCAGGCCGATCCGACCAAGGTGCTCAACCTCGGCAAGGACGCCAACGAGAAGGCGGTGAAGTCCGCGAACCTCTCCGGCTTCAAGATCGTCGCTTTCGCCACCCACGGCCTGGTGCCGGGCGAACTCGACGGACTGACCCAGCCGGCGCTGGCGCTATCGGCGCCTTCGGTCTCCGGCGGCGAGGGCGACGGGCTCCTGACCATGGAGGAAATCCTGTCGCTGAAGCTCGATGCCGACTGGGTAGTGCTGTCGGCCTGCAATACCGGCGCAGGTGCGGGCGCGGGCGCGGAAGCCGCCTCGGGCCTTGGCCGCGCTTTTTTCTATGCAGGGACGCGGGCGCTTCTGGTCACCAACTGGTCGGTGCATTCGCAGTCCGCAAAGGACCTGATCACCGACCTGTTCAAGCGCCAGGCCGACGATCCGAAGCTGACCCGTGGCGAAGCGCTGCGCCAGGCGACGATCGCGCTGATGGACGGCAAGGGCTTTCTCGATGCGTCCGGCAAAACCGAGTTCACCTACGCCCACCCGCTGTTCTGGGCGCCCTACACCATCATCGGCGACGGGGGACGTCGTTGACCCCGCCGGACGACATCAATAGCCTGTGAACCAGCGAGTGAGCATTTCCATGTCAGTCAAATCGACCAAGTCCATCCGGACCGCGTTCCTTGCGAGCCTCGTCGCCATGCCGACCTCCGCCTTCGCGGCGGCACTGATCACGCCGGAAGAGGCGGCGCTGCCGGCCATGAAAGGCGCGGTGGCGACGTCGAACCGCGGCATCACCCGCGGGCCGAAAATCACCGTGACGGAGGAGGGCGCCGCGAAGTCCCCGATCCGCTTCAAGGTCAAGTTCCAACCGCTGGGCGGCTCGAGCATCGACCCCGACGGGGTGAAGGTGATGTACCTCAAGCAGCCCAACGTCGATCTTACCTCGCGCGTGAAGCCGTTTACGCAACCGACCGGCATCGACATGCCGGACGCGCAGCTGCCGCCCGGCGATCATCTGGTCCGGATCGACGTCAAGGATTCCGAAGGCCGCGTCTCCACCACGAGCTTCATGCTCAAGATCGCGCCCTGAATCGATGCTCTGTCCGTTCTGCCACTCGGAAAAGGGCGAACAGGCGCCGGTCTGCCCGAGCTGCGGGCGCGACACGGCGGTGCCTGAAGCGTTGCTCGCCGAGCGGACGGAACTCCTGCACAAGCGCGACAAGTTGCGCGGCGAGCTCGAAGCGGCACAGGCGCGGCTTGCAGCCAAGCGCGCGCGCTTCTCCCGTTCCCGACCGGCCTAGCCGCGATGGAGTGCCCGTTCTGCGCCGAGACGATCAAGGACGAGGCCACGGTCTGCCAGCACTGCGGCCGCGATCTGCGCATCGCCCTGCCGGTCCTCCACGAGGTCCAGAAGATCGTCGCGGAGCTCGACCGGATGCAGCGGCAGCTCGACAAGGTCAACACGTCGCTTGCGATGTTCGACCGTCCGCTGCGGTTCATGTTCCTCAACGGCGGCATCTACGTGCTCCTGCCGGCATTGCTGCTGCTGGCTGCGCACTATGTGGTGGTCATGAAGTTCGACTTGCCGCAGCTCTATCTGCGCATCGCATCGGTCATCATCCCGCTTCCGTTCGGCATGGCCGCTCACGCCTTCAGCAGGATCGGCTATCGCGGCGGGTTCGGGCTCGGCGTGCTGACGGCCTCGCTCAGCGTGTTCGGCATGTTTGCGGTCGTGTCCTGGGTCGACGGAACGCCGCTCGTGCCAACGAGCTTTCGCGAGTGGCGCGAAACCATCGAATACGGCTTGAGCATCGCGCTCAGTTTCCTCACCGGCAATATCCTGGTGATCCTGGCGCTGTGGATGCTGCCGAGCACCATTGCCTCGGACGGCAAGCCGAGCGCGGCGGCGTACCGCGCGGCCCGCATGCTGGGACGCCACGTCGCCGATGAAACCATGCGCCGGCGCGCGCGGCGCATCCAGGATCTCATGCGAACGATCGGCCCGCTGGCGGGCGTCGCGGCAACCGCCGCGGGATCGGTTTACACGGGCTTGAAGGGCATGCTTGGCGCTCCCTGACGCGGAAAGTTCCGGTTTCGGTCCCATTTCCGTGGTAAACGCGCAACGCTCATCCGATTTCGACAAAACCGCCCCAAATCAGGGGGCAAATCACGGTATTGTCACGGTCCCCGGGATCGGCCCGATTAGCGAATTCTTGATAGTCGGGTGTCAGCATGGTTGGCTGTGTGGGATCAGTTATGATCGCGGGAGAATCGAATAAACCGTGATTCGCACGGGATGTACTGCGTGAGGCCTTTTTTGGTACGAGATTTGCTCTATCTAAGCCCAGAAAGCCGGCAGTGTGCCGGAACGGGCCGATCGGGCAAGTGTTCGAACGGCGGACGGAGACAGGAATGAGTAAGGTCGGCACGAGCGACTCGAAGAACACGCTGTATTGCTCGTTCTGCGGCAAGAGCCAGCACGAAGTCCGCAAACTGATTGCAGGTCCCACGGTCTTCATCTGCGACGAATGCGTCGAACTCTGCATGGACATCATCCGCGAGGAGAACAAATCCTCGCTGGTCAAGTCGCGCGACGGCATTCCGACCCCGAAGGAAATCTGCAAGGTGCTGGACGATTACGTGATCGGCCAGAGCCACGCCAAGAAGGTGCTCTCGGTCGCCGTTCACAACCACTACAAGCGACTCAATCACCAGACCAAGCACAACGACGTCGAGCTGGCGAAGTCCAACATCCTGCTGATCGGTCCGACCGGCTCGGGCAAGACGCTGCTGGCGCAGACGCTGGCGCGTATCCTTGACGTGCCCTTCACGATGGCCGATGCCACGACGCTGACCGAAGCCGGCTATGTCGGCGAGGACGTCGAGAACATCATCCTGAAGCTGCTGCAGGCCGCGGACTACAACGTCGAGCGCGCGCAGCGCGGCATCGTCTATATCGACGAAATCGACAAGATCAGCCGCAAGTCCGACAACCCCTCGATCACCCGCGACGTGTCGGGCGAAGGCGTGCAGCAGGCGCTGCTGAAGATTATGGAAGGCACGGTCGCCTCCGTGCCGCCGCAGGGCGGCCGCAAGCATCCGCAGCAGGAGTTCCTGCAGGTCGACACGACCAACATCCTGTTCATCTGCGGCGGCGCCTTCTCGGGGCTGGAGAAGATCATCTCCGCGCGGGGCCGTTCGACCTCGATCGGCTTTGCCGCGCAGGTGCTGGCGCCGGAAGACCGCCGCACCGGCGAAATCTTCCGCCATGTCGAGCCCGAGGATCTGCTCAAATACGGCCTGATCCCGGAATTCGTCGGCCGTTTGCCGGTCGTCGCCACACTGGAAGACCTCGACGAGGCCTCGCTGAAGAAGATCCTCACCGATCCCAAGAACGCGCTGGTCAAGCAGTACCAGCGGCTGTTCGAGATGGAGAACATCGACCTGACCTTCGCCGACGAGGCGCTTGGCGCGGTCGCCCGCAAGGCGATCGAGCGCAAGACCGGCGCGCGGGGCCTGCGTTCGATCCTGGAGAGCATCCTGCTCGAGACCATGTTCGACCTTCCGGGCCTGGAAGGCGTCGAGGAAGTCGTGATCTCGCGCGAAGTCGTCGAGGGAACCGCACGTCCGCTCTACATCTACGCGGACCGTTCCGACCGTGCGGTGGAAAGCTCGCAGAGCGCCTGACCGGGGCGCCGCTGAAGGCCTGTTCCAGCCCGAAAACCCGACGCTGCGGGCGCTTCCCGCAGCCGGTAACAGCGTAAGCGTTGCTGCGCGTTTGTCCGATTTTGCGGACTTTTTTCAGTGACTTGACACCCCCGCACCCGATAGCCACCTAATGCTATCGATGGCGAGCTCTCACCTTGAGATTCGTCATGAAAGACGACCCGGACATGAGGTTCTCTAGGGGCCAAAATGCACCGGAAATCCGGCACCTTGTGGCGGTTGCGCTCAATGCGGACTGCGTGCAAGGGGGCACAACAAAAGGAAGCTAGGCCATGACGACCTCAAAACCCCGGCCAACCATCGTCCACGGCGAGACGCACGCCTATCCCGTGCTGCCGCTGCGCGACATCGTCGTATTCCCGCACAACATCGTGCCGCTGTTCGTCGGCCGCGAGAAGTCGATCCGCGCCCTCGAAGAGGTGATGAAGAACGACGCGCTGGTGATGCTGGCGACGCAGAAGAATGCCTCCGACGACGATCCGGCGCCCGATGCGATCTACGAGACGGGAACGCTGGCCAGCGTGCTGCAGCTCCTGAAGCTTCCCGACGGCACCGTGAAGGTGCTGGTCGAAGGCCTCGCGCGCGCCCGCGTCGAGAAATACACCGACCGGCCCGAATACTACGAGGCGACCGCGGTCGCGCTTGCCGATACCGACGCCGAGTCGGTCGAAGCGGAAGCGCTGGCGCGCTCGGTCGTGTCCGACTTCGAAAGCTACGTAAAGCTGAACAAGAAGATCTCCGCCGAAGTCGTCGGCGTCGTGCAGTCGATCACCGATTTCGGCAAGTTGGGCGACACCGTCGCCTCGCACCTTGCGGTGAAGATCGCCGACCGCCAGGGCATCCTGGAGACGCTGTCGGTCACCCAGCGCCTGGAGAAGGTGCTCGGGCTGATGGAGAGCGAGATCTCGGTGCTGCAGGTCGAGAAGCGCATCCGCTCGCGCGTCAAGCGCCAGATGGAGAAGACCCAGCGCGAATATTACCTCAACGAGCAGATGAAGGCGATCCAGAAGGAACTCGGCGACGACGAGGGCCGGGACGAGCTCGCCGATCTCGAAGAGAAGATCAACAAGACCAAGCTGTCGAAGGAAGCACGCGAGAAGGCGCAGCACGAGCTGAAGAAGCTGCGCCAGATGTCGCCGATGTCCGCGGAAGCGACCGTCGTGCGCAACTACCTCGACTGGCTGCTGTCGATCCCGTGGAACAAGAAGTCCAAGGTGAAGAAGGATCTGGAAGCCGCCCAGGCGGTTCTGGACGCCGACCACTACGGGCTCGAGAAGGTCAAGGACCGCATCGTCGAGTATCTTGCGGTGCAGTCGCGCGCCAACAAGCTGACCGGGCCGATCCTGTGCCTGGTCGGACCTCCCGGCGTCGGCAAGACCTCGCTCGGCAAGTCGATCGCCAAGGCGACGGGGCGCGAATTCGTGCGCGTCTCGCTCGGCGGCGTGCGCGACGAGGCCGAGATCCGCGGTCACCGCCGCACCTATATCGGCTCGATGCCCGGCAAGATCATCCAGTCGATGCGCAAGGCCAAGA
>CAZDEZ010000011.1:0-87371 GCA_964504705.1 uncultured Bradyrhizobium sp.
GTCATCATGGTGCGGGAGGGCGAGCCGCCATCGCTCTCCTTAATGGTTGCTACGCATTCGAACGCATTCCGCGCTCGCTCAGCCCTTCTTCACAAAGGCCGCGAACGCCTCGGCATAATCGGGATGCCAGCGCGACAGCGCCGGGCGGTTCTCGACGATGTCGCCGATCGCCCACTGCATGCGACGTTCGTCGAGACGGCGCGGCACGTCGTTGTCGGGACAGAGAATGTAGAAGTCGCCGGCCTCCAGGCTCCTGATCATGAAGTCGACCGTCTGCTCGGGTGTCCATGCGCCGGGCGGCTTCTCGGTGCGGCCGCGTGCGGTAAGCCCCGTGAAGACGTGGCCGGGGATCAGGAGATGCGCGGTGACGCGGCAGCCGGCGATGTTGCGCAGCTCGTGCTGCAGCGCTTCGGTGAACGCCTTCACGCCGGCCTTGCTGACGTTGTAGGCCGGTTCGCCCGGCGGCGTGGTGATGCCCTGCTTCGAACCGGTGTTGACGATCAGCCCGGGCCGGCCGCGCTCGATCATGTGCGGGGCGAACACCTGCGTGCCGTGAATGACGCCCCAGAGATTGACGGCAAGCAGGCGCTGCCAGTTCTCCAGCGGGCCGAACATCTTTGCGCCGGGTGATATGCCAGCATTGTTCATCAGGATGTCGGTGCCGCCGAATCGCTTCCGAACATCGTCTTCCAGCGCCGTCAGTTCATCGCGGCTGCTGACGTCGACCCTGGCGATCATGATGTTCGAGCCGCCTGCGGGAGACGCCGTCGCCAACTTCGCTTCGGCCGCCCTGAGGTTGTCCGCACCGACGTCGGCGATGCAAACCTTCATGCCAAGCGCCGCAAAGCGCATCGCCGCCGCGAGGCCGATGCCTGAGGCACCTCCGGTGATCACGGCCACATTGCCTCTCGCCAGCGCAGGATGAGTCATTTCCGTCGTCTCCTCGTCAAATTCACGACTGCAGGCTTGGCGCCACTTCGCGCGCGACCTGCACCAGCGCTGCCAACAGCGGCGTCATCGGATCGCGCTGGGGAATGACGAGCCCGATCGAGTAGGTGACGTCGGGATCGACGATGGGGATGGAGCGCACGGCATCCGACAGGCCGAGCGTCTCCGCCAATTTCGCCGGCATCACGCTGGCCCAGCGTCCGGTCTTGACGTGGGTATAGAGCACGAGCGTCGAGTTCGAGGTCAGCGTCGGCTTCGCCTCGGCGCCGACCGAGCTCAGGGCGCGGTCGATGATGCGGCGGTTCTGCATGTCGGGGGTCAGGAGGCAGAGCGGCACCTGCCCCACCTCCTTCCACGTCACCTGCTCGCGGTCGCCGAACATGGCGTCGCGTGCGGTGAGCAGACGATAGCTCTCGTTGTAGAGCGGGATGGTGCGCACGTTCCCGATCGGCTCGTTCTCGATATAGCTGAGCCCCGCATCGACCTCGAGATTCTCCAGCAGCCCCAGCACGTCCGAGGAGGTGCAGGACTGGATGCGGAAGCGCACATCGGGATGACGGGCGCGGAACGGCGTCGTCAGCTGCGCCACCATGCCGAGCACGGTCGGGATCGCCGCAATCTTCAGCTCGCCGGAAAGTTTGTGCTTGAGGCTCCTGATCTCCTCGCGCATGGCCCGCGAGTCGCCGACGATGCGCCGCGCCCAGTCCAGCGTGCGCTCGCCTTCCGGGGTAAAGCCCTGGAAGCGCGAGCCGCGCTGCACCAGCATGACGCCGAGGATCTCCTCGAGCTGCTTGAGGCTGGTGGACATCGTCGGCTGCGTCACGCCGCAGGCTTCCGCGGCGCGGCCGAAATGCCGCTCCTTGGCGAGGGCGAGCAGAAGTTCAAGCTTGTCGATCAAGTGAGGCGCCTCGTTCCGGCTTCGGCTTCAGGACTACCATGACTGCGAGCCGGAAAATAAGCCAAAAACAGCGCCTTGGGCGGCTATCGACGGCGGCCATTTCGTTTCGGTATCGGCCGATAGCGCCGGCCAATCGGCCTGGAGCCGTTTCCGTTCCGATTGAATCGGAACGGGGCTCTGGATTCCTTTTTTGACGCGTTTTCGTCACGCGAACCGGTTTCCACTTCGCTGGAAAACGCTCTAGCCCACCACCGCGGTAAACACCCGCCGCACCTCGGCCTGGGTCTCGCGCAGCCGGGCCTGCAGCGTCGAGAAGTCCGGCGTGTCCCCTGCCCGCGCCATCACGCGCAGCAGGTCTTCGCCCGCCGTGGCCGGATTGAACTTGCCGCTGACGCAGAGCCTGATGATCTGCGTCAGGTCGTGGTAGAGGCGACCCGCCCCGCGCAGCACCTCGGCGTCGGACTGCGCGAGCACGCCGAGGCGCGCGGCGTTGTCGATCACGGCGAGCGTGGAGACGCTGAGGATGTCGGGCTTTTCGGCGGCATGGACGAGCTGCAGGTACTGCGCGATGAAGTCGATGTCGACGGTGCCGCCGGCGGCATATTTCAGGTCCCAGACGTCGTCCTCGCCCTTTTCCTGCGCGATGGCGCGGCGCATGTCGGCGACGTCGGCCGCCGTGGCCGTCGCGTCGCGCGGACGGACCAGCACGGCGCGGATAACCTCCTCGATCTTGCGGCGGAACTCCGGCGACGACGAGATCACCCGCGCCCGGGTCAGCGCCATGTGCTCCCAGGTCCAGGCCTCGCGCTCCTGGTAGTCGGCAAAGGAATCCAGCCGCGACGCCAGCGGACCGGCGCGGCCCGACGGGCGCAGCCGCATGTCGATCTCGTACAGCACGCCGTAATTGGTGCGCGTGGTGAAGGCGCTGATCAGCCGCTGGGTGAAGCGCGCGAAATACTGTGCGCCGTGCAGCGAGCGCGCGCCGTCGGAGTCCGGCTGCTCGTGGTCGTAGTCGTAGAGCAGAATCAGGTCGAGGTCGGAGGACGCCGTCATCTCGCGGCTGCCCAGCCGGCCCATGGCGACGATCGCGGTCTGCTGGTCCCTGATCTTGCCGTACTGTCCGGCGAACTGGTCGGTGACGAGGCCGTGCACGGTGTGGACGATGCCCTCGGCGACGTCGGCGAAGGCGCCGCCGGCCTGCTGGGCGGAAACCGTACCCGACAGGATGCGCGTGCCGATCAGGAACAGGCTCTCCTGCCCGAACAGGCGTAGCCGGTCGAGAAAGTCCTCGTAGGAACCGGCGTCCTTCAGCGTGGCGGCGAGGCGTTCGGAAAGCTCCTTGCGGTCCGGCATCGCGCCGAAGAAGCGCGGGTCGATCAGGCCGTCCATGATCTGCGGCTGCCGCGCCAGCATGTCGCCGAGCCGCGGCGCCGCGCCGAGGATCAGCGCCACCAGTGCAACGAGATCCGGGTTCTGGCTGAGCAGCGAGATCAGCCGCCCGCCGCGCTGCAGCGCCTGCAGGAAGCCATCGAACGCGGTGACGGCATTGTCGGGCTCCTCGGCATGGGCGAGGCCGTCGATCAGGCCGGGCACGAACTCGACGAAGGCGTTTCGCGTCGCCTCGTTGCGGAGCGCGCGATAGTCGCCGGTCAGCCATTGCTGCACGGTGGTGGCCACCATCGCCGGCTTCTTGAAGCCGAGCGCCAGCAGATGATCGAGCAGGCGCTGATCCTCGGGGCCAGCGGCATAATCGAGGTCGGGCAGCTTCTCCGTGCCGGCCGGATCGCCCTCGAACAGGCGGCTGTAATGTCCCTGCACGATGTCGAGATGGCCGACCAGGTCCTTGGCAAAGGCCTGGCGGCTGTCATAGCCGAAGAAAGCGGCAAAGCGTTCGACCGCCTCGGCTTCCTCGGGCAGCGCATGGGTCTGCTCGTCCGCGATCATCTGCAGGCGATGCTCGACCCGGCGCAGGAATTCGTACGCCGCCGCCAGCTCGTCACGCGCCTCAAAGGTTATCCAGTTGCTGGCCGCGAGCACGTCGAGCGCGGCAAGCGTCGGCCGCACCCGCAATTCCGGGTGGCGGCCGCCGGCGATCAGTTGCTGGGTCTGGGCGAAGAACTCGATCTCGCGGATGCCGCCGCGGCCGACCTTGACGTTGTGACCCTCGACCGCGATCTCGCTCTGGCCGCGATAGGTCTGCATCTGCCGCTTCATATCGTGGACGTCGGCGAGCGCCGCGAAATCCAGATGCTTGCGCCAGACGAAGGGTGCGATCTCGGCGACCAGCGCTTCGCCCGCGGCAAGGTCGCCGGCGCACGGCCGCGCCTTGATCATAGCCGCACGCTCCCAGGTGCGCCCTTCCCGCTCGTAGTAATGCAGCGCGGCTTCGGTCGAGATCGCGACCTGGGTCGAGGCCGGGTCCGGCCGCAGCCGCAGGTCGACGCGGAATACGTAGCCCTCGCCGGTGCGCTGCTGCAGCAGCCGCGCCATCGCTTGCGTTACGCGCACGAAAAACGGCTGCGGCTCGATATCCGGATCGAGCGATGTCGCATTGCGATCGAAGAACACGATGAGATCGATGTCGCTGGAATAGTTCAGTTCGCCCGCGCCCATCTTGCCCATGGCGAGCACGATGAGGCCGCTGCCCCGCTCCGGATGCTCCGGGTCGGGAGCCTTGAGCCGACCGCGCGCCGTCTCGTTGCGCAGCACGAAACGCAGCGCCATCTGCACCGAAGCGGTTGCCAGATCGGTCAGCGCCGCGGTCACCCGCATCACCGGCCATACGCCGCCGATGTCGCACAGCGCGACGAGGAGCGCGGTTTCCGCCTTCATGCGGCGGAGGATAAGCGCCACGTCGGCCTCGCCGGCGGCGGACCACACCGCGGCGGAAGCGTCCTCGATCAGGGAGGCGAGATGCGACTCCGGGTCGCACGATAAAATGCGGATCAGCCGCGCCGCGTCGGTGCGGACGAGGTCGAACAGGTAGGGCGAGAACTCGGCGATGCCGAGCAGGATCGCCCGCGCATTGGCATGGCCGAGCAGCGCATCGAGCGCGGCCGAATGCGCGGGCTCGAGCTCGCAGAGCCAGTCGGCAAGGCGTTGTTCGGCTTTATCGGGAGCGGAGACATACGGCCCCGCAACGAAGCGGGCGGCGAGTGGATGTCGTTCCGCGTTTCCCGGCGCGGAGGCGTTCATGCCACCTTCTGTGGCACATCCGGCGTTTGCGCCGCAAGCCTCTCGCCGCTGCGCGCCGGCAGCACCAGCGTCGCCACCAGGCCCGGATGCGCATCGCCGAGCCGAAGCTCGCCGCCATGGAGGGTCGCGACCGCATTGGCGAGACTGAGGCCGAGGCCGGAGCCCGGCAGCGTACGGCTCGCCTCCAGGCGCACGAAACGCTCGATGGCGTGCTTGCGGTCGGCTTCGGCAATGCCGGGGCCGCGGTCGGTGACGCTGAGCAGCACCCGGTCGCCCTCGCGCCGCGCCTCGATCACGATCTCCCGCGCCGCCTTGATGCCGAGCGGCTGCGCGGCGGCCGAGGGCTTGCCGTACTTGATGGCATTCTCCACCAGATTGGCGAGTGCCTGGCTGATCAATTCGCGGTTGCCGTGGAGCGGCGCCGCCGCCGCCTTGACCGTCAGCGTCATGCCGTCGTCTTCGGCGAGCGGCTCGTAGAGCTCGTAGATGCCGTTGGCGACTTCGGCGGCGTCGAAATCGTCCATGTTGCCGCGCGCCTGGCCGGATTCGGCGCGCGCGATCATCAACAGCGCGTTGAAGGTGCGGATCAGCCCGTCGGATTCCTCGATGGTGCGCTCCAGCGCCGCGCGATAATCGGCCTCGCTGCCGGCACGCGCCAGCGCCTCCTCGGCGCGGTTGCGCAGCCGCGTCAGCGGCGTCTTCAGGTCGTGCGCGATGTTGTCGGAGACTTCCTTGAGGCCGTTCATCAGCGCCTCGATGCGCTCCAGCATCGCATTGAGGTTGCCGGCGAGCCGATCGAGCTCGTCGCCGCTCCTGCCCACCGGCAGGCGGCCCGAGAGGTCGCCGGCCATGATGCGCTGGGTGGTGCCGGTCATGGCGTCGATCCGGCGCAGCACGCGGCGCGACACGAAGATGCCGCCGCCGATGCCGAGCACGACCATGACCAGCAGCGACCATTGCGCGCCCTTGGCGACGATGCCGAACAGGCGCCGCCGCTCCTCGAGGTCGCGCCCGATCAGCAGGCGAAAGCCGTTGCTGAGCTCTGTGACCTTCACCAGCGCGCGGTGCTCGGCGTTGTCGTTGTCCTCGAGCCGACGGTAGGAGGTTTCCGACCAGCCGGTGGTCGCCATCACGCCGGGCGAGAGCGAGGCGACGTTGCCGCCGAGCGCCACGCCGGTCGGGGTGGTGAGGAGATAGAGATTGGCGCCGGGCCGCAGCGCGCGGTTGCCGATGGTGAAGGCGAGCCCGCGCAGGCCGCGCCTGAGATAGATCTCGTTGATCTCGGAGGCCTCGGCATTGACCGTGGTGGTGATCTGCTCGGTGATCAGCCGCCTTGTATTCCAGGCGAAGAAGGCCAGCAGCGACGCCGCGAACAGCGCGAACAGCAGGAGATAGACCAGCGTCAGGCGAAACGCCGTGGTGCGGATCAGTTTGCCGAACGCCCCCACCGGCCTCTACCGGATGCCGTCGCGGATCATGTAGCCGGCGCCGCGGATCGTGTGCAGCAGCGGACGGTCGAATCCCTTGTCGATCTTGGAGCGCAGGCGCGAGATGTGGACGTCGATGACGTTGGTCTGCGGATCGAAGTGATAGTCCCAGACGTTCTCCAGCAGCATGGTGCGCGTCACCACCTGGCCGGCATGCTTCATCAGATATTCGAGCAGGCGGAACTCGCGCGGCTGCAGGGTCAGCTCTTCCTTGCCGCGCACCACGCGGTGCGACAGCCGGTCGAGTTCGAGATCGCCGACCTTGTAGACGGTCTCTTCCGCAGGGCCGCCGTGGCGCCGCGACAGCACCTCGACGCGGGCGAGCAGCTCGGCGAACGAATAGGGTTTCGGCAGATAGTCGTCGCCGCCGGCGCGCAGGCCCTTGATGCGGTCGTCGACCTGGCCGAGCGCGGACAGGATCAGCACCGGCGTGCGGTTGCCCTTGTCGCGCAGCGCACCGATCAGCGAAAGGCCGTCGCGCTTGGGCAGCATGCGGTCGACCACCAGCACGTCGTAGTCGCCGCTGTCGGCGAGCGCCAGTCCCTCCTCGCCGTCGGTGGCGAGGTCGGCGACATGTCCGACCTCGCGGAACGCCTTGACCAGATAGTCGGCGGATTCGCGGTCGTCTTCGACAATCAGAAGGCGCATGCTGGGATTGGCACTTGGGTTGGTGGCTGACGTCACCGGATTGAGCTCTGTCACCATGGCGTGACTGATCCTCTCATGCAAGGCGGGGGAGCGCCCTCTCGACGAGTTGAAAAAAGCGGGCGGCGAGGCTGGGGGACCTCGCCGCCCTAAGCCCCTTCCGACGGAGGGGGGCGTATTCCACCGGAAGGTAGCCAGAGGGAGCGAGCTTTGGACCCGCTCCCCGGAAAGCGCCGCGGCGGGGGCGACTGATGCCGGCGACACTCTCCATCTGGATACTTAACCCTTGGCCAGCGGCACTGCCACGAAGCGCGACGAACCGCCGCTCTTCACGCGCATCAGCACGCTGTTCTTATTGTCGCTGCGGGCGGAGGAGATGGCATCGCGGACGTCGTCCGCGCTGGCCACGGTCTTGCCGCCGACTTCGAGGATCACGTCGCCTTCCTTGAAGCCGCGTTCGGCCGCGGCGCTCTTCGGATCGACTTCGGTCACCACGACGCCTTCCTTGCCGGCACCGGCAACGCTGTTGGCGGGCGCAACCGTCATGCCGAGCTTCGGCACGTCGGTTCCGCGGGCGGACTTGCCCTTCTCCTTGTCGAGGTCGGCCTTGGCCTCAACCGTGTTCGGCAACTGGCCGAGCGTCAGGTTGATGACCTTGTCCTGGCCCTTCTGCAGCACGTTCAGCTTCACGGCATTGCCGGGCGCAAGACCGCCGATGGTGCGGGCGAGTTCCTTGGCATCCTTGACCGGCTCGCCGTTGACGCCGGTAATCACGTCACCGGACTGGATGCCGGCCTTGGCCGCGGGACCGTTGGCCTGCGGTTCGGCAACCAGCGCGCCTTCCGCCTTCTTCATGCCGAGGCTGTCGGCGATGTCGGCGGTGACCGGCTGGATCTGGACGCCGATCCAGCCGCGGCTGACGGTGCCCTTGTCCTTGAGCTGGGCGATCACGCTCTTCACCGTGGAGGCGGGGATCGAGAACGCGATGCCGACGCTGCCGCCGGACGGCGAGTAGATCGCGGTGTTGACGCCCATCACCTCACCCGACACGTCGAACGCGGGGCCGCCGGAATTGCCCTTGTTCACGGGCGCGTCGATCTGGATGAAGTCGTCATACGGACCGCTGCCGATGTCGCGGCCGGAAGCCGAGACGATGCCGGCAGTCACGGTGCCGCCGAGGCCGAAGGGATTGCCGACCGCGAGCACCCAGTCGCCGATCCGCGGCTTGCTGTCCGAGAGCTTGGCAAACGGGAAGTCGGTGCGGCCGGCGACCTTGATCAGCGCCAGATCGGTGCGCGGATCGGTGCCGATCACCTTGGCGGTGTAGGTCTTGCCGTCGTCGGTGGTGACCTCGACCTTGTCGGCGCCGTCAACCACGTGGTTGTTGGTCACGGCAAAGCCGTCGGGCGAAATGAAGAAGCCGGAACCCTGGCCGGTCGTCGGGCCACGGCCGCCGCGCGGACCGCCCTTCAGGCCCGGAGGCAGTCCATCCGGACCGCCGAAGCGGCGGAAGAAGCGCTCCATCGGCGAGCCCGGCTGGAACGGCGAATCGTCCTTGTCGGCGCTGTCGTCCTTCGCGGACTTGTCGGCCATCGCGACTTTCACCGAAATCACCGAAGGCTTCACGCGCTCGACAATGTCGGCAAAGCCGGTGGGCTGCGCGACCTTGCGGACTTCCTGGTTGACCTGCGCATGGGCCGCGCTGGAGAAGACGTCAATCGGGCCGTGCGTGGGGCCGAAACCAAAGGCGGCGGCGCCGAGACCGGCGACGACCGAGGCCATCAGCGCGAACTTGCGCAGCGAAAGGACCGGGCGCTTCGGCGCCTGGTAGGACGGGAAATTCGAGAGGTCGACGGGGCGTTCAGTCATTCTGGTAAGTCTCCAACTGAAGAGAATTTCGACGGTGCGGGGGCGTGCACCTCACAGAGCCGAACATGGGGGCTCCCGCCTTACGGCGCGCTGGCGAAGGGGTTAAATTTTTGTAATGGAGACGAGGCCGGGCTGCGGCAGTTTAACGCAGCTTTTCCAATAGCTTATTGGCCGATCCTGACCTTGCCGGAATGGCTTGCGGGCCGCTCGCCCGCCGCAGGCTCAAATGGCGCGGACGCTGGCGATGAAGCCGCCCACCTCGTCCTTGAGGATTTCGGCCTGGCGCGACAGATCGACCGCGGAATCCCGCGCGTCCTTCGCCATCCGGCCGGTCTCCGCGGAGGTGGTGGTGATCTGCACGATGTTGTCGCTGACGTCCCTGGTGCCCCTGGCGGCAACCTGGACGCTGTTGGAAATGTCCTGCGTGGCGTTGCGCTGTTGCGCCGTGTCGACGTCGATCCCCGACATGATCGCGTTGATGTCGGCGATCGTGTTCGAGATGCCGTCGATGGCCCCGCGGGTTTCCGCGGTGATGGCCTGGATGCTGGCGACCTGGGTCGAGATTTCCTCGGTCGCCTTGCTGGTCTGGCCGGCGAGGTTCTTGACCTCGGAGGCGACCACCGCAAACCCCTTGCCCGCCTCGCCCGCCCGCGCGGCCTCGATCGTGGCGTTGAGCGCCAGCAGATTGGTCTGGGCGGCAACCGCCTGGATCAGTTGCACGACCGTGCCGATCCGCTCCGCGGCTTCGGAAAGCGCGTGAATGGTGTCGCAGCTCTTGCGGGCCTGCGCGGCGGCTCCCTCGGCGCGCTGGGTCGCATCGGTGACGCGGCGGCTGATGGCGCCGATCGAGGTCGTCATGTCCCCTGCAGAGGCGGCTACCGTCTGCACGCTGTTGCTCGCCTGGCCGGCGGCACTGGCGACCGCGCTCGCCTTGTCGCTGGTGTCGTTGGCGGCATGCGACAGCCGCTCCGCGTTGCTTTGCAGGCGAACCGCGGACGCGGCAACGCTGTCGACGACACCGGCGACCATTTCGTTGAACTGCCCGATCCGCTCGTCGAGCTGGCGGGTGCGCTCGCGCTGACGCTGCGCCTCGTGCAACTCCTGCTCCGTCAGTCGGCGGCGCTCGATGCCGTTCTTCTTGAAGACTTCGAGGGCGCCCGCCAGGAGGCCGATCTCGTTGCTGCGGCCGAGGCCGGGAATCCGAACGTCGAATTTCTGTTCGGCAACCTCGCTCATCGCACGCACCATCGCCGCCAGCGGCCGCATCACGCCGTCGCGGACCGCGAAATAGGCGATCAGGCACACCGCGCTGGCAACCACCGCAATGGCGGCACAGGCGATCAGGAAATAGGAGAATGCCGCCTGCGCCTGCTGATAGATCAGCATCGCATGATCGCGGCCGGGACCGCTGAGCGCCTTGAACTCGGCGGCGAGACTGGTGATCTCGTTGTTGAGATAGAGCACCGCGACGAAGCCGGTGCCGCCGCCGATGCCCAGCAGCAGCAACAGCGCGAACACGACTGCGCCGACGAGAAAGCGGATGGTCAGATTGCTGTTGGAGAACATCGGATCGCTCGAAACGGAGGCGGGAACGCCCTGCAATTTCAGCGCAAACCGTCAAGAATGCATGAATGTCGCCGCGCCGCCTCGGGCCTCCGTAACATTACGTAGGTCGATGCCGGTGTTGCTACGGGATCAGTCGAACTAGCCGCCCTTGTCGCCTGGAGGCTCCGCAGCCAGCAAGCGCTCCAGCCGTTTCTCTTCTTCGGGCGTCAGCTTCATGAGGGCATCCTCGTTCGCACGCCCTGCCCGCGCCCGCCGGTTGCTGTAGACCCAGAGCGCAATGCCGCCGCCCATCAGCACCAGCGGCGGCAGCAGCCACAGCAGCGCGGTGTTCGGATTGAGGCGCGGCTTCAGCAGCACGAACTCGCCATAGCGCGCGACCAGGAAGTCGATCACCTGCGAATCGGAATCACCTGCAGCGATGCGCTCGCGCACGAGAAGGCGCAGATCCCGCGCCAGCGGCGCGTCGGAATCGTCGATCGACTGGTTCTGGCAGACCATGCAGCGCAGCTCTTTGGACAACTCTCGGGCGCGCCCCTCCTTGACGGGATCGGACATGATCTCGTCGGGCTGCACGGCGCGGGCCGGCGAGCCGGCCATCACCGCCACGGCAAGCGCAAGGATGACGGCCGCGCGCTTCATTCGGCGGCCTCCAATCTGCGGGCGTCGCGGGCGGGTTTCGGCGCGCCGACGCGCAGGCGGCGGTCGGAAAGCGACAGCACGCCGCCGAAGGCCATCAGCACCGGGCCCCACCAGATCAGCAGCACCAGCGGCTTGTAGTAGATGCGCACGGCAATGCCGCCGTCCGACGAGGCATCGCCGAGCGAGACGTAGAGCTGACTGGCGCCGCGCGTCAGCAGCGCGGCTTCCGTGGTCGACATGCCGCGCGTGGTGAAGCTGCGCTTGGAGGGCGTCATCGCCGGCATCGGCTGGCCGTCGAGGCTGACCGAAAACTGCGCCAGCGTCTCGCGGTAGTTCGGTCCCTGCCGCTGCGTCAGGCCGTCGAGCTTCAGCTCGTAGCCGGCGACTTTGGCGACCTGGTCCGGCTTCATGGTCGCGATGTACTCGCTGTTCCATGTCGTCTCGCAGACGACGCCGATCAGCGCGACGCCGAGGCCGGCATGGGCCATTGCCGTGCCCCAGGCCGAGCGCGGCAGGCCGCGCGCGCGCCGCAGCGAGGCGGACGGGGGAACGCGGAACAGCGCGGTGCGCTCGGCGATGTCGCTGAGCGCACCTGCGGTCACGAACACCGCAAGCCCGATCGCCAGCGGCGCCAGCACCGGCCCGCCGTGCATCCACGCCCACACCATCGCGACCGCGAGCAGCGCGGCGATGCCGGCCGCGACCAGCCGCTGCGCAGCCGCCAGCAGGTCGCCGCGTTTCCAGGCCAGCAGCGGCCCGAAGGGAACGGCGAGCAGCAGGGGGACGAACAACGGTCCGAAGGTGAGATTGAAGAACGGCGCGCCGACCGAAATCTTCTCGCCGGTCAGCACCTCGAGCGCCAGCGGATACAGCGTGCCGACGAACACCGTCGCGCAGGCCGTGGTCAGGAACAGGTTGTTGAGCACCAGCGCGCCCTCGCGCGAGATCGGCGCGAACAAGCCGCCCTGCTTGAGCTGCGGCGCGCGCAAGGCGAACAACGCCAGGCTGCCGCCGATGAAGACGCAGAGGATCAAGAGGATGAACACGCCCCGCGCGGGGTCGGTGGCGAAGGCGTGCACCGACGTCAGCACGCCGGAGCGCACCAGGAAGGTGCCGAGCAGCGACAGCGAGAAGGTCAGGATCGACAGCAGGATGGTCCAGACCTTCAGCGCGTTACGCTTCTCCATCACCAGCGCCGAGTGCAACAATGCGGTGCCGGCGAGCCAGGGCATCAGCGAGGCGTTCTCCACCGGGTCCCAGAACCACCAGCCGCCCCAGCCGAGCTCGTAGTACGCCCAGTACGAGCCCATCGCGATGCCGAGCGTGAGGAAGATCCAGGCGACCAGCGTCCACGGCCGCACCCAGCGCGCCCAGGCGGCGTCGATCCGCCCCTCGATCAGGGCTGCGACTGCAAAGGAGAACGAGATCGAGAAGCCGACATAGCCGAGATAGAGCATCGGCGGATGCACGGCGAGGCCAATATCCTGCAGGATCGGATTGAGGTCACGGCCCTCGATCGGCGGCTGAACGATGCGCGCGAACGGATTCGAGGTGAGCAGGATGAACAGGTAGAACGCGCCGGCGACCCAGGCCTGCGCCGCCAGCACGTTGGCCCGCAGCGACAGCGGCAGGTTGCTGCCGAACAGGGCGACCAGCGCGCCGAACAGCGCCAGGATCGCCACCCACAGCAGCATCGATCCCTCATGGTTGCCCCACACGCCGGTGATCTTGTAGATCAGCGGCTTTGCCGAGTGCGAATTCTCGAACACGTTGGTGACGGAAAAATCCGAGTTGACGTGCAGCGCCGTCAGCAGCACGAACGAGGCGCCGACGAACAGCATCTGCGCAACCGCCGTCGAGCGCGCCATCTCCATCAGCGCGACGTCGCCGCGGCGCGCGCCGATGATCGGCACGATCGACTGGATCAGCGCAAGCGCAAGCGCCAGCACCAGCGCGTAATGGCCGGCCTCCGCGATCACTTCGAGGCTCCTTGCGTCGGCTTGTTTTCCTTGGCGCCGTAATCGTCCTTCCAGTGGCCCTGCTTCTTCAGGGCATCGGCGACTTCCTTGGGCATGTAGGTCTCGTCGTGCTTGGCGAGCACGGTATCGGCGCGGAAGGTGCCGGAGGCATCGAGCGCGCCTTCGGCGACGACGCCCTGCCCTTCGCGGAACAGGTCGGGCAGGATGCCCTTGAAGGTGACCGGCAGATTGGTGCTGCCGTCGGCGATGGCGAAATTGACGACGAGATTGTCGCCGCGCTGGAGCGAGCCCGGCTGCACCAGTCCGCCGAGACGGAAGCGCTTGCCGACCGGAATCTGCTTTTCGGCCGCCATCGACGGCGTCGAGAAGAACACGATGGAATCGCGCATGGCGTTCAGCACCAGCCCCGCCGCCACCGCCAGAATGGCCAGCGCGCCGCCGATCATCGTGAGCCGCCGTTGTTTGCGTGTCATGCTGCGCCCTTGTTCGAGTGCGTGGTCATCCATCCAACCCCAGACTCTTGAGGCCCTCATTGAGTTTGCGCAAGCGCTCCACGTCGCTTCCGACCGCCTGCCGCGCATCGACGCCGGCAAGCGATGCCTTCTCGCGTTCGCCCATCACGAGATAGGCGCGCACCAGCCGCAGCCAACCATCGACGTCGTCGCCGTTCTGCTTGAGCCGCGCCGCCAGGCGATCCACCATGCCGCGCACCATCTCGTTGCGGTCGGTCTCCTTCATGTCCCTGGCGGCAGCCATGGCGTCGTCGGTGAGCGGCGGAGCCATGCCGCCGACTCGCGCTAGCGCCGTCTGCACCACGGTACGCCACGGCGCGTCCGCCGGTGCATTGGCCAGCATCGCCTTCCAGATCGAGGCGGCGTCGGCATTGCGGCCGTCCTGCTCGGCCGCAACACCCAGGAAGTAGTTTGCCTTGGCCTCGCCGGCGTTCAGCGCCAGCGCACGTTCGAATTCGGTTTTCGACTCGCCGGTAACGATGCCGCCGGCGGCCGCCATCAGGGCTTCGCCGAGATCGGCACGGCGTTCGGAACTGTCGCCGCCGTAAGCGATCGCGTTGCGCCAGGCGCGCACGGCATCGTCATGGCGGCCGAGTCGCGAGAGAACCGGCGCAAGCACCGTCCAGCCGCGGCCATCGGTCGGATTCTTTTCGAGATGCGCTTCCACCTGCGCCACCAGATTGACCAGCGGCTGTTGACCGTCAGGCGCCTTCGAGCGCGAGGCCAGCGGAAAGTCGCCGATCTGCGGCGAGCCCAGCGGCAGATAGAGTGCAATTGCCGCGGCCGGAAGTCCGATCAGCGCAACCACCGCAACCGCGCGGCGCAGCAGCCTGCTCGGCCGCGCTTCGGGGCCGGCCTCGGCATGGGTCGCGGCGAGCAAACGGCGGCTGATCTCGATCCGCGCCGATTCGGCCTCCGCCGCGCCGATCAATCCGCCGGCAAGGTCGCGATCGATCTCCGCGAGCTGGTCGCGGTAGACCGTCGCCTCGGTGCCGCCCGTTTGCGAGCCGTAACGCCGGCCAAGCGGCCACAGCACGGCGAACACCGCCGCGACCGTCATCAGCGCGAACACGAACCAGAGAGTCATCAAGCGGGTTCCGGTGAAACGACGCCCTGTCGAGAAGCGCCGATGCGCGATTTATACTATCGGCGAGGCTCCGGACAATTGACATTTCTCATGATTTTCCGGCCCGAAAGCCCGGGGAAATCCGGACAAATCGCCTCAGGCGATCTCGAACTGCGCGCTTTGCGCGACATGCCGGCCATGGCCGTTCAGCGCGCGCAGGAAATAGGTTCCAGCCTTGAACGAGGCGGGAAGCCTGATCCGGATTGAACCGACCGGCACGCGCGAGGTGACCCTGGTGACGGGATCGGAGAGCTGATCTCCGCTCGCCTCGTCAACCAGCACGATGGTGGCGCCGAACATCAGGTTGCGGTAGGTCGCCGAAATCACCTGATTTTCGAGTTCTACGAAACTAATGATCGAAATCATGCGGCATTGGTATGTCGCACATCCAGTATCGTCAACTAAAAATTGTATTTCTGCTGTTTGTTACTTGTAGCCGGTTACTTCTGTCCGGCCTTGGCGGGCTTGCGGTCGCCGGTCACCGCGTTCTCCGCCGCCCGGCTCATCAGCGCCGCATAGTCGGTACCGAACAGCACCTCGCAGAACCGGATCGCTGCCTGCGCCTGCTGCTGCCGATAGGCGCGGCCCTTCTCGTTGCGAAGCGACTGCACCAGCGCCTCGGTGGATTGTTCGACGTAGTGCTGCAGGTCGGAATAAGTGCGCAACGTGACCTCGTTGATGGCGAGTTCGCTGGCATAGGTGCGGCACACCGCGACGAAGTCGATCAGGCCCGCGGTTTCCTCCACCTCCGACATGTCGATTTTCGGCGCGGCGGCGATATCCTTGTCGGCACGCTGGCGCAGGATGCGGCGGACGCGGCCGGGAACGCTTTCGATTTCCGACTGCAGCGAATTGGAGATATCGGCGCGGATCGAGGCGAGTTGCCTGCCCCACGCCGAGTCGTTGCGCAGGTCGAGCTCGGTGCGCAGACCGCGCACACCGTCATGCAGTGTCTTCAGCTGCTCGGCGATTCCGTCGAGATGGCCGCGCCTGATATCGGTGCGCAGGCATGCCGCGACGAAGTAGAGGTCGTGCAGCGCAATGGTGACGGCCACGCCATAGGGCGTGGCGGCAACCCGGACCTCGTCGTCGGATGCCGCCATCGTCACCGCGAGGCGGATGATCTGCCAGGGCGAGGTCAGCCGCTGCATCACCAGCGACAGGGCGAACGGCAGTACCTGCGGCGTCTGCAGCGAGGGCACGTTGAGGAAGGCGATGGTCGAGACGACCTGCGATTCCCCGAACATGCGCATATAGCCCGGCATCTTGCCGTTCAGGGTCTCCAACGCCTCCCTCGCCTGCAGCACCGACCCGATCGCAAGCAAATCCTCGACGATCTCCGGCGCGCCGATGCGCGAAAGTGCGCGGTGCCGTTCGTCCGGCGAGCCCGATGTCGCGATCTTGACAATCGCCTGGGCGGCGGCGAGTTGCAGCTTGCGGACCGCCGGCTCGATACCGGCCTTCGCATCGGCCGCGCGCGCCGCCGACAGCGCCGCCTCGAATTCGCTCACCGCTTCCGGCGCGCCGTCGCGCCCGAGCCATTGCCAGATCAGGGCCAGCGAGGCACGGCGGATCTGGCCGGGGCGGATCGGAAAATTTCCGTCCACGAGGAACGGCTCCAGCGGCCGGAACAACAACCGTGCCGGATCGTCGGTGCGCGGGCGCACCTCCTCGTCCTCGTCCGCGCCGCGTACGATGGCGCGCAGTTGCTCGAGCACGAAGGTCGCAACCGTCGTGTCCTCGCCCCGCTCGAGCGCGCGTTCGAACTCACGCATCAGCAGCGCCTGCGATTGCGGCGGCAGCTGTGCGAGATACTCCCTCAGACGTTCGATCGATGCCTGATTCATGGGGCGGGTTGCGGATACGAATGACGGACGGCAAAGGCGTCCATCGGGTATCATATTGGCTTGCGCGTTAAGAAGTCGTTTAGGAATGCCGCGCGCACAGGCACGCCGCGGCGAAAAATACCTGCCTTTGCGGCTACTTATACCCCCGGCAGCAGCAATTCGGCGCGTAGGCCGCCGCTCGGCGCGCTGCCGAGCGTCAGGCTGCCGCCGTAAAGGGCGGCAAGATCGACCACGATCGACAGGCCGAGGCCCGAACCCGGCTTCGATTCGTCGAGCCGCTGGCCGCGGCGCGAGACCTGGGCGCGCTCGGCCTCCGACAACCCTCGCCCGTCGTCGTCGACGAGGATGCGAATCCGGGCGCCGGCGCCGGGCTCGGCCTCCCGCTCGACCAGTACCTCGACCAGAACCTGCGAAGCCGCCCATTTGCAGGCGTTGTCGACGAGATTGCCCACCATCTCCTCGAGGTCCTGCCGCTCGCCGCGGAATCGGGCGCGAGGGTCCGCGAGCACCTCGATCGCGATGCCGCGGTCGCGATGGATCTTCTCCATGGTCCGGCGCAGCGCCTCGATGGCCGGAGCCACCTCGGTGACCGTGCCGACGATGGTGACGCGCGCGGCAATGCGGGCGCGTTCGAGGTGATGGCCGAGCTGGCCGCGCATCACTTCGGCCTGTTCCAGTACCTTGTCGGCGAACGGGTCGGCGCGGTGGGCGGCCGCCTCGTTGACGATCACGGACAGCGGCGTCTTGATCGCGTGCGCGAGATTGCCGACATGGGTGCGCGCGCGCTCGACGATTTCGCGGTTGGCGTCGATCAGCGCGTTGGTCTCGCGTGCGAGCGGCGCGATCTCGACCGGGAAGTTACCCTCCAGCCGTTCGGCGCGGCCGGAGCGGATGTCGGCGATCGCCTCGGAAATGCGCTTCAGCGGCGCAAGACCAAAGCGGACCTGGAAGATGGTGGTGAGCAGCAGCACGATACCCAGCGAGGCAAAGGTGCCGCCGAGGTAGTAGTCGAAGCTGCGCGTCTCGTCGAAGATTTCGCTGGCGTCGCCCGCGACGTTGACGAGGAACTTGCCGTCGGCGCCGAGATCGACCGGCCGCTCCACCATGCGCAGCGTCTGGCCTTCGGGCCCGTCGACATAGCCGAGCCTTATGCCGGCCGGCGTCAGCTCGGCGCCGCTGTCCTCCAGCCTGGGCAGCTTCTTGTCCCAGAGCGAGCGCGAGGCGCGTGTTTCGGCCTTCTCCAGATCGGTGCGGGCGATCTGCCAGTACCAGCCGGACAGCGGCAGCTCGAACAGCGGCTCGCCGAGCGACTGGAACTGGCGCTCCGGCGGCTCGTCCGGCGTCGCCACCTCGGCGATCAGCGTGCGCAGATAGAGGTTGAGGCGGCGGTCGAAGGCGCGCTCGGTCGCATTGCGGTAGACCGACGACAGCACCACGCCCGTGAGCAGCAGGATCACCACCACCCATGCGGTCGCCGACAGGAACAGGCGGGTGGCAAGCGAGCTGCCGCGCATCAGGGCATGATCCGAAAAAATGGCACCGGTTTTCCGGATAAGACCATGCTTGGGGCAAAAAGGAAGCCCCGCGACGCCGTCACGCGCCGGTCGGCGGCGTCAGCAGATAGCCCAGCCCGCGCACGGTCTGGATGATGTCGACCTCGAGCTTCTTGCGGATGCGGCCGACGAACACTTCGATGGTGTTGGAGTCGCGGTCGAAGTCCTGGTCGTAGAGATGCTCGACCAGCTCAGTGCGCGACACCACGCGGCCGACGTGATGCATGAGGTATTCGAGCAAATTGTATTCGTGCGAGGTCAGCTTGATCGGGTTGCCGTTGACGGCCACGCGCTTGGTCCGCGTGTTCAGCGTCACCGGGCCGCAAGTGAGCTCGACCTGGGCATGACCGGTGGAGCGGCGCAGCAGCGCGCGGATGCGCGCGAGGATCTCCTCGAGGTGAAAGGGCTTTGCCACATAGTCGTCGGCGCCGGCGTCGAAGCCCTGCACCTTGTCGCTCCAGCGGTCGCGCGCGGTGAGGATCAGGACCGGCATCACACGCTTGTTGCGCCGCCAGGCCTCCAGCACCGAGATGCCGTCCATCTTCGGCAGGCCGATGTCGAGCACGACGGCGTCGTAGGGTTCGCTGTCGCCGAGATAGTGCCCCTCCTCGCCGTCGAAGGCGCGATCTACGACGTAGCCGGCGTCGGTCAGTGCCGTGGTGAGCTGGCGATTGAGATCCGGATCGTCCTCAACGACGAGCAAGCGCAAGCTGGCCTCCGATGGTGAGCCTTACAATGCCGTCATGATGGGGCTCAGGGGCGTGAACCGGCCATGAACGGGAACCCGCCGCAAGATTACTTTTTGTTCATCCGGCCGCGCCCGTCCGATGCCTACCACGCCGACGTGGCAGACCCAAATTCAGCGGTGAAAGTGCGCCGCCGCGGCCGTCAGGCCTTGAAAAAGACGAACCAGACGATGCCCAGGATCAGGATCGCAAGCCCGGTCGACACCGACAGGAGCGCAAGCACCGACGGGCCCGGTTCGGCCTGGCGCGCCTCGGTCGGGGTTTCGACGATCCGGCCATGTTGTCGTGTTGCCATTGTGGCCTCATTCAAAAAGCGTCTCGGCGGCCGTCGCTTGCGCACGGCGGTCCCGGGGGTAACGCGTGGTCGAGAATGAGGTTCCGGCCCGGCGGGGCTGCGGCAGGGCGTCGCGCATGAGGGCAGAATGTCGGATTGGCGACGAACCGAACGTCCCTGGATCGGTTAACGCCGTTGGGAGATTCCCCGGCGCCCTGCGTTCAAACCGCACGCCGGACGTGGTATGCTTAACGGTCGGCTGTTGCGTATTTCGGAGTAGATTTCATGGCCCCCCGCGCCAATTGGAAGGGCTTTTTGCGCCTTTCGCTGGTGACCTGCCCGGTCGCGCTCTATCCGGCGACGTCGGATACCGAAAAGGTCTCCTTCAACCAGATCAACCGCAAGACCGGCCACCGCATCAAATACGCCAAGGTCGACGCCGACACCGGCGAGGAAGTGTCCAACGAGGACATCATCAAGGGCTACAAGGTCGACACCGACACCTACGTCGAGGTCACCAAGGACGAACTCGAGGATATCGCGCTGGAATCGACCCGCACCATCGAGATCGACGAGTTCGTGCCGCGCAGCGACATCGACAGCCGCTATGTGATCCGCCCCTATTATCTCGTGCCCGACGGCAAGGTCGGCCACGACGCCTTCGCCGTAATCCGCGAGACCATCCGCAAGATGGACAAGGTTGCGATCGGCCGCGTGGTGCTGACCAACCGCGAGCACATCATCGCGCTGGAGCCGCTCGACAACGGCCTGATGGGTACGCTGCTGCGCTACCCGTACGAGGTGCGCGACGAAAAGGAATATTTCGACGACATCCAGGACGTGAAGATCACCAAGGACATGCTTGATCTTGCAAGGCATATCGTCGAGCAGAAGTCCGCGCCGTTCGAGCCCGAGAAATTCGACGACCGTTACGAATCCGCCCTCGTGGACCTGATCAACCGCAAGCGCAACGGCCAGCTCACCGGCGCAAAGCCTGCGCCGAAATCCAGCGGCAACGTCATCAACCTGATGGATGCGCTGAAGAAGAGCCTTGCCGGCGCCGGCGAACGCAAGGCCGCTCCGGCCGCAAAGGCGCCGCCGGCCGCAAAGGCCAAGGGCAAGAAGAAGCGCGTCGAGGGCCAGCGCGAGATGTTGCTGCCGATCTCGGGAAGCGGCAGCGGCAAGCGTGCCGTCAAGGAAGCGCCAAAGAAAGCCGAGAAACCAGTGCGCGCGCAAAGCAAGGCGAGAAAGGCCGGCTAAAGCCGGCTAGTCGTCCACGTGGCGCTCAGTCGCCGCCGCCATCGCCGTCGCCACCGAACAAGCCAAGGTCGAAGTCGCCACCGCTGCTCCTGTCGGACTGCTCGTCGCGGAGCAGCACGATCACGAAAAGCACGACGACCAGCACCACGCCGAATGCCTGCCAGGGATAGCCGACAACGAGCGCGGTGAGCTGTGAGGTAGCCTTTCCCAGCGGCGGATCGAACATGCGCCCTTACTTGATCGAGGTATTCACCGAAGTGAAGCTGTTGTTGAGCGTTGAGCCCATACCGTTGACGGCAACGACGATGACAATGCTGATGCCGGCCGCGATCAGGCAGTATTCGATCGCGGTCGCGCCGGACTCGTCGCGCAAGAACCTGCAAATCAATTGTCGCATCTGAAAAACTCCTGTTGACGCCCCACGAGGTTCTCCCCGCGCCAATGCGGCTGCAAATGTAAATTCGACTGGTTGTCGGCTGGTTGAGGAAAACGGTCAACGAACGGTTAAGGCGAGCACCCGGAAATCGACCGCCGTATTCGTACGGGCGCGAAAATTTACCCCCGGCCGCCGCGCGCCATGCATAGTCGGCCATCAGTTCCGGGGACGGACCATGGCTGCGCAGAAGCGTTTGTCGAACAGAAACTACATCGACCTCGTCGCGGACGAAGAGGACGAGCGTCGCGCCGCAGAGCGGCAGCCGGCATCGGTTCATCCGCTCAGGGATTATCTGCGCAGCCTCGTTGCCGCGATGCGGCCTGCGCGCAGCGAGACCGACTGACTGCCCTCGCCCTGCGACGTCATTTTTCCGGCATTGACTGGCATGATCTGAATCAAGAGTATCCGGCGGGCAGCCAATAGACTTTTCGCTCAATGGCACCCGAGCCGGCATCCCCCGCGCAACTGAAGATCCGCCGCGTCCGGCTCGACACCGGCCGCGAGAACGTCATCGTCATTTCGCGGCGGTCGAAGGGCCTTCGCGCCGAGCTCTTTCGCGGCTTCAGCCGGGTCGAGCTGCGCTGCGACGGCAAGGTGCTGCTCGCCACGCTGCTGATCACCGATGACGGCCTGGTCGCGCCCGACGAGATCGGCCTCGCCGAGCCTGCCTTTCGCCGCTTTGCCGAACCGGAAGGACGGCTGGTCACCGTCACGCCCGCCGTCCCGCCCGACAGCCTCGGCGCGGTGCGGGCCAAGATCCAGGGACAGACCCTGAGCGATGCCGAGATCGAGGCGATCGTCGGCGACATCGCCCGCTACCGCTATTCGGACATGGAAATCGCCGCGTTCCTGGTGGGCTCTGCGAGCTTCATGAGCAGCAGCGAACTGATCGCGCTGACGCGCGCGATGGCGCAGGCGGGTACGCAGTTGAAATGGCCCGAAACGATGGTGGTGGACAAGCACTGCATCGGCGGCATCCCCGGCAACCGTACCTCGATGATCGTGGTGCCGATCGTGGCGGCGCACGGGCTCACGATCCCGAAGACCTCTTCGCGCGCCATCACTTCCCCGGCGGGCACCGCCGATACCATGGAAGTACTGGCACGGGTCAATGTCGACGCCGACGAGATGAAGTCGATCGTCGCAGCCTGCAACGGCTGCCTGATCTGGGGCGGGCATGTGAATCTGTCGCCGGCCGACGACGTCCTGATCTCGGTGGAGCGGCCGCTCTGCCTCGATACCCGCGAGCAGATGGTCGCCTCGATCATCTCCAAGAAGGTCGCGGCCGGCTCGACCCATCTGCTGATCGACCTGCCGGTCGGCCCGACCGCCAAGCTCGCCGGCACCGCCGAGGCGATGCGGCTCCGGAAACTCTTCGAGTTCGTGGGCGACCGCTTCGGGCTCTCCGTCGAGGTGATTACGACCGACGGTCGCCAGCCGATCGGCAACGGCATCGGTCCGGTGCTGGAAGCCGAGGACGTGATGGCGGTGCTTTCCGGCGATCCCGCGGCACCCGTGGATTTGCGCGAAAAGTCGTTGCGGCTTGCCGCGCATCTGCTCGAATACGACCCCGCGCTTCGCGGCGGCGCCGGCTACGCCCGGGCGCGAGACCTGCTCGAAAGCGGTGCCGCGCTGACACAAATGCACCGAATCATGGACGCGCAGGGCCCGTCGGATTGCAACAGCGATCTCGGCCCTCTCACCTTCGAGGTGAAGGCGCCGCGCGACGGCATCGTTTCCGGCATCGACTGCCTGCAGCTCAACCGGCTGGGACGCACGGCGGGCGCGCCGCTCGACAAGGGCGCCGGCATCAGACTGTTCAAGAAGATCGGCGACCGCGTCGAACAGGGCGAGCCGCTGTACCGGGTGCACACCTTCGACAAGCCGGAATACACCCTCGCCGAAACGGCAGCCGTTGCCGACAGCGGCTATGCCATCGCTGCGACGACGCCGCGCGGCAAGGCCTCGCCGTGACTGCCGCGGTCCTGCACTGCCTGCCGTCCGGCATCGCCGCGGCAAGGCCGCTGGCGGCCCGGCTCGGCTTGCCGCTGCACGAGATCGGGCTTCACCGGTTTCCCGACGGCGAGCTTCGCGTCACGGTGGGCTCCGCCGCGCCGACAAGCATCGTCTACGCCTCCCTCGACCAGCCGAACGACAAGCTGATTGCGATCCTGTTCGCCGCGGAGGCGCTGCGGCGCGGCGGCGCGCGACGTCTGGTGCTGGTCGCGCCGTACCTGTGCTACATGCGCCAGGATGCGGCTTTCCATCCGGGCGAAGCGATCAGCCAGCGTGCGGTCGGCCGGATGCTTGCCGGAAACTTCGACCGCGTGATCACGGTGGACGCGCATCTGCATCGCACCGCCGATATCGGCGCCGTATTCCCCGGCATCGAGGCGGACAACCTGTCGGCCATGCCGGCCATCGCCGATGCGCTCGCCGGCATCGATCGCGCAACCGTGCTGGCCGGTCCCGACGCGGAATCGCGGCAATGGGTCGGCGACCTCGCCGCACGGCTCGGGCTCGACCACGCGGTCGGGCGCAAGACACGCCGCGGCGACCGCTCGGTCGAAATCGACTTCGCCGGAGAAGCGGCGGTGGCGGGACGGCCGGTGCTGCTGGTCGACGACATCGTCTCCTCCGGCGGCACGCTGGCGACATGCGCAAGGGCCTTGCGCGCCGCGGGCGCCATCGCCATCGATGCCGTCGTCACCCACGCGCTGTTTCCGCCCGACATGGCCGACGAATTCGCCCGCGCCGGAATCCGTTCGATCCGCTCGACGTCGAGCGTTCCGCATCCGACCAACACCATCCCGCTCGACGCCGTGCTCGCCGCCGCGCTGCGCCGCGAACTGGATTGAGGAGAACCGCATGAGCGTCACCCTTCGATTTTGCGGCGCCGCGCGCACCGTGACCGGCTCCTGCTATCTGGTCGAAACCGCATCGGGCCGCTTCCTGATCGATTGCGGATTGTTCCAGGGCCAGAAGACGCTGAAGGAGCTGAATTACGGCGCCTTCCCGTTTCGCCCCGCCGACGTCGATGCCGTGTTGCTCACCCACGCCCATATCGACCACAGCGGCATGTTGCCCAAACTGGTCCGCGAGGGCTTTGACGGCAGCATCTTCGCGACGCGGGGAACCATCGATCTTTGTTCCGTGATGCTGCCGGATGCCGGCAACATCCAGGAATTCGAAGTCGCCACCCTCAATCGTCGCAATGCCGCGCGCGGGCGGAGCGACGTGACGCCGATCTACACCGAGGCCGACGCCGTCGCTTCGCTGCGATCGTTCCGGCCGGTCGACTACGAAAGCTGGATCGACGTGATGCCCGGGGTTCGCGCCCGCTACTGGAACGCGGGTCATCTGCTGGGCTCGGCCTCCATCGAAATCGAATGCGCCGACGCCGCGCGTCCGGGCCGGCCGCTGCGCCTGCTGGCATCGGGCGACATCGGCCCGGAAGCAAAGCTGCTGCAGCCCGATCCCAAGGCGCCGGCCGCCTTCGACTATGTGATTTCGGAATCGACCTACGGGGACCGCATCCGCCCCGCCACCACGCCGCAACAGCGCCGCGAGCGCCTCGCAGCCGAAGTTCGCGATGCCGCGAACGCCAGGGGCGCAATGCTCATTCCAGCCTTCGCGGTCGAACGCACCCAGGAATTGCTCGTCGATCTCGTCGGCCTCATGGAACGCGGCGAGGTGCCGGCGGCGCCGGTGTTTCTGGATTCGCCGCTGGCGATCCAGGCCACCGACGTGTTCCGCAAGCACGCCGCCAGCCTCGACAGCGACGTCGACATCAACAGGATATTCGCCTCGCCCCACCTGCGCTTCACCGAAACCGTCAACGAGAGCAAGGCGATCGCCAAGCTCACCGGCTTCCATATCGTCGTCGCCGCCAGCGGCATGTGCGACGCCGGCCGCATCCGCCACCACCTCAAGCGCTGGCTATGGAACAACCGCACGACCGTCCTGCTGGTTGGATATCAGGCGCACGGCACGCTCGGCCGCTTCCTGCAGGACGGCGCCAGGGCCGTTCGTATCCAGGGCGAGGAGATCAGGGTGGCTGCCCGCATCCGCATGCTGGATGAATACTCCGGCCATGCCGACGGCGCGGAAGTCGCGCGCTGGATCGCGGCGCGCCGCCCGATCGAACGCGGGCTCTTTCTGGTGCACGGTGAAGAGCCCGCCATCGCCGGCCTTGCCGGACGGGTCGCCGAACGCATCCTCCCTGCGGCCAGGATCTACCAACCGCTGCTGGACGACACCTACGAGTTGGCAGCGCCGGAGCCGAGGCTGCTGGACGGCGAACGCCGCCGCCGTCTCGCGCCGGAAGCGGTTACGCACCTCGACTGGCACAACGACATGTCGCGCCTCATACTTGACATCAACGACGAGGTCCGGTCCGCCGCCGACGATCGCGCCCGCGGCGTCATCATCCGCCGCCTCCGCCGCGCGCTGGAGAATGCCGGCTAGCTCCATCGTGCGGCCGCCCGACGCGGGCAATGCGCTCCGATGCATATCAGAGCCCCGCCGCCGGGAGCGCCGGCGCGCTTTACCGCGCGGCGGATTCCTGTTCCTACTATCCCGGACAGGCCGGGATCACATCGGCCGCTCGGGGAGAGATTTACCATGAAGCTGGGTGCTGCCATTGCCGAGATCATGAGGCGCGAGGGCATCGAGATCCTCTGCGGCTATCCGGTCAACCACCTCATCGAATTCGCCGCCGCGGTGAACATCCGCCCCATCATGGTGCGCCAGGAACGCATCGGCCTGCACATGGCCGATGCGATCTCGCGCGTCACCTCCGGCGGCAGCATCGGCGCATTCTGCATGCAGCACGGCCCCGGTTCGGAGAACGCCATGGGCGGCGTGGCGCAATGCTACGGCGACTCGGTGCCCGTGTTGGTGCTGCCGATGGGCTATGCGCGCCGGCTCGCCCACATCGACCCCAATTTCAATTCCACCCAGGCGATGAAGGCGTTCTCGAAATCCTCCGAGCCGATCATCCTCGCATCCGAAGTCTGCAATATCTTCCGCCGCGCCTTCACCAAACTGAAGAACGGCCGCGGCGGGCCCGTCATCGTCGAGATCCCCGCCGACATGTGGAACGAAGAGGTGCCGGAGCCGCTCGCCTACACGCCGGTGCTGCGCACCCGCTATGGGGCCGATCCCCTGCATGTGAAGGAAGCAGCAAGCCTGCTGGTGGCCGCGAAGCGGCCGGTGATCTATGCCGGCCAGGGCGTCCACTACGCCAAGGCATGGCCGCAACTGAAGCGGCTCGCCGAACGGCTGGCGATCCCCGTCACCACAAGCCTCGGCGGCAAGTCGTCCTTCCCGGAGACGCATCCGCTGTCGCTCGGCTCGGGCGGCCTCGCCGTGCCGCGGGCGGTGCCGAAGTTCCTGGCCGAAGCCGACGTCATCTTCGGCATCGGCTGCTCCTTCACCGAAACCTCCTTCGGCATCGCCATGCCCAAGGGCAAGACCATCATCCACGCCACGCTCGATCCCAATCATCTCAACAAGGACGTCGAGGCGAAGATCGGCCTCGTCGGCGACGCCGGCCTCGTGCTCGACGCGCTGCTGGAGGAGATCGGCAAGACAGTCAAGTCCGACCGCGACCACAGCGCGGTGGCCGCCGAGATCGCGGCGTCGCACAAGGAGTGGCTGGCCAAGTGGATGCCGAAGCTGACCTCGAACGACGCGCCGCTCAATCCCTATCGCGTGCTCTGGGACCTGCAGCACACCGTCGACATCGAAAACACCATCATCACCCATGACGCCGGCAGCCCGCGCGACCAGCTGTCGCCGTTCTGGAAGGCGGTCGAGCCGCTCTCCTATATCGGCTGGGGCAAGACCACGCAGCTCGGCTACGGCCTCGGATTGGCAATGGGCGCCAAGCTCGCAAAACCCGACAAGCTCTGCATCAATGTCTGGGGCGATGCCGCGATCGGCTTCACCGGCATGGATTTCGAGACCGCGGTGCGCGAGCGGATCCCAATCATGTCGATCCTGCTCAACAATTTCTCCATGGCGATCGAACTGAAGGTGATGCCGATCTCGACCGAGAAGTACCGCTCGACCGACATCTCCGGCGACTATGCCGCGATGGCGCGCGCCTTCGGCGGCCATGGCGAGCGGGTGACCAAACCCGAGGACATCATCCCCGCCATCAAGCGCGGCATCCAGAAGACCAGGGAGGGCGTGCCGGTGCTGCTGGAGTTCATCACCAGCAAGGAGACCGAGGTGTCGCGGCCGGGCACCTGAGCCGGCGGCCGGTCAGCAACCCGCCACTCAGAATTTCGTACGGAAAGGCTGCCTCAAGACGCCGGTGGGCGCTGGCCCTGGCGCCTCCGGGGTGGAATAATCCGGCAGGAACCGCGACGAGACGGGCAACCTGCCCTGCCTCGCCGGGCATGGATCGTTGGAATGGCTGTTCTTCGCGAGGACATGTCGGTCGCGATCGATGAGCTGGAATCAGCCATCGCCGAGATCGAGTCACGCCTCGAAACCACCCGTGCCGAGCGGGACGAGGCGAAGGGCCGCCAGGTCGAACTCGAAATCGAGAATGCGAATCTGCGGCGCGAGCTCGGCCTCGCACGGGAACGCCAGAACGCCAGCGCGCAAATCCTGGCTTCCATCGCCAATACGGGCGGCGATGCCGCACATGCCCTGCAGCTGATCGCCGAGACCGCCCAGCATTTCTTCGACGCCTCCAGCGTCACCATCCGTATCACGGATGGCAAGGAATGGATTCGCACGATACGGGTCGGTCGGGGATCGGAGCAGGTCATGGCGGCCGTTCCCGCACACGAACTCGCGGTCCACGGTAAGAACGTGGCTGGACTGGTCTATCGCGAGAACCGGCAGATTCACGTTCCCGACATTGACCATGTCGACGCTTCGATCGCCGACTTTCCGGGATGGGCGCCCGCGCGTTCCGGCGGCTCGCGCACTGTGTCGGGGACGCCTCTCCGACTCGGAGCGGGCGCGATCGGCGCGATCATCATCCACCGCGACCGGCTCCCGGCCTTTACCGCCGAGGAACTGGCGCTGCAACAGAGCTTTGCCGACCAGGCCGTGATCGCAATCGAGAACGCGCGGCTGTTCAACGAGACGAAGGAAGCGCTGGACCAGCAGGGCGCCATCGCCTCGATCCTGTCCGCGATCAACCACGCCGGCGGCGATCTCTCCCCGGTTTTCGATTGCATCCTTGAGAACGCCCACCGTCTCTGCGACGCGCCCTGTGGAAGCCTGCAGCTCTATGAAGGCGACCGTGTCGTGCCGGTCGCGGTCCGCGGCATGACGCCTGCCTTTACCGAGTTTCTGCGCGCCGGCTATCCAATCACTGACGGCATCCGGGAAGGCCTGATGGCCGACCACCCGATTCAAACTGTGGACCTGGTGGAGGCCGCTCGCAACCGCGGCGACGAGCCGTCGCTGCGCGCCGCGCTCGAACTCGGCCGCATTCGCAGCATGATCACGGTGCCGCTGGCGAAGGATGGTGTCACTTTCGGGCGCATCGTGGCTGCCCGTCAGGAAGTGCGCCCGTTCGATGACAAGCAGACTGCCTTGCTGCAGTCGTTTGCAGCTCAGGCCGTCATCGCGATCGAGAACGCGCGGCTATTCAACGAGACAAAGGAGGCACTGGAGCAGCAGAAGGCCTCTTCCGACATCCTGCGCGTTATCAGCAGCTCGGTGGCCGACGCTCATCCGGTGTTCGATAAGATCCTCGCCAGTTGCAAGCATCTGTTCGGAAGTGACGAGACTGCCGTGCTTTTGCTGGATGGCGAAGACACGATCAGGCTCGGGGCCTATGTCGGCAATCAGTATGAGGCGGTTGCGGCCACCTTTCCGGCGCCGTTGGAAAAGTCCCCTGCGGGCCGAGCCATTCGTGAGCAGCACGTAGTACACTACACCGACGTCGTCAACGATCCCCGGCTTACGCGTGCGGTGCGGCGAGTGGCGGAATTGGTCGGATACGAATCGATGGCCTACGCGCCGATGCTGTCAAACGGGCGCGGCATCGGCGCAATCGGCGCTTCGCGGAACAGGGGAACGTTCAGCGACAAGGAACTGACGCTTCTGCAGAACTTCGCCGACCAGGCCGTGATCGCGATCGAGAACGCTCGGCTGTTTAACGAGACGCAGGAAGCACTGGAGCGCCAGACGGCGACCGCGGACGTGCTGAATGTCATCAGCCGCTCTCCGACCGACGCGGGGCCCGTCTTCGACGTCATCGGCGAACGCGCGGAGAAGCTGTGCAACGCGGAGATCAGCGTCATTTCCGTCCGCGACGGCGATCTCATCAGGATCGTCGGTATCCGTGGAATCAGCAGCGAAGGTGTAGAGCTGTTCCGCGCTCACTCCCCGATGCCGCTCGATCGCCAGACCGTGACCGCGCGAACCATCAAGTCCGGGGCTGTCGTCCAAATCGCCGACGTCCTCGCCGACACCACGTACGACAACAAGGGTCTCGCCACGCGAACCGGCTATCGTAATTGCCTCGGCGTGCCGATGCATCACAAGGGCGAGGTCGTCGGCGCGATCTTCGTCGCCAGGAGCGAGCCCGGCCTGTTCTCCGACCACCAGATCCGTCTTCTGGAAATCTTCGCCGATCAAGCCGTGATCGCCATCCAGAACGTACGGCTGTTCAACGAAACGCAGGAGGCGCTGGAGCGCCAGACCGCCACCGCCGACATCCTGAAAGTCATCGCCTCTTCGCCATCGGACGTGCAGCCGGTGTTCGACGCGATCGCGCAAAGCGCAAACCGCCTGATCGGCGGATTCACGACCGCGGTTCATCGCATCATCGATGACACCGTTCACCTGATGGCATTCACCTCAAGGGGGGCGGAAGCCGACGAAACCTTCAAAGCGATGTACCCCCGGCCCCAGAGCGAGGTGCCCACCGTCGCTTTGGTGCAGAACGGCGAGACCGCGCAGTTTCCCGACATCGAGGCAGCCAGTGAGCACACAAGGGAGCTCGCCCGCCTCCGTGGCTGGCGTAGCTCCACCGTCACGCCATTGATGAGCCAAGGTGCGTTCATCGGCTACATCGCCTGCACGCGGCGCGAGCCGGGCCTGCTGGCCGATCATCATGTCCAACTGCTACGGACATTCGCTGACCAGGCCGTCATTGCCATCGAGAACACGCGGCTGTTCAACGAGACGCAGGAGGCGCTGGAGCGGCAGACCGCGACAGCCGAAATCCTGAAGGTCATCGCCTCCTCGCCGTCGGACGTGCAGCCGGTATTCGATGCAATCGCAGCCAGTTCCAAGCGGCTGCTCGGCGGCTTCTCGACCACTGTATTCCGGCTCGTCGAAGGTGTGCTGCATCTGGTGGCCTTCACACCGACCACTGCGCAGGCCGACACGGCGCTGACCGCGATGTTCCCGCGCCCGATTGCCGACTTCCCGCCCTTCACGATGATAAGCGACGGCCGCATGAGCCGCATCGAGGATACCGAGTCCGACGCCGGCGTGCCGCCGATGCTGCGCGACATCGCGCGTTTGCGAGGCTATCGCGCGATGCTGTTGACACCGCTGATGCGCGAAGGCGCCGTGCTTGGAATGATCAGCGTCACGCGCGAGAAACCGGGCGCCTGGGCCGAGCACCACGCCGGTCTGCTGCGCACCTTCGCCGACCAGGCCGTGATCGCGATCGAGAATACCCGGCTGTTCAACGAGGTGAAGGCGCGCACCGAGGAGTTGAGCGAATCGCTGCAGCAGCAGACCGCGATAGGCGATGTGCTAAAGACCATCAGCCGCTCGACCTTCGACCTGCAGCCGGTGCTCGATACCCTCGTCAACACCGCCGCGCTGCTCTGCAACGCCGACATGGCCTTCATCATGCGCCGCGAAGGCGGTGAGTACCGCGCTGGGGCCGCGGTCGGCTATACGCAAGCCTACATCGAATTCCTCACAAACCATCCGCTCGCCGTCGACCGCGGCACGGTGACCGGCCGCGCCGTGATCGAGCGGCGTCCGGTCCAGATTCTGGACGTCGTTGCCGATCCCGAATACGCGCCGCGCGAGACCACTTCGCTCGCCGGGCAGCGCACCACGCTCGGCGTGCCGCTGCTGCGCGAGAACGAGCCGATCGGCGTGATCGTGTTGGCGCGCCAGCGCGTCGAGGCGTTCACGCAGAAGCAGATCGACCTCGTCACCACCTTTGCCGACCAGGCCGTGATCGCGATCGAGAACGTCCGCCTGTTTGACGAACTGCGCCGGCGCACCGACGACCTTGGCGAAGCCCTGCAGCAGCAGACGGCGACCGCCGACGTCCTCAAGGTCATCAGCCGCTCGGCATTCGACCTGAAAACGGTGCTGGATGCCCTGCTGACGTCCGCCTGCCACCTGTGCAACGCGGACATCGGGACCATACGGTACAGGGACGACGGCGATTTCAGGCTTGCCGCAACTTTCGGCTGCCCGCCCGAATGGATCGATAAGTTCTCGGCATACTCGACGAAGGCAGACCGCGGCACGGTGTTCGGACGAACGATCATCGACGGCCACACCATCCACATTCCCGACGTACTCGCCGATCCGGACTTCAAGCGCTTTGAGGCACAAAAGCTTATGGGCTTCAGGGCTGCACTGGGCGTCCCCCTCACGCGGGAGGGACAGGTGTTTGGCGTCATCAACCTGTTTCGGTTCACGGTGAGCTCGTTTGAGGACAAGCAAATCGAGCTCGTCCAGACCTTTGCCGATCAAGCCGTCATCGCGATCGAGAACGTCCGGCTGTTCAACGAGGTCAAGGCGCGTACCGAGGAGTTGAGCGAAGCCCTGCAGCAGCAGACAGCGACCGCCGACGTGCTGAAACTGATCAGCCGCTCGGCGTTCGACCTCCAGGCGGTACTCAACACGCTGACGGAATCAGCCGCTCGCCTCTGCAATGCCGACATGGGCGCCATCGCCCTCCAGGACGAGCGCGGCTTCTATCACGCGACGAACTACAATTTCGCGATCGACTGGGTCAAGATCACCGACGGGCTCAGGCTCCAGCCGGGAAACGGCACCCTGATCGGACGAACCCTGCTGGCCTCTGCCCCCGTGCAGATCACCGACGTGCTGTCGGATCCGGACTACCAGTATCCGGAAATGCAGCAGGCCGCCGGGTACCGATCCCTGCTCGGGGTGCCCCTGATGCGCGGCGGCGAACCGATCGGCGTCCTGTTTCTGGGCCGCAAGACCGTGGAGCCCTACTCGGACAAGCAGATCGAGCTGGTCTCTACCTTTGCCGACCAGGCCGTGATCGCCATCGAGAACGTTCGCCTGTTCGATGAGGTGCAAGCCAAGACGCGCGACTTGCAGGAAGCCCTCACCTACCAGACCGGCAGCGCCAACATCCTGCGCGTGATCGCCTCTTCGCCCACCAACGTCGAACCGGTGCTGCAGGCGATCGTCGAAAGCGCCTGCGAGCTCTGCGAAGCTTATGACGCCATCGTGCGGTTGAGGTTCGGCGACACCCTTCGTGCCGGCGCGCATCATGGGCCAATTCCGATAGCGACGGACGAATGGCCGATCAACCGCGACTCCGCTTCGGGACGTGCGATCCTCGAAGGAGGACCGATACATGTACGCGACATGCAATCGGCCGAGGGCGACGAGTTTCCGGATTCACAGGACCGGGCACGCCGTCTGGGACACCGCACGATTCTGAGCGTACCCCTGATCCGGGAGGGCGAAAGCGTCGGGGTGATCATCCTTCGCCGCACCGAAATAAACCCGTTCAGCGAGAAGCAGATCGCCCTGCTGCAGACCTTCGCCGACCAGGCCGTGATCGCCATCGGCAATGTCCACCTGTTCGAGGAAGTGCAGGCCAAGACGCGCGATCTTTCGGAGGCGCTCGAATTTCAGACCGCAACGGGCGATGTCCTCAACGTCATCAGCCGCTCACCGAACAATCTGCAGCCGGTGATGGACACCATCGTCGAGACGGCGCAGCGACTTTGCAGCTCGGAATATGCGCTCATCATGCAGCGGCGCGATGACGGCTTCTACCGTATCGTCGCCCATGCCAACGCAGACCAGGGGCTGCTGGACTGGCTGCAAGAAAACCCTGTTTCGGCCGGTGACGGCTCTGCCGTCGGCATCGTCGCGATCGAGAAGAAGACGCTTCACCTTCACGATGCCCTGGCGGATTCCCGGTTCACCGATCTTCGGCGGCAGAGCGTTTCGAGAGCCCGGACCATGCTGGCTGTCCCGCTTCTGCATGAGGACGAGATGATCGGCGTCGTCTTCCTGGGCCGCACCGAGGTGAGGCCATTCAGCGACAGGCAGGTGGAGCTGGTGACGAGCTTCGCCGATCAGGCCGTCATCGCCATTTCCAACGTCAAGTTGTTCGAGGAGGTGCAGCAACGCACCCGCGAACTGTCCAAATCCCTCGACGACCTCCGCACCGCACAGGATCGCCTGGTGCAGACCGAGAAGCTGGCTTCGCTCGGCCAGCTTACCGCCGGCATCGCGCACGAGATCAAGAACCCGCTCAACTTCGTCAACAATTTCGCGGCGCTTTCCGCCGAACTGACGGAGGAATTGAACGATATCCTCAAGCCGGCCGGCCTCGGTGAAAAGATGCGCGAGGAAGTCAACGAATTGACCGAGCTCCTGAAGGGCAACCTGGAAAAGGTCGTGCAGCACGGCAAGCGCGCCGATTCCATCGTCAAGAACATGCTGCTGCATTCGCGGGAGGGCGGCGGTGAGCACCGGCTGTCCGACATCAACGCGCTGGTCGACGAGAGCCTCAGCCTCGCCTATCACGGCGCCCGCGCCGAGAAGCCGGACTTCAACGTGACGCTGGAGCGCGATTTCGATCCGGCCGCCGGTCAGATTGACCTCTTTCCGCAGGAGATCACTCGTGTTTTCCTCAATCTTGTCTCGAACGGCTTCTACGCCGTGACCAAGCGTCGCAAGGAAGGCGGCGAACCCGGCTTCGAGCCCACGCTGCGGGCGAGCACGAAGAGCCTCGGCGATGCCGTCGAAATCCGCATCCGCGACAACGGTACGGGAATCCCGCTTGAGGTAAGGGAGAAGATGTTCAATCCTTTCTTCACCACCAAGCCCGCAGGCGAAGGAACCGGACTGGGCCTGTCCATGAGCCACGACATCATCGTGAAACAACACGGCGGCACTATCGAGGTGGATACTGAACAGGGCAATTTCGCCGAGTTCCGCATCGTGTTGCCGCGAACAAGCAATTTTCTAGAAAAATCCAGAGGATAGCCGTGAGTGTTCTGGTTCTGGTGGTAGATGACGAGCCCGACGTGGAAGCGTTGTTTCGCCAGCAATTCCGCCGCGACCTGCGTGCCGAGCGGTTCATCATGGACTTTGCCAGCTCGGCGCCCGATGCGCTGGCACGCGTAGGCGACACCCGGGAGCATTCGCTGATCCTGATCCTGTCCGACATCAACATGCCCGGCATGACCGGGCTGGAAATGCTGCCGAAGGTCAAGCAGATGCGGCCCGAAGTGCCCGTGATCATGATCACCGCCTATGGCGATGCCGACACCAGGCGCAAGGCGATCGAGAGCGGCGCAACGGGCCTTCTGACCAAACCGATCGATTTTGCAGCGCTGCGCCACGAGATCGATGCCCGGCTCGAGCAGGCCGCATGACCGCAACCATCCTCGTGGTCGACGACGAGCCGGATCTGGAGGCGCTGATCCTCCAGAAATTCCGACGCCAGGTTCGCGAGGGCTCGGTCAGCTTCGTGTTCGCCCGTGACGGACTGGAGGCGCTGCAGTCGCTCGAGGCGAATCCCGACGTCGACCTGGTGGTCTCCGACATCAACATGCCGCGAATGGACGGCCTGTCGCTGCTCGCCAGGCTGCAGGAATCAGAGGACAGGAAATCGACCATCATCGTTTCGGCCTACGGCGACATGAGCAACATCCGCACCGCGATGAATCGCGGCGCATTCGACTTCCTGACCAAGCCGATTGATTTCGCCGATCTCGAAACGACGATCGACAAGACCCTGCGCCACATCGAAGTGCTGCGCGAGGCGCGTCGCCGCCAGGCTGAAGCCGAGCGCGCCCATGCCTCGCTGTCCCGTTACTTCTCGCCCGAAATCGCCAAGCGGCTCGCGGCAGGCGCCGGCGACAGCACGGAGGTGACATGGCGCGACGTTGCGGTCATCTTCACCGACATAACCGGCTTCACCTCGCTCGTCGAAACCGCCGCGCCCGAACTGCTGGGGGAACTGCTCAACGAATATGTGAGCGGAATGACCGATGTGGTCTTCGCTCACGAGGGCACCGTGGCGAAGATGATCGGCGATGCGATCGAGGTGCTGTTCAACGCGCCCGGCGACCAGCCCGACTATGCGGCTCGCGCGGTCGCCTGTGCGCAGGCGCTCGACGCCTGGGCGGAAGCGTTCCGCGGTCGGTGGAAGGCCAGGGGCGTCAATTTCGGCGCCACCCGCATCGGCGTTCACGGCGGTCCCGCACTGGTCGGAAATTTCGGGGGCGCCCGCTTCTTCGACTACACGGCCTACGGTGACGTCATCAACACGGCGGCGAGGCTTGAAGCGGCGAACAAGTTTCTCGGCACGCGAATCTGCGTCAGTGCCACGGTTGCGGACGCCGTGCAGGATTTCAGGGGCCGACCGGTCGGCGATCTCCTGCTGCGCGGGCGCAGCGAACCGCTGCGCGCCTACGAGCCGCTGTCGCCGGCGAGTTTCGAGGCGCCCGCGACATCGCAGTATGGCAAGGCTTTTGCCAAGCTCGAAGCCGGGGATGACAATGCCATGCCGGCCTTTGCCGCGCTGGTTGGCGCGCATGCCGAGGACCGTCTCGCCAATTTTCACCTGAAGCGGTTGCTCAACGGCGCAAAGGGCGTCCGCATGGAGCTCGAATAGCTCGGGCCGCCCTACTCGGCGGGCTCGGCCGGCGGCGTGGCGGGCCCTGCGAGCGGGCGCTCCTCCATCGCGATCAGGCAGGCCGCAGCGCAGACCATCATCAGCGCCGCGGCGCCGAACACCCAGCGGAACGCCGCGATCATGTCGGACGCCGCGATCGATCCGACGGAGCCGCGGTGCTCGCCCGCGAGCTGAATGTCGGAGCCGAGCGCCATCAGCAGGATGGCGGTGAAGGCTGCGACCGTGAACGAGGCCATCAGCGCGCGGAAGAAGTTCATCGCCCCGGTCAGCGTGCCGATCTGGGCGCGCGCCACCGAGTTCTGCAGCGACACCACGCTGACCGGGAAAGCCGTACCGAGGCCGAGCGCGAAGACGGACATCACCACGAGCAGGCCCCACAGCGGCAACGTGGCGAGCGCCATGGCAAAGCCGCTGACGACGGCGAGCAACGTGCCGAGGATGGCGACGCGCTTGTAGCGCCGGGCGCGCGCCATGGTGCGGCCGGCGATCGCCGCGCCGCAGGTCGAGATGGCCGCGAGCGGGATCAACGCAAGGCCGGCCTCGCTCGGGTTGAGGCGATAGACCACCTCGTAATAGAGCGGCAGGTGCACGGTGAGGCCCATGATGGCGCCGAGCGCGCAGCCGCCGGCGGCAATCGCATAGGGCACCACCGTGCCGCCGAGCAGCGGCAGCGGCAGGAACGGCTCCTCCGCCCTGCGCGCGTACCAGACGAACGACAGTGCCAGCGCCACGGCCGCGCCGACCATCGACAGGATCGTCGGCGACAGCCACGCAAGGCGGTTACCGCCCCAGGTCAACACCAGCATGACGACGACGGCGGAGGCCATCAACAGCACGCCGCCGAGCCAGTCGACTTTGCGATGGCGGTGATAGACCGGGATCTTGGCCATCTTCGGCAACAGCAGCGCCAGCGCGGCGACGCCGAGCGGCAGGTTGATCCAGAAGATCATCGACCAGTGCAGGTGCTCGGCGAACAGGCCGCCCAGCACCGGGCCCAGGATGCCGCCGGCCACCCAGACGCCGCTGAAATAGGCCTGGTACTGGCCGCGCTCGCGCGGGGAGACCACGTCGGAGATCACGGTCTGCACGACAGGCATGATGCCGCCGCCGCCGAGCCCCTGCAGGCCGCGGGCGAGGATCAAGACCGGCAGGCTCGGCGCCAGCGCGCACAGCACCGAGCCGGCCATGAACAGGCTGAGCGAGATGATGACCATGACACGGCGGCCATAGATGTCGCTGAGCGTGCCGAACACCGGCGCGACGGCGGTTGCGGCCAGCAGATACGCCGTGATCACCCAGGACAGATTGGAGACGTCGCCGAACTGGCGGCCGAGGGTCGGAAGTGCGGTTGCGACGATGGTCTGTTCCAGCGCGGCCAGGAACATCGTCAGCAGAAGGCTCATCAGGATGGTGCGGACCTCGCCCTTGTCAAGCGGCGCCGGCGGGGCAAGCGGCGGCGCATCCGCGATGTCGATGACCTCGGTCGGGATATGCGAGATCTCTTCGGCGACCTCGTCGGACAAAATTTCCTGGTCGGCAGCCCGACGGCTCTGCCGTTCGAAATCGCTCATCTCGCTGTAATTCGTGCGCTGCGCGGAATGCCGCGCGGTTGAATCTTGTCCCGCAATCTAGGGGCCGGACGCGGTTCGCGGCACCCGGGCCAGCGCATGGGAGCATCCCGCGAGCGGGCACCGTGGTTCGCCGGGCAAAATCACGCCCGCGGCGGCCGTTTCAGCTTCGCCTTTCGCGGCAGCATCTTCGGCCACAACACGATGTGATCCTGCAGCTCGTCGATCGACATCTCGTCTTCCTTGCCGGTCACCCGGCCGCGGACCGAGACGCCAGCCTCATGCACGGTATCGGGATCGCCGGAGATCAGCGGGTGCCACCAATAGAGGTCGCGTCCCTCGGCAACCAGCCGGTAGCCGCAGCTCGGCGGCAGCCAGTTGAGGGTGCGGACGTTGGCGGCCGACAGCCGGACGCAATCCGGAACCTGGTCGGACCTGTTCGCATAGTCCTTGCAGGCACAGGCGCCGGCGTCGAGCAGGCGGCAGGCGACGTCGGTGAAGTAGATCTTGCCGGTATCCTCGTCCTCAAGCTTCTCCAGGCAGCAGCGCGCGCAGCCGTCGCACAGGCTTTCCCATTCGGCGTCAGACATTTCCTCCAACGTCTTGGTTTTCCAGAAGAATTCCTCCTGGCCCGAGACTCGTTTGGGCGGTGCGGTCATAACCCTCTGATATCCCTGGAATGGCGCCGGCTTGCCGCCCTTCTAGGGGCTGGAGGTGCGGCGGCGCAAGCGGGCTTGGCGCGGTCGGAACGAATTGCGGCACATTAGGCGTGTCGTTCGAAATCGCTGCAACGCCATTGGTTTATGGCCTTCTCTCGGATAGAAATGCAGGTGAGTCTCGGGGCACGCAAATTGAGCGCCTTGGGTTTGCCGCAACATTCCCGCAAGACGTCCTCTGGCAGCCCCCCGGCTGGCCGCGGCGCTTTCGAACCGATGAAGTAAACCGGTGCGCAGGATCATACCGCCCAAGTTGAAGCAGAAGATCAAGAACGCGATGCTGGACATCGATGCCCGCATCGATTCCACGTTGTTCTCTTCCGCCAAGGGCCTGCGCGAGCTCTATGAGCGTTACTCGACCTTCATGGACCGCTTCTATGTCGGCCGCTGGAAGCGCTGGGTGATCATCGAGCCGGCCTCGGAAGCCGCCACCATCGGCCTTGGCGGCCTCGTGCTGATGCTGGCGCTCGCCATCCCCGCCTTCCGTGAGACCGCCGACGACGACTGGCTGAAGAAATCCGACCTCGCGGTCAGCTTCCTCGACCGCTATGGCAATCCGATCGGCAGCCGCGGCATCAAGCACAACGACTCGATCCCGCTGGAGGATTTTCCGGACGTCCTGATCAAGGCGACGCTGGCCACCGAGGACCGCCGCTTCTACGACCATTTCGGCATCGACATCCCCGGCACCGCCCGCGCGCTCGTCACCAACGCGCAGGCCGGCGGCGTGCGCCAGGGCGGCTCGTCGATCACGCAACAGCTGGCCAAGAACCTGTTCCTCAACAACGAGCGCACCATCGAGCGCAAGGTCAAGGAGGCCTTCCTCGCGATCTGGCTCGAGACGCGGCTGACCAAGAACGAGATCCTCAAGCTCTATCTCGACCGCGCCTATATGGGCGGCGGCACTTTCGGCGTCGACGGCGCCGCGCATTTCTACTTCAACAAGTCGGCGCGCGACGTGAACCTGCAGGAAGCCGCGATGCTGGCGGGCCTGTTCAAGGCGCCGACCAAATACGCTCCCCATATCAACCTGCCCGCCGCCCGCGCCCGCGCCAACGTCGTGCTCGACAATCTCGTCGACGCCGGCTTCATGACCGAGGGCCAGGTGTTCGGCGCCCGCCGCAACCCCGCCTTCGCCGTCGACCGCCGCGACGAGAACTCGCCGAACTACTACCTCGACTACGCCTTCGAAGAGATGCGCAAGCTGGTGGACACGTTCCCGAAGTCCTACACCGAGCGCGTCTTCGTGGTGCGAACCACCATCGACATGAACGTGCAGCGCGCCGCCGAGGCCACCGTTGAGAACCAGCTGCGCCAGTTCGGCCGCGATTACCATGCAACCCAGGCGGCGGTCGCCGTCGCCGATCTCGACGGCGGCGTGCGCGCCATGGTCGGCGGCCGCGACTACGGCGCCAGCCAGTTCAACCGCGCCACCGACGCCTATCGCCAGCCCGGCTCCTCGTTCAAGCCCTACGTCTACGCCACCGCGCTCCTGAACGGCTACAAGCCCAACTCGATCGTGGTGGACGGCCCGGTCTGCATCGGCAACTGGTGCCCGCAGAACTACAGCCACGGTTATTCCGGCTCGATGACGCTGACGACGGCAATCACGCGTTCCATCAACGTCATCCCGGTCAAGCTCTCGATCGCGCTGGGCGGCAAGGCGTCCAATCCGGCCAAGGTCGGACGCCAGAAGATCACCGAAGTGGCGCGCCGCTTCGGCCTCACGGCGCCGCTGCCCGATACGCCGTCGATGCCGATCGGCTCCGACGAGGTCACCGTGCTCGAGCACGCGGTGGCCTATGCGACTTTCCCCAACAAGGGCAAGGCGCCGATCCCCCATGCGGTGCTGGAAGTGCGCACCGGCACCGGCGACCTGGTCTGGCGCTTCGACCGCGACGGCAAGAAGCAGATCCAGGCGATACCCGCTTCCGTCGCCGCGGACATGTCGGAGATGATGAGCCATGTCGTCAGCGAGGGTACCGCGCGGCGCGCCATCATCGACGGCATTCCGACCGCCGGCAAGACCGGCACCACCAACGCCTATCGCGACGCCTGGTTCGTCGGCTTCACCGGCAACTTCACCTGCGCGGTCTGGTACGGCAACGACGACTATTCGCCGACCAACCGCATGACCGGCGGCTCGCTGCCGGCGCAGACCTGGCGCGAGATCATGGTGGTCGCCCACCAGGGCGTCGAGGTCAAGGAAGTGCCGGGCATCGGCATGGGCCAGAAGCTGCCGCCGCAGACCGCGGCCGCGATGGCCGCGGCTGCGCCGAAGATCATCGACACCAAGCCCGGCCCGCCGCCGGTGCTGACCAAGCGCGGCGCCGACATCCTGGTGCGGATCGAGAAGCAGCTCGACGACGCCAGCAAGACCGCGGCGAAGACTTCCGCTACCGAACCGCCGAAGGGCGCGAAGTCGAGCGCGGTTGCGATCCCCGACAGTTTTGCCGCGGCAACCCCGAACGACAAGACCGCGCCCGCCGCGCGCAAGAACTGACCCACCCGTGCGTCTCGTCTTCATCACCCTGCTTGCGCTCCTGATCGCCTCGGCGATCGGTGTCGGCTCGACCTACATGACCGCGACCAAGGGCACCGAAATCGGCACGCTGAAGATCGGCGCCTGGACGGCGCGGCCGAAGACCGGCAACGCCGACGTCGATCCCTACTCGCGCGCCACCATCGTGCGCAGCGGCGAACTGCCGGTCGGCACCGGGGACGGCGTCGCCTTCACCGCCACCACCGACGACAAGAACAAGCCGCTCGACGGCCGCTGCGACGTCGTGGTCAGCGGCGTGACGCCGGCGGCGCGGTTCTGGACGCTGACGCTGTACGACACCAAGGGCCAGCTCGTCGCCAATGCGCTGCAGCGCTACGGCTTCACCAGCCAGGAGGTGATCCGCGGCGCCGACGGCTCGTTCGAGGTGCGGGTGGCCTCGCGCGCGCGCTCCGGCAACTGGCTGCCGACCGGCGGCATCGAGCGCTATGCGCTGATGATGCGGCTCTACGACACGCCGGTCGGGGTCGCCACGCGCACCCAGCGCGACGCGCCGATGCCGCAGATATCGACGGTGGGCTGCCCATGATCCGGCTCGCCTTCACCGTCATCGCTGGCGTGCTGCTCGGGCTCATCGTGCATCTGGTCGCCGTGCTGGCGCTGCCGCGGATCGCAACCCAGGACGCCTATTCGCGCCTGACGCCGATGACCAAGCTCAACGCGGTGACGCAGCTGCCGCCCGTCGATCCCAGCAACGCGCCGATGCCGTTCATGGACCCGGCCTTTGCCGTTGCGATCTGCCGCTACGACCTGTCGGGCGGCCCGATCAAGCTCGCGGTGCCCGTCAGCCAGGCCTACACGTCGGTGTCGTTCTACACGCGCAGCGAAGTCGCCTACTACGCGATCAACGACCGTTCCGCGGGCCGCAAGGTGATCGAGCTCGACCTGATGACGCAGGCGCAGCATGCCGAACTGCCGGAGGAGGAGGACGTCACCTCCGCCGACCGCCTGATCATCGACTCCCCGACCGAGACCGGCCTGATCGTGATGAAGGCACTGGCGCCGGAGCCCGGCCTGATGCCGCAGGCGCAGGCTTCGCTGGCCGCCTCGAAGTGCGAGGTGCACACCGAACCGACCCCGGCCAAGCAGCCCGAACCGCCGCCGCCTCCCCCGCCGCCCGCACGGCCGCAGGGCAAGCGGTAGCGCGTCGACCACGCCCCGATCAAATCGCCACCTGCGCGCCGATCTCGACGACGCGGCCGGTTGGAATCCGGAAGTAGTCGGTCGCGTCGCTCGCCCCGGAGGCCAGTCCGATGAAGAGCCGGTCCTGCCAGCGCGGCATTTCCGAGCGGGCGGCGATCCTGAGCGAGCGCCGCGACACATAGAACGAAGTCGACATGATCTCGAATTTCCATCCCGCCTTTCGCGCGAGGGCCAGCGCCTCCGGGATGTTCGGCACGTCCATGAAGCCGAAGCGCAGCTTGACGCGAAGAAAGCTTTCGCCGAGCGGCTCGATCTGAACGCGTTCGTCCTGGGAGACCCGCGGCGTCTCGGCGTATTCGACCGTCAGCACGACATTTCGCTCGTGCAGCACCTTGTTGTGCTTGAGGTTGTGCAGCAGCGCGGTCGGCGCGTGATCCGGATTGCCGGTGAGAAATATGGCTGTGCCGGAAGCGCGATGCGGCGGCGATTTTTCGAGCATCCCGACCAGGGTGGACAGAGGGACTTGCAGCTTGGCGCTCTTCGCCGCGAGGACCGCGGTGCCGCGGCGCCAGGTATACATCGCCGCGACCATGACGGCGCCCAGCAGCAAAGGCATCCAGCCGCCATCCATCACCTTGAGCAGGTTGGCGCCGAGAAAGGTGACATCCAGCAGCAGGAACGGCGCCACCAGCAGGCCGGCTGCGACCGCCGACCAGTCCCACACCTTCCAGATCACCACGAAGGCGAGCATCGTCGTAACCACCATCGTGCCCGTAACGGCGATGCCGTAGGCCGAAGCCAGCGCAGTGGAGGAGCGGAACATGAAGACCAGCACCAATACCCCGACCAGCAGCAATCCGTTGACGCGCGGCATGTAGATCTGTCCGACCAGCGCTTCGGACGTATGCCTGATCTCCAGCCGCGGCAGCAAGCCGAGCTGGATCGCCTGTTGCGTTACGGAATAGGCCCCGGTGATGACGGCCTGGCTGGCAATGACGGTGGCGGCGGTTGCCAGCACCACCATCGGGATCAGCGCCCATTGCGGATAAAGCAGGAAGAACGGGTTCTCGATCGCGGCCGGATCCGCAAGCACCAGCGCACCTTGGCCGAGATAGTTGACGGTGAGTGCCGGCAGGGCGACGAAGAGCCATGCGGTCCGGATCGGACCACGGCCGAAATGCCCGAGATCGGCATAGAGCGCCTCCGAGCCGGTGACGACCAGGAACACGGCGCCCAGCGTCAGGAGCCCGATCAAGCCGTGATCGAGCAGGAAGCGCAAGCCGTGAACCGGATTGAAGGCGAGCAGCACCGACGGATTGTCCGAGATGTGCCACAGGCCCGCCAGCGTAAGCGTCGCGAACCACACCAGCGTGATAGGGCCGAAGAACGCCGCCACCCGTGCGGTACCCCGCGATTGCACCGCAAACAATCCGATCAGGATTGCCGCGGTGATCGGAACCACATAGGGGTCGAAGGCGGGCGTGATGATCTTGATGCCCTCGATGGCCGAGAGCACCGAGAGCGAAGGCGTGATGATCGCATCGCCAAAGAAGAGACCGCCGCTGATGATGCCAAGCAGCATGACGATCGGCGCCCGCCCGCCAACCGCCTTGTTGGCGAGCGCCATCAGCGCGAGCGTGCCGCCCTCGCCATGGTTGTCCGCGCGTAACAGGATAACGACGTATTTCAGCGTGACCACCAGCAGCAGGGCCCAGATGATCAGCGACAGGATGCCGAGCACGGCCTCGTGCGTCGCCGGATTGCCGTGGCCTACGGCGGCCAGCACGGATTCCTTCACGGCATAGAGCGGGCTGGTCCCGATATCGCCGTAGACGACGCCGATGGCGCCGAGCGTCAGTCCCCGGAAGCCGGCGTGTCGCTGACCTTCGCCGGTTTGCGCGCCAGCAACCTCGCCAACGGCCTGTTCTGCGCTGCTAATGGTCATCTCAAGCCTCGTCGTTGAATTCATGTCGAAAGAGAGAATCGTCCCGCCACTGCACGCGCATTCGGGTTCATCCAAAATTGTCACAGCAGAGGGTATGTGCCGCCGGCGCCAGAGCGACCTGCGGCACTGACGTCGCGCTGAGGCGACGAATGGTCGTGAGATGCCGCTTCGCCTCGACGAGGGACAACAGAATCGCAACTGCCAGCGCATCGTGCCGGCCGTCGACCGTGTCATCGAATGCGAAGGGAATTTCGGGATGACGGGACAGTGAGCAGACCCATTCGCCGCCGTCGTAGAGCAGCCGGCAAGGAAACCAGGCCGGAAGTTCCAGTTCGAGCAGAAAGAGCACAGCCTCGATCCAGGCCTCCGCCTGCACCAGTCGATCGAACCGCGAAGCCCTGCCGGTCCTCGCCATGCTCGATGCCCGCGTGCAGGCATCGGCAATGATCCCGAAGAACAGGTCAGGCGTGAGCGCCTGAGCGAGGCGAAGTTCGTTCGCCAATCGATCCAGGCGTTCGGTGTCGTCGCGCTCGCTGGGCAACTCGGTTCACCCTCGGAGCGATCGCCGCATGCGACCGCGCCCGGAAGATGGGTGTAAACGCCATAGGGAAGCCAGACAGACCCAACCGCCGCGATATAGGAATCCCATAGGAATTCCGGCTTCTCATACTAACGGAGAGGGCGACGCCTTGATCGCGGGAGTGGGTTATGCCATCGCACAGTGAACCGAGCTCACACGCGGGCTTGAACGGGCTAAGGCCGATGCCACAGGCTGCCAGACATCCCGAGGAATCCGCGACGGCGTCGCTGCGCAAGCGTCGCCTCGGCATTGCCGGACCAGCGCTGTCTGCCTGGCTGACTCACCTCGATTGGCGCGCCCTTGGCTTCGCATTCGTGATCGTGGCCGGTGCGGTCGGCGTCGGCCTGCTGCTCTGGCCGTGGCTCGGCGTCGAGAATATGGGTCTTGTCTTCCTGACCGCAATCGTCGCCATTGCGGCCAGGTTCGGCCTCGGGCCTTCCCTGTTCGCGACGTTCCTGTCCTCGTTCTGCTACAATTTCTTTTTCACGGCGCCCTACTACACACTGACTATCGACGAGCCCGCCAACATCGTTGCCGTTGTCGTGTTTACAATCGTCGCGGCGATCGTTTCAAATGTTGCCGCTCGCGGTCGCGTCCAGGCGGTGACGGCAATGGAGCGCGCCCGGACGACGGAGCTGCTTTACGCGTTCAGTCGCAAGCTCGCCGGCACGGGAACGCTCGACGACGTCCTGTGGGCTACCGCGCACCAGACCGCGTTGATGCTGAATGTAAGGGTCGTGATCCTGCTGCCGGAGAACGGGACGATTGCGATCAAGTCGGGATACCCGCCCGAAGACCGGCTGGAGGAGGCTGATCTCGCGGCCGCGCAATGGTCATGGCAACAGGATGTTCCGGCCGGGCATGGCTCGGGCGTCCGGGCCGACGCGAAACGTCTGTTCCTGCCGATGCGAACCGGCCGCGGTGTCATCGGCGTGGTCGGCATCGACAGCGACCGGGCCGATCCGCTGCCGACCGCGGCGGAACGGCGCCTGCTTGAGGCTCTGATCGACCAGAGCGCCCTGGCGATCGAGCGGGTCCATCTCGTCGAACACATGGAACGCGTGAGACGCACGTTCGAGACGGAACGTCTTCGCTCGGCGCTGCTCACCTCGATCTCGCACGACCTGAAGACGCCATTGGCCGCCGTGCTCGGTGCAGCCGGTACCTTGCGCGATCTGGCGAGCAAACTGACTTCGGACCAGAAGGACGAACTTCTTGCCACGATCATCGATGAATCGGAGCGCTTGAACCGCTTCATCGCGAATCTGCTCGACATGACGCGGCTTGAATCGGGAGCTGTGACGCCGAACACCACCAGCCACGATCTGCGCGAGATCGTAGGCAGCGTGCTGCGCCGCGCCAGGAAGATCTTGCTGGCGCACCGGGTCGACCTCGAACTTGCCGACGATCTGCCGATGCTTCAACTGGATGCAGTGCTGTTCGAGCAGGTATTGTTCAATCTCCTCGACAACGCCGCCAAGTACGCACCTGAGGGCACCGCAATAACGATCAGGAGCAATCGCGAGGCCGACACGATCCTGCTGCAGGTACTTGACGAGGGAGACGGCATTCCCGCCTCCGAACTCGGCCAGATCTTCGACAAGTTCTATCGTGCGCGAAAGGGCGACCGCGTTCGCGCCGGCACCGGGCTCGGACTTGCGATTTCGCGCGGCTTCGTCGAGGCGCTGAACGGCACGATCTCGGCGGCAAACCGCAGTGACCGCAGCGGCGCGGTCTTCACCATCCGCCTGCCGGTTCCCCCGACATTACCGCGCATGGACGAGGTCGCATGAGCAGTGGTGCGTTGAAGGTACTGGTCGTCGATGACGAGCCGCCGATCCGGAAGCTGCTCCGCATGGGACTGGTCACCCAGGGCTACGAAATTCTCGAAGCCCCGAGCGGAAGGGCCGCGCTGCAACTGCTGTCGCAATCGCCGGACCTCATCATTCTCGACCTTGGATTGCCCGACATGCAGGGGCTCGACCTGCTGCGGACGGTGCGGGCGCAGAACGAGCACGTCGCCATCGTCGTGCTGTCGAGCCGCAGCGATGAAACCGGAAAGGTCGAGGCTCTCGACGGCGGCGCCGACGATTATGTCACCAAGCCGTTCGGCATGAACGAATTGCTCGCGCGCTCGCGGGCCGCGCTGCGTCACCGCCTGCAGGTTCAGGGCGAGCGTCCAGTCTTCCGGATCGGCGATCTCTCCGTCGATCTGGTCCGCCGCATCGTCAGGCTGCAGGATAGCGAGGTGAAGCTGTCGCCGAAGGAATACGACTTGCTGCGCCTGCTGGTGCAGCATGCCGGCAAGGTGCTGACGCACAAGTTCCTGCTCGGCGAACTCTGGGACCAGAACACGGACGCACAGTACCTGCGCGTCTACGTCAGGCAGTTGCGGCAGAAGATCGAGGCCGATCCGGAGCGCCCGGAATATGTCCTCACCGAAACCGGCGTCGGGTATCGGCTCCGCGCCCCTGATTGAGTGCTCCGGCAGGGCCAGGTCGCCCTTACCGGTGACCTTTCCGCATTAATTACAACATGTTGCCAAACGATTTGAGCAGGTCGTATCTGACATCGTGGGTTTCCCGACAAATGCGGCCGGCTGTAACATCCGACCTGCCAATTTATATAAATATATTGACATAATGACCCGGCTTCGGCCTACTGAGTGCATCAAGAAGCCGGAGCCCCGCATGCCGAACGCTCACGCAGTTCTGCTCGATCCGATCCGGGTCGGCTCCCTCACGCTTGCAAGCCGGATCGTCATGGGCTCGATGCATACCGGTCTCGAATGCCATCCCGAGCGGTTCGACGAGCTTGGCCGCTTCTATGCCGAGCGCGCCAGGGGCGGCGCCGGACTGATCGTGACCGGCGGGTTCGCGCCGAACTTCGCCGGCCGCATGAAGAACGAGCCGGGCACTTTCGAGCGGGCCGACCAGGTCACCCATCATCGCAAGATCACTGCTCCGGTCCGCGCGGCCGGCGGCCGCATCCTGCTGCAGATCCTGCATGCCGGACGTTACGGCTATCACCCGGCCGTGGTGGCGCCCTCGCCGATCAAATCGCCGATCAACCGCGACGTCCCAGCCGAGCTCACGTCCGCGCAGATCGAGGCGACGATCGCAAACTACGCGACGACGGCGCGGCTTGCGATCGAGGCCGGCTATGACGGCGTCGAGATCATGGGGTCGGAAGGGTATCTGATCTCCGAATTCCTGGCGCCACGCACCAATCATCGGGGCGACCGATGGGGCGGATCGCTGGAGAACCGCGCGCGCTTTCCACTTGCCGTGGTCAAGGCGGTGCGCGCGGCGATCGGCGATGCCGTCATTTCGTATCGCATCTCCGCGCTGGAACTGGTCGAGGGCGGGCTCACGCAGGAAGAGACGATCTGGCTGGCGAAAGAGGTCGAGAAGGCCGGCGCCGACTGCCTGTCGACCGGCATCGGCTGGCATGAAGCCGCCGTTCCCACCATCGCCGGCCCGGTGCCCCACGCTGCCTTTATCGAATCGACGCGCCGGCTGAAGGCCGCGGTGTCCATTCCGGTCACGGCCAGCAACCGCATCAATCTTCCAGACGATGCCGCCGAAATCGTCCAAAGCGGTTCGGCCGACCTCGTCTCGATGGCGCGGCCGCTGCTGGCGGATGCCGAATTCGTCAGCAAGGTCGGCCGCGGCCGCCCGGACCTCGTCAATGTCTGTATCGCCTGCAACCAGGCCTGCCTCGACCACTACTTCACCGACCAGGTGATCACCTGCCTGGTCAACCCGCGCGCGGCGCGCGAAAACGAGTTTTCCGACGCCCCTGCCCCCGCGCCGAAGCGCGTCGCCGTGCTCGGCGCGGGCGTGGCCGGCATCGCGGCGGCACTGGAAGCTGCGCGTCGCGGCCACCACGTGACGCTGTTCGATTCGGCCTCCCGCATCGGCGGGCAGTTTGCGCTGGCGGCGAATATCCCGGGCAAGGAGGATTACGGCCTGTCGCTCGCAAGCTACGAGGCGCAGCTCGCCGAGTGCGGTGTCGAGATCAGGACCGGCGTCGCCGTCGATGCCGAGAGGCTGAAGCGGTCCAATTTCGACGAGGTCATCGTCTCGACCGGCGTCACGCCCCGCCCGATCGACATCCCCGGTAGCGACGATCCGCGCGTGGTCGGCTACACCAGAATCCTCGACGGCAACGTGAAGGCCGGCGACCGTGTCGTCGTCATCGGCGGCGGCGGCATCGGCCATGACGTCGCGCTCTTCCTCGCCATGGAGACCGATGGCCGGCGGCAGACCCGCGAGGAGTTCTTCGAGCGCTGGGGCATCGCCGGCAAGCCGAGAACGCATGCGGCGCGGCGCCAGATCACCATGCTGAAACGCTCGCCCGGCGCCTTCGGCCGCACCCTCGGCAAGAGCACAGGCTGGATTGTCCGCCAGGAGCTGAAGGACCTGAAGGTCCGGCAGATCGCGGACGCGCATTACGTCAAGATCGATGCGGAGGGGCTGCACATTGCCCTGCCCGACCGCAACGAGATCCTGCCGTTCGACACGCTCGTCGTCTGCGCCGGCCAGGAATCGGACCGGCGCATCGCCGACGCCATCGCAGCGAACGGGCAGCCGGTGCACGTGATCGGCGGCGCGCGCCTTGCGGGCGAGCTCGACGCCAAGCGCGCGATCTACGAGGGCGCCATGCTCGGCAACCGCATTTGATGGAGAGCAGCAGCATGAGAGGTCTGAAGGATCGCGTCGCCATCGTCACCGGCGCCGCCGGAGGAATCGGGACCGCGATCTGCCGCCGGTTTCTCGACGAGGAGGTCAGGATCGTCGCGCTCGACGTCAATGCCGATGCGCTGAAGCAGCTCGCGGGTGAGCTCGGCGCGGACGACAGCCGCTTGCTGGGCATCGCCGCCGACATCTCCGACTATCGTACCGTCAAGGAAGCGGTCGACCGCGGCGTCGCGAAGTTCGGCAAGCTCGACATCCTCGTCAACAACGCCGGATGGGACGTCGCAAAGCCGTTCCTGCAGACCGAGCCTGACCTGTGGGACAAGATCATCGCAGTCAACCTGCGCGGCCCGCTCAACCTGCACAAGGCCGCCCTGCCCCATCTGATCGCCGCCGGCGGCGGCAAGGTGGTCAACATCGCCTCCGACGCCGGCCGCGTCGGCTCGTCCGGCGAAGCCGTCTATTCCGCTTGCAAGGGCGGCATCATCGCCTTCTCCAAGACGATGGCGCGGGAATGCGCGCGCGACAACATCAGGGTCAACGTGGTCTGTCCCGGCCCGACCGATACGGCGCTGCTGCGCTCCTTTGCCGGCGAAGGCGAGTACGGGCAGAAGATCTACGACGCGCTGAAGCGGGCGATCCCGCTGAGGCGCCTCGGCCAGCCCGACGACATGCCGGGCCTGATCGCCTTCCTCGCCAGCGACGACGCCAATTACATGACCGGCCAGGTCATCAGCGTCTCCGGCGGTCTCACGATGAACGGATAGGGAGAGAGCAAGATGCAATACAATGACATTACCTATGACGTCCGCGGTCCCGCCGCCTGGATCACCATCAACCGGCCGGACAAGTACAATGCGTTCCGCGGCCAGACCTGCGAGGAACTGATCCACGCCTTCAACAAGGCGGGATGGGACAAGTCGATCGCCGCGATCGTGCTGACCGGCGCCGGCGCGAAATCGTTCTGCACCGGCGGCGACCAGTCGGCGCATGACGGCAGCTACGACGGACGCGGTATCATCGGCCTGCCGGTCGAGGAGCTACAGACCACGATCCGCGACGTGCCGAAGCCCGTGATCGCGCGCGTCAACGGGTTTGCGATCGGCGGCGGCAACGTGCTGGTCACCTGCTGCGACCTCGCCATCGCCGCGTCGTCGGCGGTGTTCGGCCAGGTCGGCCCGAAGGTCGGCTCGGTCGATCCCGGCTTCGGCACGGCACTGCTCTCCCGGGTCGTCGGCGAGAAGAAGGCGCGCGAGATCTGGATGCTGTGCCGCCGCTACAGCGCGCAGCAGGCGCTCGAGATGGGGCTCATCAACGCCGTGGTCGAGCCGGCGGAGCTTGATGCCGAGGTCGAACGCTGGTGCGCGGAGATCGCGGCCCTGAGCCCGACCGCAATTGCGATCGCCAAGCGCTCCTTCAACCAGGATTCCGAGTCGATCCGCGGCATTTCGGCGATGGGCATGCAGGCCCTGAGCCTGTTCTACCAGACCGAGGAATCGCGCGAAGGCGTCAAGGCGTTCCTGGAGAAGCGCAAGCCGAAATTCCGCTAAGGGTCGTAGGAGATGGCATCGCCTTCGCAGAGAGAAGCAGGCGCGGCCTCGTCCGACGAGGCACCCGGCCGCGTCGCCGATCACCTCAACAACCGGATCTTCTTCCGCCTGTTTCAGGTCGCCAACACGCTGCAGAAGCAGGCGGTGAAGGAGCTCGGGGTGACGACCGTGCAATGGGCGGTGCTCGGCGCGCTCAGCGATCCGCGGCCGACCCACGGCATGTCGGTCGGCACGCTCGCCGACTTCCTCGTCGTCTCCAGGCAGAACCTCGATGGCGTGCTGAAGCGGCTGGAGCGCGACGGCCTCGTCGAGCGGGTCACCGACGCCGCCGACAAGCGGGCGCGCATGGTCAAGCTGACGCGCGAGGGCTTTGCGTTCTGGGGGAACTTGCGCGAACGGATTTTCGGGTTCTACGACCAGGCGATGGCCGGCTTCAAGTTCGACGACCGCGTGGCGTTGGCGCATTACCTCAACGAGATGCAGCGCGATCTGACTAAAGTCCGCCTCGAGCAGCCGCGGGGCGCGCGCAAGAAGGCGAAGCGGCGTTCGTAACCTCCTTTCGCACCTTCAGCGCGCCGCCGTCGTGGCGGGACGGAAATAGAAGGGCTCGCTGGGCAGCGAGCCGTACACGAACGGCTCCTGCCGGCGCGCCGTCGCCGCCAGCACGTCGTCGCGCACGAAGCGGAACAGCATCGAAATCTCCAGCCCCGGCTGCCTGATCCGCTTGAGCAGCGCCTTCATGAACGGGCTGTTGCCGTCGTCGCCATCATTGGCGACCTGGCCGGCCTTCGCGGCATAGGCGACCATCGTCCCGCCCTCCGGCTCGACCCGGGCAAGGCCGCTGCCGATCGCGCGCGTGCTGTTGGTCAGGCGCATCTGCGGCGCAAACGGATTGTCGCGGCACGCATCCAGCACGATCAGCCGCAGCCCGCGCGTCCCTTCGATCGCGTTGGAGAGCTCGTCGATCGACACGGCTTCGAGGCGCACGTCGCGGTCGGTCCTGAACTGCGCATCGACCGGGACAAGCCAGTTGATTCCGCCCATCTCGAGGCCATGGCCGGCGAAATAGACCACCGCCCAATCGGCCGTCTCCGCCTCCCGTGCGAACGCGCGCAGCGCCGCGAACATCTGCTCGCGCGTCTGATCGCGCAGCAGGGTGACGTTGCGGAAGCCGAGCGCGGTGAGCTCCGCCGCCAGCGCCTCGGCATCGCGTCCGGGATTGCTCAGCGCGGGAACGCTGCGATAGGCGGCATTGCCGATCACGAGTGCGACGCGGTTGCTTTTTTCCGGTTTCGGCGTACCAGACGGCGCAGCCTGCTGGACGGACGGCACGAGCGAGGCGCTGTCGAGTTCGCGCAGGACCTGCTCGGCCTCGCGCAGGGCCTCGGCCGCGTCGACGCTCGACAGCGGCAGCTTGCGCGCCGTCGCCAGCGCATCCCTGGCCAGCGCCATGTCGCCGCTGCGCGAGGCGGCAAGGCTGCGCAACGCGAACGCCTCGGCGTTCTGCGGATCGATCCTGACCAGCGAACCCAGCGCCGCAAGTGCGTCGGGATAGCGGCGCAACGCCACCAGCACCTTGCCGTGCATCAGACCGACATCTGCGGCAGTCTTCTTCTGCGAGGCATTGCCGACGACGGGCGCGGCCCGCGCCCGTGCCACGTGCTGCAACGCCTCGTCCGGTTTGCCGAGATGCAGCAGATAATCGGCCTGCATGATGGAATTGTAGGGGTCGCGCGGCTCCACCTTCACCGCCTGATCGAGATCGGCCTTGGCCTGCACGGCGGCGCCGCGGCGGAGGTAGGCGGCGGCGCGGTTCTGCAGTGCACCGGCGCGATCGGGATTGTTCGCCGCCAGCGCCAGCGCCCGGGTGGAATCGGCGATGGAGAGATCGAACTGGCCGAGGCCGCTGCGGATCACGCCGCGCGCCAGCCAGGGATCGAAACGCGACGACTCGATTTCCAGCGAGCGATCGCAATTGGCGAGCGCGTTGCGGTAATCGTGCCGCATCAGATAGTTGTAGCAGCGGTTGTAGTAGGCGGCGGCGTGCTCCTGTTTGGCGATGCCCGGCGTATTGATGATCGCCATGCAGGCGGAAAGCCCGGCGGCGCCGTCGTCCTGGCGGCAGGTGTCCCAGAGTTTTGCGCGGGCGCGCGGATCGGTGGCTGCGGAGACAGACAACCCCGAGCCGAGCAGCACGACAGCCGCGAGCAGCAGATTCGCGCAAAGTCTTGCCCAGGCTGCGAGTCGATTTGCTTCAGCGCAGGACGGGATCATGCGGGCTGACACGACGCTTGACGTGTCCCGTGTTGATGGGATGGAGAAGAGGACGCCCGGCCAGGCTGTCCGACGGAGCGGTTTCGCCGAAGACACGCGCGGCCCGTCCGCTCATCACGACCATCGCCGTTCCGACCAACAGAAATATCGAGCCGATAAAGCCGAGGATGAGCGGCATGAACCATAGCGAGAAGAAGCCCCTGATCTTCGCGTAACGAGGCTCGTCGGGATCATAGAGAACCGTGACGGTCTGGCCCTTCTTGTAAGCCGGCGGATTGGTCCGCAGCCCCGATTCGAATTCGACGGTGGCGCCTTCCACGGTCTGGAACCGCACCACGGGCGCAAACAGATATCCGGTGTTGTCGCTGTCGCGCGAGCGCACCATCTCGATCACCCTGCCCTCCACTTCGACGGCGTGCGCAAGCCACGTCTTCGTGGACGACACCGCCCAGGCGGCCCCGAGCAGAAGCAACAGGCCAAGCGGGATGAAGGCGAACTTGCCGAGGCGGCGCAAGAAAACGACGGGATCAATCATGTGGGGAACGGCCCTGCCGCGGTGTGCATCGTTGTATGTCTCTGGCGAGCGCAAGCGGTTCAAGCGCTCGAAGGACCGCGATAGTGCGACGGCGCCCGCGGTGCGCGCCGTGACCGGGATCACACCCGCGGGGAACCCGCCGGCACTGGATTCTCGCCCGCTTACTTTCCGGCTTGACCTAACCATAACCCGACGGTTATACGTTTATCCATAACCAATGAGTTATCGATCAGAATGGCGAAGGCTCACGACATGCTGTTCCGGACGTTGGCCGACCCGACGCGGCGGGCGATCTTCGAGCGGCTGTGCCGCGACGGCGAGCAGACCGTAGGCGCGCTCACCGCCCGCGCCGGCATCTCGCAGCCCGCTGTGTCGAAGCATCTCGGCCTGCTGAAGGAGGCCGGCCTCGTCCGCGACCGCCACGAGGGACGTCAGACCCATTACAGCGCGCAGATGTCCGCACTGGCGCCGCTGATCGACTGGACCAGCCAGCTCACCGGCTTCTGGCAGAAGCGGTTCGACGACCTCGAAGACCTGCTCAAAAGGATGGACCAATGAACAAGGCCGCAACCGAAACCCGCTCCGTCGTCTTCGAGCGCGACATCGCCCATCCGCCGGAAAAGCTGTGGCGCGCGCTGACGCAGCCGCATCTGATCGAGGAGTGGCTGATGAAGAACGATTTCGCGCCCGTCGTCGGCCACCGCTTCAACCTGCGCGGCGAATGGGGCGGAGTGCTGGACTGCGAGGTGCTGGTGGTCGAGCCTAACCGGGAACTCTCCTACACCTGGAATTTCCGGCACGACGATGCGGCGTTCAACCTCGAAAGCGTGGTGACCTTCACGCTGACGCCGACCGCGGCAGGCACGCGCCTGCGCATGGAACAGACCGGCTTCCGCCCCGAGCAGAAGCAGGCCTTCGGCGGCGCGCATGCCGGATGGAAGCAATTCTTCGAGAAGCTGGATCAGATTTTGGCGCGGGCGGAGTGAGTCCGACGGAAACGGCGAACGCGATGATGATCAGGAAAACGAGAGGCAAGCCCGTCAACAAGCCCGCTGCCCGGAAAGCCGTCGCAAAGCCGGTGCTGCTCTCCGGCGGCAATCCCCAGATCGCGAAGGGTGAAGGCGACGCCCCGGTGCAGGCCTATATCGCGGCAATACCCGGCTGGAAGCGCGAGATCGGCCGCAAGCTCGATGCGCTGGTCGCGCGCACCGTGCCCGAAGTGCACAAGGCGGTGAAATGGAATTCGCCGTTCTACGGATTCAAGGACCAGGGCTGGTTCCTCAGCTATCACTGCTTCACGAAATACGTCAAAGTCACGTTCTTCCGCGGCTCGTCGCTGCACCCTGTGCCGGCCGGCGAGTCCAGGCACAAGGAAGTGCGCTACCTCGACATCCACGAAGGCCCGTTCGACGAGGCCCAGTTCGTCGACTGGGTGAAGCAGGCCAGCCGACTACCGGGCGAACGACTGTAGGTCCGCAGGATGGGTAGAGCGCAGCGAAACCGATCGATCCTTTCCGCGCCAAAGATGATGGGTTTCGCGATGGCTCAACCCATCCTACGAACTACGAACGATGAACGAATGTGAATGGGGCGACGATGAAGAAGCCGACGGCCAAGAAGACAGCCGCGAAGCAAGCAGCAGCAGGCGACTCCCCTTCCCGTCTGATCGATGCGCGCATCAGGAAGCTCGGCGACTGGCGCGGCAAGATCCTCGCCTGCGTGCGTGCACTGATCCGGCAGGCCGACCCTGACGTGGTCGAGGAAGTGAAGTGGCGAAAGCCGTCGAACGGAATGCTGGGCGTGCCGGTGTGGGAGCATGACGGCATCATCTGCACCGGCGAGACCTACAAGGCCGCGGTGAAACTGACCTTTGCCAAGGGCGCTTCGCTGCCGGACCCCAAAGGGCTCTTCAACGCCAGCCTCGAAGGCAACATGCGGCGCGCCATCGACTTTCACGAAGGCGATGAGATCGACGAGAAGGCGTTCCGGGCGTTGATCCGCGCGGCGGTGGAGCTGAACATCTCGGCCAGGGTCGCCCGGGCGAGGTAAAGACTTAACCCTACCTCCAACAATCGCGCCGCGACCCGCCGGCCTGCACCCGTCGCAGCCCAATTCTGCGGTAACTGATGGCATCGACGCCGCCGCCAGCCAAAGACCGCGACCATGGACGTCAATCGCCGCCATCTCATGGGTGCCTCGGCCGCCGGCATCGCCGGCGCGCTGGCGATGGCGCCCGAGCCGCTTCGCGCAGCTCCCCTCACCTCCACGCTCGGTCGCGACGCTACGCAATACGGCGTGAGGCCCGGCAGCCCCGACGACCAGACCCGCGCGCTCCAGCGCGCCATCGACGAGGCCGCGCGCGCGCAAATCCCGCTGGCGCTGCCACCGGGTGTCTACCGCACCGGCATGCTGCGCCTGCAAAACGGCTCGCAACTGATCGGCGTGCGCGGCGCGACCAGGCTCGTCTTCACCGGCGGTGCCTCGATGCTATCAGGCGAAGGTGCCGGCCGCGTCGGCCTCACCGGGATCACGCTCGACGGCGGCAAAATTCCGCTGCCGCAGCGACGCGGCCTCGTACACTGCCTCGGCGGCCGCGACATCCGCATCGCCGATTGCGACATCGCGGCCAGCGGCGGCAACGGCATCTGGTTCGAGCAGGTATCCGGCGACGTATCCGGCAACATCTTCACCGACATCGCCACCACGGCTGTGGTCTCGTTCGACGCGCTCGGCCTGATCGTTTCGCGCAACACCATTCTGGGCACCAACGACAACGGCATCGAGATCCTGCGCACCGCGATCGGCGACGACGGTACGCTCGTGCTCGACAACCGCATCGAGGACATCAAGGCCGGCCCCGGCGGCTCCGGACAGTACGGCAACGCCATCAATGCCTTCCGCGCCGGCAGCGTCATCGTGCGGGGAAATCGCATCAGGAATTGCGACTATTCGGCCGTGCGCGGCAACTCCGCCTCCAATATCCAGATAACCGGCAACAGCGTCTCCAACGTCCGCGAGGTCGCGCTCTATTCGGAATTCGCCTTCGAGGGCGCGGTCATTGCAGGCAACACCGTCGATGGCGCCGCGCTCGGCGTCTCCGTCTGCAATTTCAACGAGGGCGGCCGCATCGCGGTCGTGCAGGGCAACATCATCCGCAACCTCGTGCCGAAGCGCCCGATCGGCACCGCGCCCGACGACGATGCCGGCATCGGCATCTATGTCGAGGCGGATACTTCCGTCACCGGCAACGTGATCGAGAACGCGCCTGCCTTCGGGATCATCGCCGGCTGGGGCAAATATCTGCGCGACGTCGCCATCACGGGCAATGTCGTCCGCAACAGCTTCGTCGGCATCGGCGTCTCCGTCGTTCCGGGCGCCGGCACCGCGCTGGTCCAGGGCAACATGATCGCGGAAGCGCCGCGCGGCGCGGTGGTCGGCCTCGACCACGCCCGCCCTGTCACCACCGATCTGACGGCCGACGGCGCGCAGCGTTATGCGCAGATCGCGGTCGGCTCCAATACCGTGCGACGCTAGATCAGCTACTGGACGGCGGCTGGAACGCGTTGCGCAGCAGCGGGTAGCGCTCGGCCATTGCGACGATGTCGAGCGTCAACGCCAGCGTCTTGTCGAGCGAACTTTCCTCCGCTGTCCCGCCGGGAGCGAGCGCGAGCCCGGGCTCTGCCACAGGCTCAGGCATGGCCGGCACCACGCTGACCGGGGGCGCAACGGGAAGCTCCGCCAGCTGCGGGGCGATCGAGGAAACCGGTTCTGCCGGCACCTCGCGCTTCATCGGTGGAATGGAACTGCGCCGGCCGATCCAGGAGAGGTCCACGGGTCGATTGTCGGGCGTCGCTTCCGAGTTCAGCAGGCCCCGCCAGGTCTCGACCGCGGCCTTGGCTTCCCGGATGTTTTCCAGAAAATCGCGTTCGCCGTGGTAGCGGCGCCAGCGGCCGGTCTCGAACAGGTCGGTGAGATAGTCCAGCCGCTGCTCGGCCAGCGCGGACCAGCGTGCAACGATGTCGCGTCCCCGCGCGACGTCGGTTCGATCTGTCATCGAATTGCCCGTAAGAGGGAAACGGACGCGAGACGCAACGAACCGAATCAGTCTGCCGTGTGACAGGGATATTCTGTGGAAAACTTTCCGGTTGTCCAGCAAGCGAGCCTTGCCGGCTTCCCGGCCTGCCGTGAATCCGCGCGAACACGGGATTTTCTGCAACACCCCCGAGTCAAGCTGTCGCACCGTCGCGGAGATAACGCTGCCCGGCTTTCAGTGGGCATCGCGAGTTGCCGAAAAGAAAAGACCCGTCCGGGGGGACAACCGGACGGGTCAAAAGCCATATCGGCGCTTGGGGTGGATGGGCGCTCGCGCCGAATATAGCCAATGGGGAGGGATAACCGCTCCCACGCCCAATTAGTCGCGAATGGACTGCCGGACGTTCAAAGCGTCGGGCGATTTTTTTAGCTCATTTCCGGAAGGGTTTTGGGGCGGAAACTACTGCGCAGCAGGCCGATTTAGCTCGTTGGTCGTCGACTTGTCCGACGCCATCGCGGCCGACGGTACTTTCAGCTCCCGGCTCACGGAAACGTCATTGTCGGCGGTCCCGGACCCGCGCGGCGCAACGGCCATCGGAACTTCCGGCGCGGCGATTGCGGCTGTTGCAGCTGCGAAAGCATCCGCCTGGCCGTAGCCGAACAGATCGTCCTTGCCCGGCGTGCCGAGATCGCGCGCCGTCGCCGCGAGGATTGCGCGTATTTCGTTCGGCTTCAATGCGGGATTGCGCTCGAGCAGCAGGGCGACAATGCCCGAGACGTAGGCCGCCGAGAACGAGGTACCCGAGGTCATCTGGTACTTCTGGTCCGGAGCCGGCAGGAAGATATCGGTGCCCGGCGCGGCCAGCGCGACATGGACACCGCGGTTCGACGCGGCAAAGAGCCGGTCCTGGGCGTCGGTGCCGCTGACGGCGATCACGTTGGGATTGGCGGCAGGGAACAGCGGCGGCGACTTCGGCCCCGCATTGCCGGCGGCCGCCACCAGCACGATGTCGCGCGCAGCGGTTGCGGCGATGGCGCGCTCGATCAGCATATCCTTCGGCCCGGCGAAGCTCATGTTGATGACCTGGGCGCCGTGCAGCACGGCGTAGTTCAGGCTCTTGATGATGACATAGGACGAGCTCTCCGCACCGCCCTGCGCGCTGGCAAAGGCGCGGATCGCGATGATGCGCGCTTCCGGCGCGCTGCCCATCAGCCGGCCATGGGCCGCGATGGCGCCGGCAATGCCGGTGCCGTGGACGTGCGCGCCCTCCTTGCTGCCCAGCGCGTCGAAACTGTCGGAAATCGAATTGGCAAGCTCGGGATGGCTGGCGTCGATCCCGGAGTCGATCACCGCGATAGTCACGTTCATGCCGCGCGCCAGCGTGTGCGCCTGCGGCAGCTTGAGTTTCGCGACCGCGTATTGCGCGGGGTCGCCCGCCGCCGTCCTGGTCTGCTGCAGGAAGTGGCGAAGGTTGAACTGCACGCCGCGGACCCGGCCATCGGCAGCGAAGTCGCGGCGCGCGGCGTCGAGCGGACGGCCGTTGGTGACGCGAAACAGGCCGATGGTGGCGTCGATCAGCGGGAAGTTCTGCGACTCGACCAGCACCATGCCGTGGCGTTGCGCCATCGCGCGAACCTGCTCCTCCGACATCGATCCGTCGATCTCGGCCACCAGTTCGTTGGGGATGTTGAGCGAGATGGTCGCAGTCGACGGCGAACTCGGTCCCTTGCCCTTGCCTTTTCCCTTCGCCGACGTGCCAGTGCCGCCGCCATCGCCGGAAGCGGTCGCCTGGCCCTTGCATCCGCCGTTGGCGTCGCGGTTGGCGGCCTCGCAGGACGGGTAGAGGTTGGGCGAATAGCGCGCATGCGGCATCGTGGAATTCGGGTTGAGGCGAGGACGCATCGACGTCGTCGTGGGCGTCACGCGCGGCGTCGTCGGCCCGGCGCCGGTAACGGTATTGGCGCGGGCTGCGACGTTCGGGTCGACCCGCGGCGCGATGGTGGGATTGATGGTCGGCACGCGCGGCTGGACGTTGAGGTTCGGCCGCATCATCGCCTGCGCGGAGGCCTGCGGCATGTCGAGCCCGGCCAGCGGTACGCTGGCCGCGATCAGCGCGATCGCGGCACAACCCGCCTTCATCAGTCGCATGGTCCGATCGTCGAACATGAGGCCTCGACATGGCGCGGCGGCCGGCGGCCGCGCGAAAACCGTCTTTACGGCGCGGACTCGGCCAGGCTGACGATCTTCTCGCCGCGCAGCTTGCTCATCAGGCCCGTCACTTCGTCCTTGTTCAGCGACTTGCTGCCGAACTGCAGGCGGAACAGCCCGTTGGCGCCGCCGACGACGACGGCCTGATAATTGTCGAGCAACGCGTTGATATCGGCCATCTTGGCGTCGGCCGCGAAGCGCACCAGCGCGCGCGGCGGCGTGCCGCCCGCGGCGAGTTCGCGCGTCATCGTTGCCGCAGGCCGCTCGTTCACGCTGAGCGAGGCGGTCTGGTAGGTCTGGCCCTTGAGCAGCACGGTGCCGATGACGCCGGCCTGCAGCATCAACGCCAGCGCGGCAGCACCTGCCGACCAGGCCAAAGTGCGCGGCGACAGGCTCGCGAAGAACTGGGCGATACCGGTGGAGACACGGGCGACCGCCGACGGCTTGCGCTCGGGCTCGCCGTCGATCGCCGCAAACAGCTTCTGCATGGCGCGCACCGACGGCGCACCGAGGCTCTCGTTGAGGTGAATGGTTTCCGCATATTCCTCGCGGATCACGGCGTACTGCTTCGCAAGCTCCGGGTCGCGGGCCAGCGCATCCTCGACACGGCGCGCGTCACGCGCATTCAACGTGCCGGCGGCATGCCACGGCAGCAGCGCTTCGATCTCGCCGGGCTCGTCCCGCATCATTTTGCTCATCGCCATCATGGCCAGCCTCGTTCAATTCCGGCTGCTTTAAGCAGTTCAGCCAATTTCTTGCGCGCATAGAACAGGCGCGTCTTCACGGTGTTCTCCGGAATACCCACGATCTGCGCCACCTCTTCCACGGACTTCTCGTGGTAGTAGACGAGATCGACGATCTCCCGGTGCTCGGCGGTCAATGCCGTCAGGCATTTCCGCAACGCTTCACTCGTATCTTTCTTCTGGACCGACACTTCGGGATTGTCTGAACTATCCTCGATCGCGTTGGCCGCCTCGTCGTCCAGTTCAGCGTCCTTCCTGCGCCGGAGCGCAGAGAGGGCCTTGAACCGTGTAATCGCCAGCAGCCAGGTGGATACGGCGGACCGGCCTTCGAACTTGCCGGCCTGACGCCACACATCGAGAAAAACCTCGCTGATGAGATCTTCCGCGATCTGCTCGTCCCGTACGAGCCGAAGCCCGAAACGGAACACCCTGACATGGTGCCGTCCATACAGCACCTGCATGGCGAGCCGGTCGCCTTGAGCGATCCGGGCGATAAGGACTTCGTCCGTAGCCGCCTGTGTCGCGCTCAATTGCCGTCTCGCAGGTTTGGTCGGGTGGAATTGGGGTGTGGTTCGAACGAGCAGGTAAGATTCTTCAAATTATCGCAACTCCGAAAATGCATATGTGACGTACCCCACAAAAGGCCGCAAAAATTCGGCCCATGCGCGGTTTGCCGTCCATGGGCTTCCGATCTCGGTATCATAGCACCCTAGCGCTTTCCACCCGTCCCCAGTGCGACCATACCAAGCCTGGGTCACCAAGGCAGCACCTGAGCCTCCATTGGTGTGGCCTTCCCGGCACCTTGGTTCGGAGCGGGCGGCGCAGCCAATTTCGATGGAAAAACAAGGCGAATGCCCGGGTTTTGACGGAGTGGGCCGGCGCTGAAGATACCAAAACTAAAGGCTTTCCCACGTAGATTTTTGTCGAGTTCCAGCCAACGGCGAGATCAATGGAAAGCGCTGCGCCCTCGTTCCTCAATCCGATTGCGGCCGCGGGCGAGGCGTCCGGTTCCCGCCTGTCAACGGAAGCGCTGGCCCGCCGGGCCAAGCAACGGCGTCAGATCCAGGGCATGATCGGCGTCAGCTACGTCATCGATGCCGGTATCCTGCTGATCTACGCCTATGCCGGGACGGTGCCCTCCTGGCTCGGGCCGGTCTATGCCCTGACCGGCCTCGCGCTGACCGGCCTTGCGGTTCTGCTGTCGGAAATCGGCTTCAACGAACGCTTCAAGGACCACTACATGGTCGCGCAACTGTCAGCCGCGAACATGCTGGTAATGATCGGCTTCACCTGTATCGCGCCGCAGGCAGGCGTCATGTTCCTGTGCTCGCTGTTCACGGTCTGCAGCTTCGCCTCGCTGCGCTCGACGCCGGGCAAGATCGCCATCATCTGGACCTCGATGGCACTGGGCCTGGCTGCCCTGTTCCTGCTGACCGACAAGCCTGTCGCGATGCCGCACGGTAATCATATCGAGCGCTTCGCCACCATGCTGGTGTTCACGCTCACCATCGGCCGCTGCATGTTCATCGGCATCTTCTCGAGCGCGCTGAGACAGTCGCTATACGAGAGCGGACTGAAACTGAGGGAAGCATACAAGCGCATCGAGGAGCTCGCCGAGCTCGACGAACTGACGGGCTCGTTCAATCGTCGCTGCATCATGCGCATGCTCGACGAGGAGATCGCGCGTTTCTCGCGCAGCGGCGCGCCCTGCTCGGTCGCGCTGATCGATCTCGATCATTTCAAGCGGGTCAACGACACCCATGGTCATCCGACCGGCGACGAGGTGCTGCGCACCTTCGCCATCACCATGTTCGCCAACATCCGCAGCATCGACCGCTTCGGCCGCTACGGCGGCGAAGAATTCCTGCTGATCCTTCCCGACATGCCGACCGACGGCGCCATTCGCGCGCTCGACCGGCTGCGCGCCATCGTCGCGGACCTCGACTGGAGCGCGTTTTCGCCCGGCATGAAGGTGACGTTGTCGGCTGGCGTCGCCACGCTGAGGCCCGGCGAGACAACCGACAGCATCCTCGCGCGCACCGACAGCGCGCTTTACGCAGCCAAGGCGCAGGGACGCAACCGCATCGCCCGCGGATAGATCAATTTCGACCGGAAGCGGAGAATTCGCCGCCGGGCAACACTCCAGGATAGAGTCATGAGTTCGAAGTCCGCCAAATCTCCCGAGAACCTGCTCGACGAACTGCAGGCCACCCTCGCCCATGGCACCGTCGCGCGTCGGGTCGAGGCGCTGCGCCGGGTCACCGATCTCTTCCTCAACCATGCGGTGGACTATTCCGACGAGCAGATCGCGCTGTTCGACGACGTGTTGCAGTGCCTGATGATCCACATCGAGACCTCGGCCAAGGCCCTGCTCGCCAACCGCCTGGCGCCGGTCGACACCGCGCCGCCCATGACGATCCGCGCGCTCGCTTTCGACGACGTCATCGAAGTGGCCGGACCCGTGCTGACGCAATCGAACCGGCTCGACGACGAGGCCCTGATCGAGGCGGCGCGCAACAAGAGCCAGGCGCATCTGCTCGCGATCTCGAACCGCAAACAGCTCTCCGGCGCGGTCACCGACGTGCTGGTGCTGCGCGGCAACGACGAGGTGGTGCAGAACACCGTCAACAATCCCGGCGCCGAATTCACCGAGCGCGGCTTTACCCGGCTGGTCAATCGCGCCGACAGCGACGACGACCTCGCCACCTGCGTCGGCCTGCGCCCGGGCCTGCCGCGGCATCTCTATCTCAAGCTGCTGGCAAAGGCCTCCGACGCGGTCCGGGAACGGCTGGAGTCGGCCAATCCGAGGCAGGCCGAGCAGGTTTCCGGCGCGGTCAAGGAAGCCACGCGCCGCGCGCGCTCGGCGAAATCGGCCGTCACCGAGCAGACGGAGATCGCTCACGCGCTGGTGAGGTCGTTGTTCGCCGACGGGCGGCTCGACGAGTTCCAGGTCGCCGCCTTTGCGGATGCCGGCAAGTTCGACGAAACCAACGCCTCGATCGCCGCGATGGCCAACGTGCCGGTCTCGGTCGCCGAAGACATGATGATCGAGACCCGCGCCGAGGGCGTGATGATCCTCGCCAAGGTCGCCGGCCTTTCCTGGTCGACGGTGAAGGCAATCATCAACCTGCGCGACGACATCGCCGCCGGCGCGGAGCCGACCGATCTCCAGTCCTGCAAGGCGACCTATGAACGGCTGCGGCCCTCGACGGCGCAGCAGGTGCTGCGCTTCCACCGCATGCAGCAGCAGGACGTCCCGGCGGCGTGAGGCCTGGGTTTGTCCTGACAAATCCGCGGATCAGAGCGCCTTTCCGCAGATCAGCGCGCTTTGAAGTCCTGTGACCTCACCGTCGTGATCGATGACCGCCATGTGCAGATTACGACCAAATGATGCGGCTGCTGCGGACTGCCACTTGGCGCGCGCTCCCTTGTTTCGCAGGCGGAGCCTTGGTCGGTGATGGCCGCACTGTTTCAGATGTTATCGCGGATCGATATAGATCGTTACGCCCGGTGTCACCTAGCAAGGCTCAAGCCTCGCCGTGTGCGGTTTATAGGAAATATAATTCTCGGTCGTGGCGCTATGCGACCGCCAGGCACCATTCTTGTGTCCAAAAAGGCACGCAAGGCTAATTGTCGACAAGAAGTGACCTAGTTGCCTGCCAATTCGTTATCCATTGAGGGGTGGAAGGATTACATTTCAAATAGAAATCGATCTCGCTTGCAAGGGCATCATATGAAACGCCTTCTTCTAACGACTATCACTGCCGTTGCTTTGTCTGGCGCGCCAGCTTTCGCCGCCGACCTGACGACGAAAGCCCCGCTGCTCAAGGCGGAGACATCGTTTAGTTGGAGCGGCTGGTATTGGGGCCTCAATGCTGGCGGGAATTGGGGAAGTTCGGGAAACACGACGACGTTCGAACAGAGCGCCGTGGCGCCGACCTACGCCCCCTTGGCTATTACCGCCCTAAACGCCGTTGGCGCTCCCGCGAGTTTCGACACGAATGGTTTCACCGGCGGCGTGCACGGCGGCTATAATTGGCAGTCGGGTAACTTTCTCGCCGGCTTCGAAGTGGATCTCGAATACTTCCGCAGTTCCGGCTCGCGAACCGCAACCGGCGCGTTCGTTGCGCCCCTCGTCCCCGCCCCTCTTGCCATCACCACTTCAGTCAACACCGATTGGCTGTTCACTGCACGGCCGCGCGTCGGCCTGGTGTTCAACAACTGGCTGATCTACGGCACCGGCGGTTTGGCGGTTACCCGGGTGAATGCCTCTTGGAACTACGTTGGCGGTGTGGGTCCGGAAACCGAGAACGCTTCGACTTCAGCCACTAAAGCCGGGTGGATCGTCGGCGGCGGGATCGAGACTGTACTGTCGAGAAATTGGCTGGTGGGAGCCGAGTATCTCCACGCTGATTTTGGTAACGTTTCTTCGAACGGGACAATCATTACCGCCGGCGGGCTACGTCTCACCAATCCCGTCAGCCACAGCGCCGATCTGGTGTCCAATATTGTCCGCGTGCGTATCAGCCAAAAATTCTGATCTGCCGTATTCCCCCAGACTAAAGCCAAAAGCCCCGGCACGATCCGGGGCATTTCCCGCATGTCTGTTTTGGGTCAACATGGACCTCAGGCAGAACCCTGTCCCAAGTCGGCTTTGTGCCCTAACGCCGACATGCATTCGCATCCACCGCGGAGACGCCGGTCAGCACAGGCCGCAACTGGCTGAAGCAAAAATCGAAAAACGCCGCAATGCGGGGAATTTTTCGCAAGTCGCGATGGGTGAGCAGGTATATGGGATAATCGAGCTCCGGTATGGGGCCGATCACCCGTACGAGGTCTCGATCCAGGTCAGCGAGAGGCACGGGCAAGGGTGCCAGCCCGGCGCCCGATTTCACCGCGAGCAACACGCTGGGAACGTTGCTTGCTTGCCCCGAGATGCGGACCTGTGGAGCCTTCGACGGTAGCCAGCGCGCCGCCGCGATGGCGGCAAGTTCGCCGGTGAACTCGATGATGCTGTGGCTCCTGACGTCTTCAGGGCGTCGCGGCCTGCCGTTGCGCTCGACATATGACCGGCTCGCATAGACGGCCCACGGCACGTCGGCGATTTTCCTGCCGACCAACGCTTCCTCCCGGGCCTCTCCGCCGCGAATGGCAACATCCGCCTCGTCGTTCGAGAGATCCAGAACACGCTCGGTCATGAGCAACTCGATCTTGATGCCCGGATACCTCTTGTGGAATTTGTCGAGCAGCTCCGACCTCGTCAGGCGATACGCAATCGCGGTGGAGCATGTCAGTCGGACGGTTCCTCTCAAGCCCTTGTCGAAGGTTGTGGCGTGGCGCCGAAGGGCGGTCGCGGCCTGCTCGACGCGCTCCGCATAGGGCTGCAGTTCTTTGCCATATTCGGTGAGCCTGTAGCCGCTCGGACGGCGCTCCACCAGGGGGCAGCCGAGACGCTTCTCCAGTTCGATCAGGCGGCGATGGACCGTCGATTGATTGACGCGCAAGACCCTCGCTGCCGCCAGGCTACTGCCTTCCCGCGCGACCGCCAGGAAGTACCTGAGGTCGCTCCAGTCGAACATTGCCGGGTTATGCATTCTTGCCTGCCCGCCGCGCAGCCTTGCTGCTCCATGCCGATCCGCGGCCCATGGTATCCAGACCTGCCCGTTTGTTCCAAGGGGTTCGTGATCGGATCACTCGCCGTGTCCACCAGTTGTGACGACGTCGATGCCGGACGGGGGCAGTTCGGGTCGATGTCTGCGCCTTTCAACAGTCGGAGGAAAGCGACCATGAAGCCTCGTTTCCGAAATGCCGTCGCTGCGCTGACTCTGCTGTCGGCCCAAGCGTCTGCACAGGAGCAGCCACTGACGACGAAATGCGAGTCGGTTCCGCTGATGGCTGCTTTCACCGTTTTTGGCGAGACCAGCCGCATGCCGCCAAACCTCGCCAAGTTTCTCGGGGATGGGCCGTTGAACAGGATCGAACCCTACAAGGCCTTCGACAACGTCTATTACGTAGGCATATGCTGGGTCTCTGCCTGGCTGATAACCTCGCCGAACGGCCACGTGTTGATCGACACGCTTTACGGCCCCTACACCGGCCAGATGCTGGGCAATATTCGTGCGGTCGGATTTGATCCCAAGGATATCAAGCTGGTCGTCGTCACTCACGGTCACTTCGACCATGCGGGAGGCATCGGCCAACTCAAATCGGAGCTTGCGCCCGGAACACGCTTTGCCATGACAAAGGAGGGATGGCGCGAAGGCGCGGAAGACTCAGTTTCGCATCCGCGGTTCCCGTGGAAGATGATCGAGCCTGACATCGTGCTTACCGACGGTCAGACGGTCACCGGCGGCGACGTCGCCATTCAGGCGTTCGAGACACCCGGCCATACCATGGGTACCGCTTCGTTCGCATTCGATGCACGCGATGGCGCTCGCACCTACCGCGCGTTCACGGTCGGCGGACTGGGGCTGAATCGCATCCGGGGGCCGGAACAAGTGGAAGCATTCATCGCCAGCCTGGAGCGCATCCGAGCCCTCACACAGGACGGCGCACGCCCCGTGGAGTTGCATCTTACGACACATGGCTTCTCGACGGGCCTCACCGAAGCGAAAGACCTGCTCAGGACGCGCAAGCCTGCCGATCCGCATCCCCTTGTCGACTTGCCGGGTTTCCGCAAGCAGCTCGACGAATTGCAGGCCGGCGCCGAGAAGCGGCTCGTTGTCGAGCGCCAGAAAAAGGCGAACTGACGTTGATGCCGCCAATCAAGAACCTTCAGGCATCGGGGCGCAGAAGCGGAATCGGCGAGGATCCTTCGATCCGCACCCTAGTACTTCAGCACCCGCGATCCCACGAGCGCGCCGACGGCAGCCACGAGCGCGACGGCGAGCGTATACCAGGTGGCGACGAACAGCGGCGAGTCGTCGGTGCAGTGCGACGCATAGAGCGTTGCCGCGAATCCGGCCGACAACAGGCCTGCGATCGCGCCCGATAGCGCCGGCCGTGACGGCGCGCCGTGACGCAAGCCGATCAGCGCGGCGATCAGCAAGGGCAGCGACAACGCCGGGATAACGGTCAGGCAGATCTTCGAATTGCTGCCGACCAGCCGCGTCATCATCGGCAGGCGCTGCGGCATCATCATCTCGCCGCCGATGCCGGCGGCGAGCAGGCCGGCCGGGATCAGCAGGTACCAGCCGAAGCCGCGCAGCGAGGCTTCGGGCCGCGACAAATGCAGCGCCACCGCAACCGCGGAGATCGCCAGCGCCAGCGTCACCGCGAACTTCAGGTCGAAGAACGGATTCTTCATCGCCGTCATGACGTCCGGCCGCACGCCGAACTCGGCGAAGAAGATCAGCAGCGACACCGGGGCGGCGGCCAGCAGCGCCAGCATCAAAACCTGGCCGACGGGGCGGGCGCGGTGCGAATTGTCGGCCGCGAGCGTGCGAAGGAGCTGTTCGGTGTCCATCCTCACTGCTCCTTCAGCCGGGCAGTCAGGCTGGCGAGCCCGCGATGCAGCGCCACCCGCACGGCGCCCTCGCTCATGGCATACTTCTTCGCGGTGTCCTTGATGGAGGCGCTCTCGACCGCGATCGACTGCAGCACGTCGCGCTGGCGGGCCGGCAGCGTCTGCAGCTGGGCGGCCACCTCCGCGGCGGGCGCCGTCTCCGGCGCCGGCTCGCCGGCGAGCGTTTCGGCAAAATCGTCGATGTCGACGAAGACGCGCCGGCCCCGGCGGCGCAGCGAATCGATCAGCTTGTTGCGGGCGATCGCGAACAGCCAGGGCGCGAACGGGGCGTTCGCGTCCCAGGTATGCCGCTTCAAATGCACCGCCAGCAAAATGTCCTGCACGATGTCCTCGGACTGATCGATCGGTTGCCCTGCCCGCGCCAAGCCACGGCGCGCCGCAGCCCGGAGCACCGGCGTGACGCTCCTGAGCAGGCGATGATACGCCCCATCGTCGCCTGAAATGGCCAGCCGCATCAGGCCGGTCCATTCGTCCTCACGTTCGCGCAAGCCGCGCTCCACCTGACAATTCGGTCTATCTTTCAATTTGTTACATCGCCGACCCCAGATCACGAACTCGTGATCAACGCTAACCTGCGCGGGAATCGGCGGGCCGCCGCGTGGGGCAGCCGGCAAGGCTCATAACATCGATTGCGAAACTACGCACCGGTCGCGGGAACCCGAAATTATCCGCGTGCAAGAAGCACATCGGGCGAATCATGCCGCCGCGATTTCGCCCGGTGTTGCCCGAAGATTCCCATTTTTCGCCGCGCTGCGAACACGCAGGCCGGTCTTTTGTTGCGCCGGGGATGGGGCAATTGGGGAGACCAGCAATGACCATCAAAGCCGGCGGGCGTGTGGCGTTGATAGCAGCCACCGGGCTGCTCGTGTGTTTGGCAGGCGTGAGCTGGACCGTGGCGGCCTCCGCCGCTGTCGAGACGAAATCCGAGAATGTCAGCTCGACGAAAAAGGCGAAGCAGATGCGCCATTACAAGCGCTCCGCTCACCGCAAACACGCCCGGACGGCGCAGAAGTCTTCCGCCGAGAAGAAGCCGGCAGAGACTGCGCGGGTCGCCGAAGCCGGCCTGCCCGGCGAGATTCCGGCCGCCGTCGCCGACGCCAATGCGCGGATGGGCGGCGAGATCGCCGACGACACCGCGCGCGCCATGGCCGCGCGCGCCAATGCCCTGCTGGCGTCCGACCAGCCGGCGGAGGGGCAAGGCGCGGTCACCATGCAACTGACCCAGGCCGACCAGCTCAACGAGGTCGACAAGACGCTGCAGGAGCCGACGCCTCCGTCGCAGACCACCGTCGCGGTCGCGCCCGTCAGGCCCGTGGTTCAGGCAAAGCCCGCCGTCGTCCAGGAGAATTCGACCTGGGACCAGACGTCGCTGATCGGCAAGATATTTATCGCCTTCGGCGCGCTGCTGACGATCGCATCCGCCGCGCGCATGTTCATGGCGTAGCGGCTTACCCTCAACTCCCGGCGCGCCCGCCAAGGGCGTGCCCGGGCCCCTTGATGCTGCGGCCCGCAGCGGGCAATGTCGCCCCGAATTTTCAACCGGGGTGGCCCATGAGCACGTTCGAGCACATCATCGTCGAATCCAAAGGCGCGGTCGGCGTCATCACGCTGAACCGGCCGAAGATGCTCAATGCGCTGTCGTTCGGGGTGTTCCGCGAGATCGCGGCCGCCGTCGAGGACCTCGAGGCGGACGAGAAGATCGGCTGCATCGTCGTCACCGGCAGCGAAAAGGCCTTTGCCGCCGGCGCCGACATCAAGGAGATGCAGCCGAAGGGTTTCATCGACATGTTCTCGTCGGACTTTGCGTCGATCGGCGGCGACCGCCTCGCGCGCTGCCGCAAGCCGACGATCGCGGCGGTGAGTGGCTATGCGCTCGGCGGCGGCTGCGAACTCGCCATGATGTGCGACATCATCATCGCTTCCGACACCGCGAAATTCGGCCAGCCCGAGATCACGCTCGGCACCATCCCCGGCATCGGCGGTACCCAACGCCTGACCCGCGCCATCGGCAAGTCCAAGGCGATGGACCTCTGCCTCACCGGGCGGATGATGGATGCGGCGGAAGCCGAGCGCTCGGGGCTGGTCAGCCGCGTAGTGCCGGCCGACCAGTTTATGGGCGAAGTGATGACGGCCGCGGAAAAGATCGCATCGATGTCGCAGCCGGCGGCCGCGATGGCCAAGGAAGCCGTCAACCGCGCCTTCGAGACACCGCTGTCGGAGGGGCTCAACGTCGAGCGCAACCTGTTCCACGCGACCTTTGCGCTGGAAGACCGCTCCGAAGGCATGGCCGCCTTCATCGAGAAGCGCAAGCCGGTGAACAAGAACCGCTGATGTAGCCGTCATTGCGAGCCAACGGGTCGCGCGAACGCGCGCCCGATGACAGGCTCCGCGAAGCAATCCAGCTTTGCCGCAACAAGAAGGCTGGATTGCTTCGTCGCTACGCTCCTCGCAATGACGGCGAATGCTATTTTCGACTCCGCGCCAGCGCGGCGCTGACCAGCGCGCGATAGAAGCGCTCGGCGAGAGTTGAGGGCCGGTCGAGCCCGAGCCGCGCCAGGCATTCGGCGTCGGCGGCATCAGGGGTGCGCGTCAGCCCTTCCCACAACAACCCCGGCAGTTGGGCCGGCGTGCGCTGCGCGGCCTGCAGCAATTGCAGGGCCGGGATCAGCCGCTTCTCGACCTCGGTAAAATCGCTGCCGAACGGAAATGACGGCAGCAGCCCCGCCTCGCGCGCCGGCTTCAGCGCGGCGGCAATACGCTCGGGAAAGTTCTCGCGATGGACAGCGGGAATCTCATGCCCCTTCGGCAGCTTGCCGGCGTCCTTGGCCTGCCGCACCAGCTCGTCCTGGAACCGCGAATCCGCGATCGCCAGCATGGCCGCGATCACCTCGGCATCGGATTTTCCACGCACATCGGCAACGCCGTACTCGGTGATGAAGACATCGCGCAAATGCCGCGGTATGGTTTCGTGGCCGTAGGACCAGCGGATGTTGGACGCGACCTTGCGGCCTGCAAAGCGGGTTGCTTCCAGCGCCAGCAGCGCGCGCGCACCTTCCAGCGCAAACGCCTGCGCCACGAAGTTGTACTGGCCGCCGACGCCGCTGATCACCTGCCCGCTCTCGAGGCCGTCGGAGACCGCCGCGCCCATCAGCGTCGCCATCATCGCGCTGTTGACGAAGCGCGCATCGATCCGTGCCCGCCTTTTCGCATCCTCATCGCCGTAGAGCGCGTTGGTGAAGGAAACCGGCATCATGCAGATGCGCGAAATTTCGTCCGGGGTCATCTCGCGCAGGGCGCGGTAAAAGGCCTTTGGGCCCAGGAAGAACGCGCCGTGCAGGATCACGCCGTCCACGGTGCGCTTGAGGATACCGGCTCTCATCAGGCCGAGAAACGCCTCGAACACCATCTCGCTGACGCCGTAGAGGCCTTTCTCGAAGGTACCTGCCTCGCGTGCCGCGGCACCGGGCGCCAGCCGCGCCATCACTTCGACAAATTGCGAATTGTGGCGGTGGCGCACGATCAGTCCCTGCGCCAGCGCATCGCCGACCTGCCCGATGCCGATCTGCAGCGTGCCGCCGTCGCGCACGAGGCCCGCGGCATGCAGGCCAATCGCGTATTTGGTATCGCTGACCGGCTCGGCCGGCGGCGCGAACAGCGGAAAATCGGTCGCGGGACTGTCGAGCACCGCGCTGAACTCCTGCGCAGGCAAATCCGCCGGCCCCGGCATGAACGGCAGCTCGGAATTGACCTGGCCGATCAGCTTGAACGCGGCGCGCCCTTCGTTGCGCACCCGCAGGATATCGAGGGAGATGTCGGTGTTGCAGCTGAGGCTGTAGCGGCTCTCGCCGCCGACCACGCGCTTTGCCACGAGCTGAAGCACGACGTTGAGACCGCGCTCCAGCAGGTACGAGGCGGCATGGGTATAATTCGCCGAGATATAGTGCTGCTGCGCGAAGGGCACGCGCAGCCACCTGCCCGCCAGGAAGAAGAATTCCAGCACCTCGATGTTGGGCGGCAGTTTCCCGGCGCGCAGCGGCGCGACATAGACGAGATCCGGATAGCCGCCGAACAGCCGTTCCACCAGCGGCCCTCCGAAGCGCGCCTCCAGGAGGCTTGCCGGTTTCGGCTTTTCCAGGGTCAGTGCCGAAAACAGGGTCAGCTTGATGGAGGGATCGGCGGCCGCCCGCGCATAGAGCGCATTCAGGATGTGGTTGGCCTTGCCGAGCCCGAGCGGCAGGCCCACCACGAGGGTCCTGCCGACGTCGCGGATGATCTCGTCGACGACCGCCTCGGGGTCGGAAAACAGCTTCGGCATCGGGGATGAGACCCGGGCAGGATGAACAAGGCGGCTCACGGAATCGTGTGGCACCCGTCATATGGCTATAGCTGATTTGCGGGGCGGATTCGTCTGTGACGAACCGGCAACAGCCAAGCACCGAATTGTTGTGCAGATGTCGCGCGGCCCTTTGTCAGTGGCACCGCTTCCCCGTAAACAGGTAGATGTGACGAGGCCGTCGGCGGGGGCGGACGGCTTTGTGGGGTTGGTTCGCGGGATCAGATGGGTAGGCGTGACGCCAGCGTTGGTCACGGCATGGCAAGGCGTGTGCTTCGGTCGGGCATCTGCCTTGGCGTGGTCGCTTGCGCCGGATTCGCCCTGCCGGCGGCGGCCGAGAGCCTGCCGGACGCCTTGGCGCGGGCCTACCAGACCAATCCGCTGCTGAATGCCGAACGCGCGCGTCAGCGCGCCACGGACGAAAGTGTTCCACAGGCGCTGGCGGGTTACCGGCCGCAGATCGTCGCAACTCTGAGCGCCGGTCTGCAGCAGGTGCGCAATCTCCTGCCTGACAATACGGTTCAATCGGCGACCCTAAAGCCTTGGCAGATCGGCGTTACCGTCACGCAGGTGCTGTTCAACGGCTTCAAGACCGCCAACAGCGTGCGGGTGGCGGAGCTGCAGGTCAGCTCGGGGCGCGAGGCGCTCCGCAATGTCGGCCAGGGCGTGCTGCTCGATGCGGTCACGGCCTACACCAACGTGCTCGCCAACCAGTCGCTGGTCGAAGCCCAGCGCGCCAACGTCGCCTTTCTGCGCGAGACCCAGAGCATCACCCAGAAGCGGCTCAATGCCGGCGACGTCACCCCGACCGATACCGCCCAGGCCGAAGCCCGCCTCAACCGGGGCCTTTCCGATCTCAACGCCGCGGAAGTCGCGCTCGCGATCAGCCAGGCGACCTATGCCCAGGTGATCGGCAACCCGCCCTCGCAACTGCAGCCGGCCCAGACTGTCGACCGCTTCGGTCCGCGCAATCGCGAGGACGCGACCCAGCTGGCGTTCAACCAGCACCCCGCCGTGATGGCGGCGGGCTTCGATGTCGACGTCGCATCCACCACGATCCGCGTCGCCGAGAGCAGCCTGCTGCCGACCATCACCGTGCAGGGCAATGCCAGCAAGAGCCGCGACAACGACCCGACTCTCGGCACGAGAGGGACCGAGCAGGCGTCCGTGATGGGACAGCTGAACCAGCCGATCTATGACGGCGGTACGGCAGCGTCGCAGACCCGCCAGGCCAAGGAACTGGCCTCGCAAAGCCGGATGGTGCTGGAGCAGGTCCGCAACCAGGCCCGCACCGCCGCGGTCAGCGCCTGGGTCGCCAATGAGGGCGCCAAGGTGGCGGTGTCCGCCGCCGAATCCGAGGTCCGCGCCGCCACCGTCGCGCTGGCCGGCGTGCAGAAGGAAGCCGCCGGCGGCCAGCGCACCACCGTGGACGTGCTGAACTCACAGCAGGATCTGATCCTCGCCAAGGCGCGGCTGATCGGCGCGCAGCGCGACCGCGTCATCGCCTCATTCACCCTGCTCAGCGCCATCGGCCGGCTCGACGTCAAGACGCTCAATCTGAACACGCCGGACTACCTGCCCGAGGTGCACTACCACCAGGTGCGCGACGCCTGGCATGGCCTGCGCACGCCGTCGGGGCAATAGAGGCGGCCGCGCCCTGCTCAAGCGGTGCGGAAAGCCCTACACTGGCGGCAGAATCGACGAGGCTTGAGAAAATGGACATCATCAGACTATGCGCCGTTGGCTACGCCGCCCTGCTCGGCTTCGTGATCCTGACCGGCTACATCCCCGCTTTCATCGACCAGAACGACATGATCTTCGGCCTGTTCCGCCGCACCTGGTATGCCGACGGCCTGCATCTGGTCTCCGCGCTGTGGGCGGCGGCCGCGGCCTTCACCTCGCGACGCGCCTCGGAACTGTTCTTCCAGCTGTTCGGCCTGTTCTACTTTGCCGACGGCGTGCTCGGGCTCTTGACCGGCAGCGGCTATCTCGACTTCGGCATCGTCATCAACGGCGTCCTCAACCTGCGGCTGTCGACGCGTTTTTTCGCCAATGCGCCGCATCTCGGGCTCGGCGGCGTCGCCATCCTGATCGGCTATCTGCTGGCGCCGCGGACGCGCGCGACCGCCCATGCTTAGGTCCTTGTGGCGCTTGCTTCGAGCGCTGGTCATCGTCATTGCGCTCGCCGTTGCCCTGCCGATGGCCTACATCGAGGGCACCTGCGGACCGACGGAGACTGCGGCTTCGTCCGCGGCGCCTTCGGCCACGCTGCCGGCGATCGACAACAAGGGCTATCGCCGCAAACTCGACAACACCTTCTTCACTTTTCCGGAGTGGTACATCGTCTACTCCTTCGAGGATTTCGGCCGCTTCCTCGACCGCGGCAACGAAAGCGGATTCAATTATCTCGGCCACATCCTCGGCTTCTGGCGCAGCTTCTGCACCATCAACCGCGCCGTGCCGGCAACCACGGAGTCACGCACCGAGGTGAAGACGATGATCTACATCATCGGCGTCAGTTACTCCCTCGAATACGCCATCAAGGGTCTTTACGAGAACACGGTCGGCCGTGTCTTCGAACGGATCAGGGGCGACAAGCGCACCCCGCAGGATGACTATGCCCGCGCGGTGCTGCAGGACTACGCCGCCTTCCTCTACACGGTCCCCTGGTACAAATATCCGTTCCGCGAAAAGCTCGACGGCTTCATGGCGATATCGACGCCGACGCCGAGCACGGCCCGCACGATCGAACGTGGCTTCGCCCTCGGCGGCGAATATCTCGTCAAGATCGGCTATGCCTGGCTGATCCAGAAGGGACTCGACGCCTCCAGCGACGCCGAGCCGCGCGACATCATGCTGGTGGCCGCGACGCTGCCGCCGGAGGTGCTGGCGGCCGAACCGCGCATCAAACCGGTCCGCGCGCTCTCACCGCAATGGCAGCTGGTGCAGATCCCGCGCTACAAGGACTTCACCGAGATCGTGCAAGGCCTGCTTGACCGCGGCATTTCGCTTGCCGAGATCGCCGGCAACCGCGAGATCATGGTCACCGTGATCGCGCCAAAGGACGCCCGGCTCGACGTCAAGGACGCTGCGCAACTGTTCTCGCTCGATCTCGACGCCAGACCCGGCTTCCGCCGCGCCGGGTTGACGGCTAGGATCGACAGGCTCGTGGACATCAATCGCGAGCTGAAGGCCCAGGGTGCCACCATTGAGCACTTCTACGACTATTAACAAACGACCGCGCATGCTGCGCATCGCAGGCGCTGTCGCCCTGGTGGGCTGCGGCTGGCTGGCGCTACTTACGGCGCTCACCTTCGCAGGTCCGCAGAGGACCATCGCAATTATCGGTCCGCAGGCCCAGGCGATCGCAGCGGTCGTCACGGCCGGAGGCCTCATCCTCGTCGCCTCCGACTACGTCACCATCGCGCGCTCCGAGGAAGCCGGCTTCGTCGGCCGTCTCTATTCCGCCGGCGCACTGCTGGTGCTCGACGCCGACCAGGCCGGCGGCTGCAGCGGCCTGCCGCCGAAGCGCGTGGTGGCGAAACCAGCCGTCGTCCCGGACAAGCGAGCGTAGCGAGCGCGATCCGGGACCCATAACCACAGCAAAACAATTTTGCGAAGGCTGGATCTCCCGCCTTCTCCAACAACACGACCCTGTGGTTATGGGTCCCGGCTTTCGCCGGGACGACATGTGAAGAGAGCTCAGCTAACCTTCACGCCCCGTACTTCTGATGGAACGTGTTGGTGAACAGCCCGTCCGGATCGTACTTGCGCTTCGCCGCGAAGAACGCATCGATCTGCGGGTAGGATCGCTTCAGTTGCTCGCGCGAATAATACAGCTGGTACGGCAGGAAGAAGCGGCCCTTGTGCGCGATGGTGAGGTCGATCAGCTGCTCCGTCGTCTCCTTCATCTGCCGGTTGCCTTCCTCATCCGCGGTCTGGTTGATGTAGAGCACCAGCGAGAAGGCCGGCTCCGGCGAATAGGTCAGGAAGTTATCCTCCTGATGCACCACGCGCACCGAAGCGTTCAGGAGATTGGTCCTGTTGTCGGTCATGATCTTGCGCAAGCCATCGACGAAGGAGACGAACTGGCTGCGTGGAATGAAGTATTCGTGCAGGATGTCGGTATCCTCGGGCATCGCGTTGCGCAAATACGGCACGGAGTCGTGCATGGGATCGTTACGGCTGACCAGGCACGCCTCCGCCGAGCCGATCGCCTGTGCCCGCGTCACCGTGCAGTTCTCCATGCGATGCTCGACGTGCTTTTCCGAGAACCACTTGATCTCCTGGAACAGCGGTCCCTGTTTGGAGAGATTGACCGTGAGCCGGCGCAGCTTGACGCCGGAGACTTCGCCGAGCGGCTTGCGGTCGAATTCGCTGCCGTCGACCCTGGTGTAGGTGTAGAGCAGCATCTCCTTCAGAAAACTGCTCGGCGCGGTCGAGAGGTGGCCGTACATCAGGCCGACATTCCCGTCCTTCTCGATCTCGCCGGCGAACAGCGCGGGAAACTCCTTGTAATCGAGCATGCGCCGGCCGGTCTGGTAGACCAGATTGTCGGCGATATCGAGCTCGGCCTCGACGATGACGCCGAACAGGCCGTAACCGCCGACCACGAGGTCGAACAGCTCCTTGTTCTCGCCGGGCGAAGCCGTCTTCACGGTACCGTCGGCCAGCATCACCTTCATCGACTTGATCGATTTGGCCAACGCGCCGGCCTGGTGGTCCATGCCATGGGCGTTGACCGAGATCGAACCGCCGACGGTGAAGATGTCGGTGGACTGCATGGCGCGCACCGCAAAGCGCGGATGCAGCGCGTTCTGGATATCGTGCCAGGTGGCGCCAGGTTGCACCGTCACCGAGCGCGCGGTCTCGTTCAGCACGATGCGGTTGAAGGTGCGCATGTCCAGCACGATGCCGCCCTTGCGGAACGCCTGCCCGCCCATGCTGTGGCGAACGCCGGCCGTGGTCACCGAAAGCCGGTTGTCGCGTGCAAAGGAAAGCGTCCTGGCGATATCTTCGACACTACGCACCTCGACGATGCCGTAGATCTCGGTCTTGTTGAGACAGCTCGCGTCGTTGATGGCGCCGCCGAGCTGCGACCATTTCACGCTTCCTAGCGGCGCGATCGCCTTGATCTTCCCGAGATCGGCCTTGCCCTGGTCCTCGCCGTTGGCGGTCCGGCAGTTCTTCTCGCCGTCGGGATCGGCGGCCAATGCCTGCAGCTTGCGAAAGCCGTAGACGCCGAACAGCACGGCAAGCACGGCGACCGTCGAAACGGTCGCTTTGAACTTCGAGGAAAACTTCTGCATAAATCGATTCCAGGTGGGAGCCGGATCATCCGGGCGCGCGTTTCATTAGTCAAATCCACGCGCGTCCGGTTCGAAACGGCGCAGTACGGAGTTTCCTTCATGCTGCAAGCATGCCTCAATGGCGGCCGCACCCGGGATTTTCATCCGGCCGTGCCCTTCTCGGCGGATGAACTCGCGGCGGATGCCAAAGCCGTCGTCGCGGCCGGCGCGCGGCAGATTCACCTTCATGTCCGCGGCGATGACGGCAAGGAGAGCCTGCACCCCGCCGATGTCGCGCGCACGCTCGCTGCCGTGCGATCGGCCGTGCCCGGCGTGCCGATCGGCCTCTCGACCGGCTGGTGGATACGGCCCGGCGGCCGCGCGCGGCAGGAGCACATCCGGGCGTGGCAGGCCCTGCCCGACTACGTCTCGATCAACCTGATCGAGGAGGATTCTACCGAGGTGATCGACCTCGCGTTGTCCAGGGGTATCGGGGTGGAAGCCGGCATCTGGTCGGTCGCCGATGCCGCGAAGTTCATTGCTCATCCCGATGCGCGCCGCTGCCTGCGCGTGCTGATCGAGATCAACGAGCAGGGTCTCGCCGCCGCAATGGCAGCCTGGCGCGGAATCAACGCTCTGCTCGATGGCGCCGGGATTGGCCTGCCGCGCCTGCTGCACGGGCTCGACGCCACCGTTTGGGACTTCTACCGCGAAACGCTGGCGCGCGGCATCGATGCGCGGATCGGGCTGGAGGACGGCAAGCACCTCCCCTCCGGAGCGGTCGCCGAGGGCAATGCTGCGTTGATCCGCGCAGCGCTTGCGTTGGCTCTATAGTCGACTGTTCCTTTCGCTACGGCGCAGCTCTACGGGTTCGGGACCGCGCTTCGCGCCGCCGCTGGCGGCGCCTGCAGTTCGCGCTCGAATTCGCGGAGCCATCGACCTGTCTTGCGCAAACCGCCAAACGGAAACAGGTGGAAACCCGATATCGCCTCAGTAGCGGCCGCAGGTGCCGCCATGAGGCCGCGCACGACGTCGTCCGGACCGTTGTCCGTGAGCAACCGGCCGAAGCGGCCGATGTGTCCGCGCAGCGCCCGTATCGAATTGCCGATGCCGCAGCGCAGGCCGAACTTGGTGAGCGTCGCCAGCGTCGCCGGTCCCGCCAGGCCCACGATGACGGGAAGGTCGATGCCCCGCTCTTGCAGTTCCGCGAGCCAGGCCAGGATCGGCCCGCTCTCGAAGCAGAACTGCGTCACGATATCGACGCGAACGCCCGAGCGCGATCCCCATCCCTGCCATGCCGCCAGCGCCTCGAAGGCGTGCGCGCCCTCCAGATACGGATGCCCCTCCGGATAGCCGGCAACGCTCACCGCATTGATGCCGTGCGCCTCGATCAGCCCGCTCGCGGCAACGTCGCGGCTCGACTTGAACGGTCCCTTCGCCGCGGCGACGTCGCCGGCGATCAGCACCACGCGCCTGACGTCGGCCTCGCGCCGGGCCCGCATCAGAAAATCGTTGAGCGCCTCGCGCGAGGGCATTTCGCGCGCGGCGACATGAGGCACGGGATCGAAGCCGGCGCGGCGCAGGCTGGCTGCAGTCTCGACGTTATGGCGATAATTGTCGCCAGGCAGGAAGGTGATGGAGACGCCGGTGCCTGCTGGAAGATGATCGGCCAGTACGCCGAGATCGCTCCCGCCGGCGGAGACCTCGACGGAGGCGGATGCGAGCAGTGCGGAGAGACGGGCGCCCATGGAGCAACTCCCGGATCAGGCCGGCGCGCGGCGCCGCGAGATCACATAGGTTTCGTCGTTGAACCAGAGCCCGCCATGCTTGCGCACCACGCGGTCGGTGGCTTCGAGGTAGCGGCCGTCGCGGACGACTTCGGAGAGCCTGTTGTCCTCGATCTGCGCCACATAGATCGCCGCGTTCCATGCCGCGAACAGGGTCGAGGTGCCGATCGGCCCGCTCACCTCGTCGGGCAGCGTGTGCATGCGGTAGCGGAAGATCGAGCGCGCATCCGACGAGGCGTTGAAATTGTAGTGGCGCGCCATGCCGCCCAGTTCGTGCTTGACCTGGCGCAGGATGGCGTAACGGTCGGTCTTGAAGGGATCGTCGCCTGGCCAGACCTGCTCGATGATCTCAATGCCGGGGTCCTTGCCGTGGGAGTGGATGCCGATCAGCCGGCCGCCCGGCCGCAGCGATTTCACCAAGGGCGTGATGACCTTGGAGGCCTTGAACTCGACGCTGACCCGCGCCCGGTAGGGCTGCGAGGCGATGACGAGGTCGTAGTCGGCCATCACCCGCCCCGGCCGCGGCATGATGGGATCCAGCAGGAAGGAATGATCCTCGCGCCGGATCGTCAGCACGATCGGCCGTGTATAGACGGGATTGCCCGAGGTCGGGCTGATCCCGGCCCGCCAGTTCTCGGCGAGGAAGCATTCGAGGCCGGCGATCTGCTCGGCAAAACCATGCGCGGTGTTGCCGGAGAGCGTGACGTCCTTCCAGATCAGCCCCTGCGCAGCGGTGGCGGAGCGCGGCGTCAGCCACGGCGCCTCGCCGTAGTAGAGATTGGTGACGACCAGCACGGTTGCCGGATGCTCGAACAGGCGGTCGGCCATCTTCTCCAGCATCAGGCGGACGTCCTCGTAGGAAATCTCCTTGGCCACGACGTAGAGCGGCATGGTGGGGAAGCGCGCATGGACCGACCGCATCACGCGGGCCAGCACGGTGCCGTCGCCGACACCGGCATCGAAAATGCGCAGCGCAGGCGGCGCCGGCTGCAGGCTGGTCAGTTCGAGCGAGACGCGGTTGGCGATCTCGGTCTTCTCGCTGCAGGTGGAGACGAACAGCAGGTATTTTTGCCGGTTGTCGAAGAAGCGAAAGCCCGGCGGCGCCGCGGCTGCGACGGGCGCGGCACCATTGCCCGCCTTGTGCAGCAGCGCCGAGCCGTTCGACGCGGGCATATCGGGCCAGTGCGAGGTGAGATAGGCGCGCACCTTGTCGAGCGTGCCGGTGGTGATCCTGGCCCCGTCGCGCAAGCGAGACACCAGCTTGCCGTCGTTGACGACGAGCCGCCCGAAGGTGGATTCGGCGGTCTGCGTGGCGCGGCAGAATTCCCGGATCTCGCCGAGAACCTGCTCGGCGGTGGCGGTGGGCTGGCGTTCCTCGATCCGCATGGTTGCTCCCCGCGGTTTTTCCGTGGGCAATCAAGGAGCGCTGGGGAGGGATCGTCAACCACAAACCGAGTGGGCAGGATTTGTGGGCGTACGCCCATCTCCGGGAACGCTATCGCGGGGCGATGCGCCGCGAGAAATAGGAGATCAGCACCGGCAAGGTCACCAGAATGACCACCGGTGCCAGCATCATGCCGGTGACGACCACGACGGCGAGCGGTTTTTGCACCTGCGAGCCGATGCCCTCCGACAGCGCCGCCGGCAACAGGCCAACACCCGCGACGACGCAGGTCATCAGCACCGGCCGCAGTTGCAGCTCGCCGGTACGGACCACCGCCTGCATCCGCTCCATGCCTTCCTCGATCAGCTGGTTGAACTGCGACAGGATAATGATGCCGTCCATCACGGCGATGCCGAACAGCGCGATGAAGCCGATCGCGGCCGACACGCTGAAGGGGATGTCGAACAGGAGCAACCCGAACACGCCGCCGAAGATCGCCATCGGGATCACGCTCATGGCCAGCAGGGTGTCGATCATGGAGCCGAAGTTGAACCACAGCAGCACGGCGATCATGGCGAGGCTGATCGGCACCACGATCGACAGCCGCCTGATCGCATCCTGCAGATTGCCGAACTCACCGACCCATTCCAGGCGCGATCCCGGCGGCAGTTCCACCTGCGCTGCGACCTTGTCCTGCGCCTCCCTGATGGCGCTGCCGAGGTCCCGCTCGCGCACCGAGAATTTTATCGGCAGGTAACGCTCCTGCTGCTCCCGATAGATGTAAGCGGCGCCGGAAACCAGGCTGATGGACGCAACTTCGCTGAGTGGAATCTGGGTGACGATGCCGCCTTGCCCGGCAACGCCGATGCGCAAATTCTGGATCGCCTCCGCGCTCTTGCGGTACTCCGGCGCGAGGCGAACGACGATTGGAAAATGCCGGTCGCTGCCGGGTTCGTAGAGATCGCCCGCCGTATCGCCGCCGATCGCCACCTTGATGGTGGCGTTGATGTCGCCGGGGGTGAGGCCATAGCGCGCGGCGCGGGCGCGGTCGATGTCGATCTGGATCGTCGGCTGGCCGAGCGAGGTGAAGACCGCTAGGTCGGTGACGCCCTGAACGGTCGCGAGCGCCTGCTTGATCTGGTTGGCGGTGTCGGTCAGCGAGCGCAGGTCGTTGCCGTAGAGCTTGATCGAGTTCTCGCCCTTCACGCCGGACACCGCTTCGGAAACGTTGTCCTGCAGGTACTGCGAGAAGTTGAACTCGACACCGGGGAACTTCTCGTGCAGTTGCGCCAGCAATTGCGCCGTCAGCTCTTCCTTGTCGCGCGTGCCCGGCCACTGGTTCGACGGCTTCAGCGGCGCGAAGAATTCGGCGTTGAACAAACCCGCGGCGTCGGTGCCGTCGTCGGGGCGGCCGTGCTGCGACACCACCGATTCCACCTCGGGCCGCGCCCGGATCACCCTGCGGATCTCGTTGACGTAGGAATTGCCCTCCTGCAGCGAGATGGTCGGCGGCAGCGTGGCGCGGATCCAGAGGTTGCCTTCCTCCAGCTTGGGCAGGAATTCAAGCCCCAGCAGCCGCGCCAGGGCGACGGTCAGCAGCACCAGCCCTGCCGCGCCCGCCATCACGATCCGCCGGTTGGCGATCGCCCAGCCCAGCACCGGCAAATAGATGCGGTCGAGCCATTTCATGATCCGCGTCTCGGTCTCGTGGACGTGCGCCGGCAGGATGATCGCGCTGAGGGCTGGCGTTATCGTGAAGGTCGCGAGCAGGCCACCGGCCAGCGCATAGGCATATGTGCGCGCCATCGGCCCGAAGATGTTGCCCTCGACGCCGCTCAGCGTAAACAGCGGCAGGAACGCCGCGATGATGATGGCGGCGGCAAAGAAGATCGAGCGCGACACGTCCGAGGCCGCCGAGAGGATGGCGTGGTTCTTTATGCCCATCGTCGTCTCCGGCGAGATGTGGCTCTCTTCGTCCGGCGACAGCGCGGTGGTCTGCGACAGCCGCCGGTAGATCGCCTCCACCATGATTACGGTGGCGTCGACGATGAGGCCGAAGTCGATCGCGCCGACCGACAGGAGATTGGCCGACTCGCCGCGCAGCACCAGGATGGTCACGGCAAAGAACAGCGCGAACGGAATCGTCGCGCCGACGATAAGCGCACTGCGCAGATCGCCGAGGAACACCCATTGCAGCAGCACAATGAGCAACATTCCGACCACCATGTTGTGCAGCACGGTGTGAGTAGTGAGGTCGATGAGATCTTTTCGATCGTAGATGCGCTCGATCTTCACGCCCGGCGGCAGGACGTTGGAATTATTGATCTGGTGGACCAGTTTTTGTACCCTTGCGATGGTCGGCGACGACTGCTCGCCGCGGCGCATCAGCACGATACCCTGCACGATGTCGTCGTCCTCGTCCTTGCCGGCGATGCCGAGCCTCGGCTTCTCGCCGACCGTCACGGTCGCGATGTCCTTGACCAGCACCGGGTTGCCGCCGCTTTGCGACACCATGGTGTTGGAAAGATCCTCGATCGAGCGGATCAGGCCAACGCCGCGCACCACGGCCGCCTGCGGGCCGATACTGACGGTATTGCCGCCGACATTGATGTTGGAATTGCCGACGGCCTGCAGCACCTGCGGCAAGGTCAGGCCGTTTGCGACCAACTTGCTGAAATCGACCTGCAACTCGTAAGTCTTGGTCTTGCCGCCCCAGCCGACAACGTCGATCACCCCTGGCACGGCCCGGAAGCGGCGCTGCAGCACCCAGTCCTGCAAGGTCTTGAGGTCGAGCACGCTGTAGTTCGGCGGCCCGGTCAGGCGATAGCGGAAAATTTCGCCGATCGGGCTGATCGGCGAAATCGTCGGCTGCACGCCTGCGGGCAGCGGCGGCAGCTGTGCGAGTCGGTTCAGGACCTGCTGCAGCGCCTCTTCATATGTATAGTCGAATGAGAACTGGATCTTGACGTCGGACAGGCCGTACAGCGAGATGGTGCGGATCGTCCGCACGTTCTTGATGCCTGAGACGCCCGTCTCGATCGGAATCGTGATGTAGCGCTCGATCTCCTCTGCGGACAGGCCGGGGCTTTGCGTCACGATGTCGACCATCGGCGGGGTCGGATCGGGATAAGCCTCGATGTTGAGCTGCCGGAACGCCAGCAGGCCGCCGATGAACACGGCGACGAACATGCCGACCATCAGGTAGCGGCGGTGAACTGCCAGGGCGACGAGGCGATCCATTCAGACGGGAGCTTTCGGGATTAGCTGCCGGACGCGGCGCGGTCGATGAACAGACTGCCCTTGGTGACGATCTTCTCGCCGGGCTTGAGATTGCCGAGCACCTCGACGAGGTCGCCGTTGGTGAGACCCGGCTTGATGCGGCGCAGCTCGATGGTCTTGTCGTCATGCGCGACCCAGACCCGCACCTGGTCGGCTTCGTAGATCAGCGCCGTCTTGGGCACGCCGACCGATGCGTGACCGGTCGGCGAATAGATGGTGACGCTGGCGAACATCTCGGGCTTGAGCAGCCCTTCCCTGTTGTCAACGGTGGCGCGCACCAGCAGCCTCCGCGTCGCCGGATCGATGGCGGCGGCGATGTAACTGATGCTAGCCAACAGCGGACGCCCCGGCAGCGCCAGCACGGTGAAGGCGATCTCCTGCCCGACCGCGACGGCGGCCGCATCGCTCTCGCGCACGAAGGCGGTGAGCCAGACGGTGGAGAGATCGCCGATGACGTAGACGGGATCGCTGGAGCCTGCGCCGACATACTGGCCCGGCCCGATCTTGCGCTGGACCACGGTGCCCGCGAGCGGCGCGTAGATGGTGATTTCCGGGTTGATACCGCCCTTCTGCCGGAAATTGTCGATGGCCTCCTCATTGAATCCGAGGATCTTCAGCTTGTTGCGCGCAGCTTCCAATGCCGTTTGCGAGGAGCGCATGTCGTTCTGCGCCTGGATCAGATTGGCCTCGGCCTGCTGGAAATCCTTCAGCGGCACCGCCTTTCCCTCGAACAGATCGCTAGCGCGCTTTTGCTGGATTTCGGCGAGACCGAGCGCGGACTTTGCCTTGTTCATCGCGGTCATCGCCGCGATGAAATCGTTCTGCGCCTGCACGGTGTCGGCGGCTTCGATGGTGAACAGCGGCTGGCCTTTGGTGACGGCATCGCCCGGGCGCACGAAGAGCCTGGTGACGCGGCCGGCATAGGGCGAGAACACAGGCGTCGAACGATCCTCGTCGATCGCGATCTTGCCCTCGGTGACGTGCTCGGCGCGGAACGGCCTCTCGATCACGGGCTGGATGGTCATCGCCGCCCATTCCGCCGGCAGCGGGGCGTAGCGGGTGCCGCCCTTCCGCGACTGGCTGGAGACGTCGGAATGGGTGCGCTTGGGGGTGGACAGATTCAGGTAGCCGTAGACGCCGCACGCGACGAGCACGACCATAATCGCGCCGACGGCCTGCTGTCGCTTGCTAAAGCCTTGTATTTTCTTGATTATTTTGTCATGCATAGAATGCAGAGCGTCCCCTCGGTGGCGGCAGCGGCGAATTGTCCCACCAACCCGCTAATAGTGCGGAAATCCGGTCCCAGACAACAAAAAAACGCAGCAACCCGCCCCCGTCGTCAAATCTGTACAGGGCTAACGTGACGGCCATTGCGGGGGATGACTGCCCAGCGGCATCGACGGCCGGGCCCAGAAGGCCGGTGTCTTCGACAGCGCCGCCGAGGGTTTGACCGAGTGCAGTGCACCAAAGCCGGAAGGAAGTTCTTCGACGAACGGCTTCACCGCGTCGCCCGGAAGATCGGCGGTCTTCAGTCCATCCTCGAGCCGGCCGAGATTCCAGAGCCAGCGTCCGGTCTGCGCCAGCGAGACGCGGACATGCCAGCTGCCGCCCTCGCGGGCCTGGCGCGCCCGGGCCATCATGGCGCCGAACGCCATGAAGTAGCCGGTGGCATGGTCGAGCATCTGTGCCGGCAATTCCTTCGGCCCGTCGACGCCGGCGGCTTGGCCTTCGGCGTGGTTGAAGCCGGTTGCCGTCTGCACCAGGGAATCGAAGCCGCGGCGCTCCGCCCAGGGCCCGGCATGGCCGTAGGCTGACAGCGTGACATAGACGATGCCGGGGTTCAGTGCGGCGGCATCTTCCGGCGCAAAGCCGAGCGAGGCGAGCGCGCGCGGACGATAACCTTGCGAGAAGATGTCGGCCTGCGACAGCAGTTCGCGCATGGTGGCGCGGCCTTCCTCGCTCTTCAGCTCGATGAAGCAGGAAAGCTTGCCGCGGCCGTTGTCGATGGAAAGCCACGGGATCGACGGCAGTTCGGGACCGGACACCAGCAGCACGTCGGCGCCGTGCGCGGCCAGCGTGCGGCCGGCGACGGGGCCGGCGATGACGCGCGACAAATCGAGCACGCGGATGCCGGCGAGCGGGCGATCGCCTTTCGGCCACGGCCTTGGCGCGGCCTCTCCGATCTTCTCGATCGAGATCAGCGGCAATGACGCCAGCACCTTCGCGTGCGGCGTGGCCTGCCATTCGCCGTAGGAGCGCATCATCGCGACCACGCCGCCGGCGGCGTAAGCGGCCGTCTCGAACGCCTCCGCTTTCCAATGCATCAGGGCGGCCTGCACGTTCTCACGCTCGGCCTCGCAATCCAGCACCCGGCAGACCGCGGCGCGGTGATGCCCGAAATTGGTGTGGAGACGGATGAAACGGCCGTCACCGGTCTTGTAGACACCGGCGATCTTGTCCCAGGCCGGCGGCGGCGGTTTGCCGTCGACGCGCAGGTAGCGCTCGGAGCGGCACTCGACCGTGGCGTGGCGCATGTCGACGGCAACGTTCTGCGCCTCGCCACTTCGCATTTTCCAGATCTCGGCGGCGGCAAGAGCGGACGCGGCGATGCTGACTTGCGCGGCGGCGGCGACGCGAAACGACGACGGCAGTTGCGGCTCTTCGCCCGATAACGTCACGGCGTCGAGCGCGGCGGGAGCGCCACCGGCGGAATTCCAGATACTGCTGAGGATTTCGCGCGGACTTTGCATCGCCATCACTCGATCTTGTCCATGATTGCCTCGAAGAAAGGTGCCCGCATTTCGCGAACCTGCTCTAACGCCTGCAACGATGTCCCAGCGAACAAGGAGTTGCAATGGCTGCCATCGATCCCCTCACCGCCGGCGGCGTGCTGCTCGCCACGGCGCTCACCGACGCGGTCTATGTGATGTTCACCGCGGCCGTGGTGGCCAAGAAGCGCGTGCCGGCGGCGACCTGGAGCAGCATCTGGTACGTGCTGTCGTCCTATGCGGTCATCAGCTACACCGAGAACTGGATCTACGTCGCGTTCGCGGGGCTGGGATCGTGGCTCGGCGCGTATTTCACCATCACCTTCCTGCACCGCCCGCCCGGCGGCCCGCCGGTAGGGGCGGCGGTGGAGTGAGGGGTGAGATGCCGTAGGGCGGATTAGCATGTACTCATAAATTCGCTATTTCTGCCTCACCCGCAAGAGCGGACGTGGAAGCGGACATTGGTGATGTCAGGGTGGGGCCGATAGCGGACGTGCGCACCACGCCAAAAGGCTAGCTAATCTACTAATTCGTCACCATGAACTTCCTCCGAATGAGTGGACACCTGTAGTAGGCTCGTTGAGCCTGGAGGTG
>CAZDEZ010000012.1:0-83693 GCA_964504705.1 uncultured Bradyrhizobium sp.
TGGCGCTACGTCGGTGGAAGCAATTCCGCCGGCTACGGGGGCAAGAAAGGCCGCTTCCCCGGGGAGAGCTCGAAATAAGCCGTCAAACCATTGCGCGGGGAAGGTCGGGATGTCCTGGCTGTACCTGTCAAATCCGTGTGCGTCTTCTACTACCCCATTGCACACGGTGCTGCGGGTGCCGCCGGCGCCCGACCTTCCCTGCGCCCTCCACTCAAGAGGGAGCAAACGAAATAGCAAAGCTCAGGCGAAAATCGCGCCGTGAGAATGAGACCGCATGTCTTTCCACGTCATTGCGAGGAGCGAAGCGACGAAGCAATCCAGCTTTGCCACCGCAAGAAAGCTGGATTGCTTCGCTTCGCTCGCAATGACGGACGCGAATTAATGACGGATGCGAATTGAAGACCGATGGCCCTACATCATTCCGATGTCGAACACCTTCGGCAACTGCGCCAGCGGCACCGCGGCGGCGCCGATCACGCTCGCGACCATCGCCATCAAAGTGCGGTTGCTGCGGCGCTTGCCGCGCATCTGGCTCGCGACCCACTGCAGCGCCTCGGCATTGGCCTTGATGGCCTGCGCCGGCGCCCAGCTTTCGATCGCGGTGTCGGGAGCCAGCGCCACCGTGCGCGGCGGCACCTTCACTCCGGCTTCAGCAGCCGCGTGGTGCGCGACCGCCTTGGTCAGGAGATCGTCGAACCGGCCGCCATCGCTGCGCTCTGCGGCGGCGTCGTGGATTTCGAACAGCGCCTCGACTTCGGCGCGGCACACCGGCTGATGCTCGACGGCGGCAGCGGTGAGGATGCGCGCGCACCAGGCGGCGTCGTCGGCGTCGAGTGCGCGGGAGAAGTGGATGCGGCCCCTGGTGGTCGGGCCTTCGCCGGTGATCACGCCATCGCGGACGATCGTCAAGGCGTGGGCGGCAGTGTCGCGGCAGGACGGTTCGGGAACGCCATTTGCGGCGGTACTCGGGGCAGACATCACGTGACTTCCAAATTCCTTGTTCTTGACCAGCATTTCCATGCCGGGCGTGAACGGGCGGTTAACGAATCGAAACCGGCGTTTCGACATTTTGAGATGGTTGCCGATTTGTCGCTTCTTGCCGCGCCGTGGTTCGGGCCGGGCTGATGAGGGCCATACAAGGCAAAAGCTGGGCAGAGCCGCTGCCGCGCCGACGATTTTTCGTGACAGCAGCGCATCCAACAAGAAGGTGCTAAAACCCTGCGCGAACGAAGAAGGATTTCATCTTCTACATGAAGGCGTTCACATAAACCCCTGCCCTGCCTATACTCCGCCGGGACCGAATTTCCCAGTAACTAGAATGACATGAGGTCGTACCATGCCCCTCCCGATCGGCGCCACCGCCCCTGACTTCGAAGCCCAGACCACGGAAGGCAAGATCAAGTTCCATGACTGGATCGGCAACAGCTGGGCGATGCTGTTCTCGCATCCGAAGGATTTCACGCCGGTCTGCACCACCGAGCTCGGCGCGCTCGCCAGGCTGAAGCCGGAATTCGACAAGCGCGGCGTCAAGCTGATGGGCCTGTCGGTCGATCCGGTGGATCGCCACGCCAAATGGTCCGAAGACATCAAGGAGACGCAGGGGGCGGCGCCGAACTATCCGATGATCGGCGACACCGATTTCAACGTCTCGAAGCTCTACGAGATGCTGCCGGTCTCGACCTCGGGCGATCCCCTCACCCGCACGCCCGCCGATAACCAGACCGTGCGCAACGTCTTCATCATCGGGCCGGACAAGAAGATCAAGCTCGTGATGGTCTACCCGATGACCACGGGCCGCAATTTCCAGGAGATCCTGCGCTCGATCGACTCGCTGCAGATGACGGCGAAGCACCGCGTCGCCACGCCCGCCGACTGGAAACAGGGCGAGGACGTCATCATCGCGGGCTCGGTGTCGGACGACGAGGCCAAGACGATCTATCCGCAGGGCTGGAAGGCGCCGAAGCCGTACCTCCGCATCGTGCCGCAGCCGAAATAGCTGTCACAGCCGTCATTGCGAGCGAAGCGAAGCAATCCAGCTTGCCGCTGCTAGAAAGCTGGATTGCTTCGTCGCTACGCTCCTCGCAATGACGGTTAGATCTTCGGCACCAGCCAGTTCGCAATCAACAACCCGGCGGTCGAGGAGACCGCCGTCACCGCCGCCCCCCAGCTCACGTCGACGACGGCAACCGACCAGCTCCAGTTCCGCAGCAGCGCCAGCGAAGTGAGATCGAAGGTCGCATAGCAGAAGAAGCCGAACAGCGCGCCGAACAGCAGCGTGCTCTGCCAGGTCGAAGACGGCGAGCCGGAGACGAAGACGAGAACGCCGACCACATAGATGAGATAGAACAGCGCTGCCGGCACCAGCTTGAGCTCGCCCAGCATGTTGCCGACCTGCGAGGTGAAAAAGTCCCTGGCGACGACGCCGAGGAACAGGAAATCCAGCGGTATGAGGACGAACAGCGTCGCCAGATAAAGCACTGCGTATCGGTTCACGGCAGCCTCCCGCACACCCGCCAAGGCGCGCCCCCGGGTCTATCCGGAAATACGCCGCCGGTCGCCGCAGGTTTCAGCCGCCGGAAGGCGGCCCGCTTGCGTCAAGCCGCCCGCACGCCGCTGAGGAACTTGTCTACCTCGGCCTTCAGATGCAGGCTTTCGCCGGACAGCGCCTGCGCGGCCTCGAACATGCGGCCCGAGGTTTCGCCGGTCTCGCCCGCGCCGCGCGCGACGTTGCCGACGTTCACCGCGACGCTCGCGGTGCCGGTGGCGGCGGCGCGGACGCTGTGGGCGATGTTTGCCGTTGCCGAGCTCTGCTGCTCCACCGCCGCCGAGATCGAATTGGCGATTTCGCTGATGCGCTCGATGGTCTGGCCGATCGCCTTGATGGCGGCCACCGACTCCTCGGTCGCGATCTGCATGTTGCCGATCTGGCTGGAAATCTCCTCGGTCGCCTTGGCGGTCTGTCCCGCGAGGCTCTTGACCTCCTGGGCCACGACCGCAAAGCCGCGGCCGGCATCGCCCGCGCGCGCCGCCTCGATGGTGGCGTTGAGCGCGAGCAGGTTGGTCTGTTCGGCGATCGAGGTGATCAATTTCACCACGTCGCCGATGCGGGTGCCCGCCTGCGACAGCTCGGTGATGCGCTGGTCGGTGGCCTCGGCCTGGCGGACCGCTTCGGCGGCAATGCCGTTGGATTCCTGGACGCGGCGAGTGATCTCCGCGATCGAGCTCGACAATTCGTCCGAGGCGGCGGCCGCGGTGCGGACGTGCTCGGAAGCGGCTTCCGAGGCGCTGGCGGACTCGCCGGAGAGATCGGCGGTGGTGCGCGCGGTCTCGGTGAGCTGGCGGGCGATGCGCTCGAACTCGCCGGAGGAGTTCATGACCTTGTCGATGATGCCGCCGACGCCGGTCTGGAAGTCGTCGACGAAGTGCCGCAGCTCCGCCTTGCGCTGTTCCGCGGCGGCCTCGGCCGCTGCGGCCTGCTCGTTGCGCAGGCGCTGGCGTTCCTGGGCGTTGCTCTTGAACACCGCGACGGTGCGGGCGATCTCGCCGATCTCGTCGTGGCGGTTCTCGCAGTCGATGGCGACGTCGCTCCTGCCCTCCGCGATCGCGGTGAGCGAGTTCGTCACCGACGTCAGCGGCTTGGTGATGCGGCGGACGATCAGCATGGTCAGCAGCATCACCAGCAGCGCCGCGATCGCAGCGGCGATCGCCATGGTCTGCATTGCCTGCGCCAGCATGTTCTCGAATTCCGCCATCGGGATGCCGATGAAGAGCAGACCGATCACCTTTCCGGAGCTCATCACGGGATGATAGGCGGTCATGTAGTTCTTGCTGAACAGCACCGCCGGCCCCTTGTAGGCCTGGCCCTTGCGCACGACGCTTTGGGCGGGATGGTCGGGCGCGAGCTGGGTGCCGACCGCGCGGTCGCCGTTCTCCTTCTTCAGATTGGTGGAGCGGCGCACGAACTGGTTGCTGGCATCGTCGAAGACGAAGAGCGTGGCAACGCCGCCGGTGTAGGAGACGGCGCGATCGACGATCGTGTGGTCCTTGAATTCCGGCATCTTGGCCATGTCGGCCTTGGCGAGCGTGCCGTTGCTGACGCCGATCTTGGCTTCGGGGAAGGTCTCGGCGAAGGTCAGCGCCAGGGTGCGCAGATTGACCTCGATGTCGCGATAAGCGCGCTGGGTGAACTCCGACGACAGCGACCAGTACGCCGCGCCGATCACGAGCCCGGTATTCAGGGCGATCAGCAGGACGGCGCAAACAACGGCCTTGGTACCCAGTTTGAGCTTGAGCGACGGCATGAATTTCCCCAGACGCATGACAGCCATGCAGAAGTGACTGAAAACGTGTCACATTTGACGGTTTTTCTTTACCATTGCCTTAACGAACACAACCCACAGGAAATGTTGGGGAATTCATTGCGCTCGCCGCGCGCCTTCGAGGCGCGATTCCCTGACGTCGCGAGCATGCCTTGCGCGCGCGGCGGCGGGTCTCGCGACTCGGCCGATACAAGCCAAGCGGGCACATGGAAGCATCTGCAATCAACCGGAGCGTCGCTGCGTCGATCAGGTGCGGCGGTTGACCAGGAGCACGGCAGCGGCACAGGCGACCATGCCGGCGATGGCAATGGCATCGAGGCGCTCGTCGAACAGCACGAACGCCATCAGCGCGGTCACCGCCGGAACCAGGTAGAACAGACTCGCGACCGAGGTCGCGGCCTGATGGCGGATCAACCAGTACAGCAAGCCGATGGAGCCGATCGAAAGCACCACCGCGAGCCAGATCAGTGCGAGGATGAACTCGGTGGTCCAGTGCACGACGCGCTGCTCGAACAGAAAGGCGCCGGCCGTGAAGAACACGGTCGCCGCGACGTACTGCACGAGATTGCCGCTGCGCCAGTCGATGCGGCTGCAATAGCGCCGCTGGTAGAGCGTGCCCAGCGTAATGCTGACCAGCGACACGGAAGTTGCGACCCAGCCCCAGCCGGCCTGTCCGCTCATCGGCCGGTCATGCAGAATCAACGCGACACCGGCAAGGCCGAGCAGCAGCCCGCCCCATTGCAGCGGCGTGACGCGCTCGCCGAGCCAGCGGTTGGCGATCGTCGAGGTCAGGATCGGTTGCAGGCCAGGGATGAGCGCGGACAGTCCCGCCGGGATCGACAGCGAGATCGCGATCGCGGTGCCGCCGAGATAGATACCGTGCACCAAGATGCCGGCGACGATGCTGTGGCCGATCTCGCTTCCCCTTGGCCAGACCGGGCGGACGACCGCACAGATCAAAGCCATCAGCAGCACCACGATCGCCATGCGAAGCGCGAGGTAGGTCAGCGGGTCGGCATTGTCGACGACGTACTTCGTGCCGACGAAGCCGGTGCTCCACAGCACGACGAAAATCGCCGGCGCCGCGCGGGCGGCCAATTTGTCGAAACCTTCGGTCATTTGCCGCGCACTACTGCCCAATCCTGTGCTATGCGGCAACACCCACCGCCGAAGGGCCGCCCGCCCGCCATCACATGACAACGCTACCGAAGAGGAATGCCATGGACGTACGCGCCGCCGTCGCCACCGCTGCAGGCAAGCCGCTGGAAATCACCACGGTCCAGCTCGAGGGCCCGCGCGAGGGCGAAGTCATGGTCGAGATCAAGGCGACCGGCGTTTGCCACACCGACGAGTTCACGCTCTCCGGCGCCGATCCCGAAGGGCTGTTTCCGGCGATCCTCGGCCATGAAGGCGCGGGCATCGTCGTCGATATCGGCAAGGGCGTGACGAGCGTGAAGAAGGGCGACCATGTCATTCCGCTCTACACGCCGGAATGCCGGCAGTGCCCGTCATGCCTGTCGCGCAAGACCAACCTCTGCACCGCGATCCGCGCCACGCAAGGCCAGGGCATGATGCCCGACGGCACCTCGCGCTTCTCGATCGGCGGCACGCCGATCCACCACTACATGGGCACCTCGACGTTTGCGAACTTCACCGTGCTGCCGGAAATCGCCGTGGCGAAAATCCGCGAGGACGCTCCCTTCGACAAGGTCTGCTACATCGGCTGCGGCGTCACCACCGGCATCGGCGCCGTCATCAACACGGCCAAGGTGGAACAAGGCGCCAAGGCCATCGTGTTCGGGCTCGGCGGCATCGGCCTCAACGTGATCCAGGGCCTGCGGCTTGCCGGCGCCGACATGATCATCGGCGTCGATATCAATCCCGACCGCAAGGCGTGGGGCGAGCGCTTCGGCATGACCCACTTCGTCAACGCCAAGGAAGCCGGCAAGGACCTCGTCCCTCACCTCGTCAACATGACCAAGGCGGGCGCGGACCAGATCGGCGGCGCCGATTACACCTTCGACTGCACCGGCAACGTCACCGTGATGCGGCAGGCGCTGGAGGCCTGTCACCGCGGCTGGGGCCAGTCGATCGTCATCGGCGTGGCGCCCGCGGGCGCCGAGATCTCGACGCGGCCGTTCCAGCTCGTCACCGGGCGGGTCTGGAAGGGCACCGCCTTCGGCGGCGCGCGCGGCCGCACCGACGTGCCGAAGATCGTCGACTGGTACATGCAGGGCAAGATCCAGATCGACCCGATGATCACGCATGTGATGCCGCTGGCAAAGATCAACGACGCGTTCGAATTGATGAAGCGCGGCGAGTCGATCCGCGGCGTGGTGACGTTCTGATGGAGGTATCGTGCCCCGGATGCAGCGCAACGCGCCGCGAATAGCGGCGTGGTGCGCTGCTGATCCGGGGCCTGTTGTGACTGAGATGGGTCCCGGCTCTGCGGAGCAGCGTTGCACGCTGCACCGCGTCCGGGACGCGAGGGCGGCGTTCAGCTCACCACTCTTCCGGACAGGGATCGACGATCTTCCAGAGCTCGGCGCCGTTTTTGATCCTCTTCATGTCGGTGGTGAGACCGCCATTGCGCCGGATCCAGTCCTTCACCGTGTCGGGGTAATAGGACATCAGGTCCGAGGTGCCTTCGGAGCTGGTGACCTTGATGCCGAAGGTGAAGGCCTTGTCGTAATAGGCCAGGTGGAAACCGAGGCTCGCCTTCGGCGTCACGCAGATCTTGTTCATCGGCACGATGCCGAACACCAGCGTGCAGGCGGAATTGCAGATGCCATCGATGATGACGCGCTCGCCCTTGTCGCGGATGCGCTTGTACTTGACCTTGTACTCCTCGACGTAACCGCCGTGGTCGCGCTTGATGTGCAGGTCGGCGCGCGCCGGGCCGGCGGCAACGGCGAACAAAGCGGTCAGGGCGAGAAGCGTGATGCGCATGGGGAAAACGACTTACGGAACAGCCTTCTGGAGCACGAAATTGCCAATCCTGACCCGGACCAAGCCCGAAGACTCTGGCGGGACTGTGTTGGGAATTCGTTAAGTATCCCAAACCGGAGGAAAAATCGCCCCTGTGGCCATTTTTCCGCACTTTCGGGCGCAAACTGCGTAAGATGGGGGCCGGATCGGCCCAATAATCCCGGATTCGCAGGGGTGTAGCGGAGTATCGTAATGAGGAAACTGAAGCTTTTCGCCGCCGCCGGCCTGCTCGCGGCCGCCGCCATCGCCCCCACCCTGGCCGAAGCCCGCCATCAATACCGCTACTGGCGGACGAGCCCGCTGCCCTACCCGATCAGCTACCTGCACAATTACGGTCCCGGCCCCGTCCCCGGCAGCTTCGCCTATTACGACGGCCCGACCACCGTGAAGTGCCGCCAGAGCGCCGCCGCCTATCGCGGCCAGGACGGCCGCCGCTATCCCTGCTTCTGAGCCGCCGCTGGCAGGCTTTGACCGGTTCTGATAAGCGACCGGTCAGGCGCTCGTAGCTCAGCTGGATAGAGCATCGGATTTCGATTCCGAGGGTCGGAGGTTCGAATCCTTCCGAGCGCGCCACGGCTCACGCTCCAACCGGAGCATCGCCCGCCGGTTCCCGACGAAGCAATTTTCCGTTTCCGACGAAAAACTCTGGAAACAACTCGACCGCTAGGGTGGCGCCAACAAACAACGGGTGGCGTCATGGATTTGGTAGCAGCGTTCCTGGCATTGGTGAGCATCGGGGTTTTCGCGGCCCATACGCTGGACGCGCTCCGCACCCACTAGGGCTCGCTGTACCGCTTGACTCCCCGCTCTCCCCGACCCTAGCCTTCGCCCAGGTCGGCAAGGCGACCTACGGGCCGCGTAAAGGGTTCAACCCGCCTTTTCAGCTACCACGCTGACATCCCCTTCTTTCTGCCCGTGATGCGGTCGCCGGGCGCTTGGAAAGAAGGTGTCCCATGCCGCAGGCATTGCCCGCGAATCTCGATCTCGACTGGTTGAGGAAGGCCGCCAAGAAGCGGCTTGCCGAGCTGCGCGTTCGCGCGCCCGAAGCGAAGCTGCATCAGGCGCAGTTCGCGATCGCCAACGACTACGGCTTTACGAGCTGGCGCGCGCTGAAGGCACATATCGATGACATCACCGGCGCGGCCGACGGGCGCGTGCGCGTGTTCAAGGCCGCGCGCGACGGCGACGTGGAGGCCGTGCGCCGCGCCCTTGGCTCCGGCTTCGATCCGGCGGCGCAGGATCGCGACGGCCGCACCATCTACCAGATTGCCAAGGAACAGGGACATGGCGCGATCGAAATCCTGGCCCGCGATCTCAGGGGCGGACGCCTCTATCCCGAGGCCGAGCAGGACAAGCTTCAGGCCATCATGACCGCGGCGCAATCCGTCGACGTCGCCGCGCTGGCCGAGCGGCTCGATGCCAATCCCGAGCTGATCGACGCACTCGGCGGGCGCGGCCTCTACAAGGCCACTCCCCTGTGCCTTGCAGCGTTGCGCAACCAGCATGGTGCGATCCGGCTGTTGATCGAGCGCGGGGCCGACCTCAACAAGCGTGATTTTCCCGACAATGCCGCGCCTTTGCATTTCGCCGCCGCGCATGCCGACCTCGAGGCGATCCGCCTGCTGGTCGAGGCCGGCGCCGACATCGACGGCGATGGCGACGATCACGCCGTGGGCGTACTGGGATGGGCCACGTGTTTCCGTCAGGTCCGCCACGACGTCGCCGCCTACCTGCTCGACCACGGCGCCCGGCTCAATGTGTGGACCGCCATCGCGCTCGACCGGCCGGACGAACTGCGGGAGATGATCGCAACAGACCCTGCCCTGCTCTCCGCGCGCATGAGCCGCAACCAGCACCGGCGCACGCCGCTGCATCATGCCGCCGCCAAGAACCGGCTGCGAATGGTGCAGCTGTTGCTCGAGCTCGGCGCCGATCCGAACGCAACCGATGCAACGGGGGCGACCGCATTGACCACGGCCTCCCAGGAACACGCCGATCCGGCCATCATTGCCGCGCTTGCGGCAGCCGGGTCCAGGCTCGATCTCATCGCCGCCATCAATACCGGCCGCTTCGACGAAGCCGAGACGATGCTGCGCGAGGATCCTTCGCGCATCGGCCCGGACGGCGCCGATACCATTGCGCTGCATCTTGCAGTCAGCAAGAACAACACCGCCGCCTTGCGCTGGCTGCTCGCGCACGGCGTTGCCGTCAATGCCAAGCGCATGATGTGGGACTGCAACCACACCGCCCTGCATATGACCGTGGAGAACGGCGCGATCGACATTGCGCGGCAGCTGCTCGATGCCGGCGCCGACCCGAACATCCGCGACGACAAATTCGGGGCGACTGCGCTCGGCTGGGCGGAGTTCTTCGGCAGGCCCGATTTCGCCGAGCTCGTCCGCGCGAGGGGCGGCGTTTAGCGGCCCGCTGCCGGTGACGGCGCCAATCGAAAAAGGGCCCCGCCGGCCTGGAGGTCCGGCAGGGCCCTAGGAATACCCGCGACGCTCAAATTACGCGGATGGGCATACCCTATCGCGCGCCGGTAAAAGCCGGCTTCAAGACGCTAACGGAATCCGGCAAATGCGCAAGAAATCACCCCCCGGTTGTTTGCAGCCGTTTCCGCCGGGTCTAGCATCGGGCTTTTGAGGAGGCCCATTTGAGAAAGATCTTTGTCCTCGCGATGGTTGCGCTGTTGGCCGCGCCTGGCGCGCGGGCACAGATTCTGGTTGACCCGACCAAGGTCGCGCCGGAGTACCGCGAGGCCGCGGAGAAACGGCGCGCCGAGCAGCTTCGCCAGCGCGAATGCGGGCGCAAGGCGGACGCGGACAGGATTCTGCCGCGCGATCGCACCGCTTATCTCAACCAGTGCCTGGAGGCCGCGGCCGCCAAGCAGTAGCATCGACAGACGGATGACGCAGACCGGAGGAACAGGCAACCGATGATCCGCTCCACGGCGGCCCTGCTGGCCTTGCTCTCGATCGCTCCGGTCGCGACCGAAACGGCGGAGGTGCGCGGTCGCGGCACGGTCGACCTTGCGCCGTTCACCTGCGCCGACACGCCGCGCAGCACGCTCGTGCAGCGGGTCTGCTACGACCGGAAGCGATCGCACCTGCTGGTCGGCATCGGCGGTGAATACGCGGAATATTGCCGCCTGCCAGCGGCGACGTTCGACGCCTTCTTCGTCGCGCCGTCGATGGGCCAGTTTTTCCGCCAGCGCATCGCGGCGCCGGCGGCGCCGTTCACCTGCGAGCCTGCCAAATAGAAAAGGCCGCACGATGTGCGGCCTTCGATCTCGTGGAAATGGACGTTCGAATTACCAAGTGCTGAAGAATCCGTAGCGCGCGACACGCACCGGCTGGCCGGTCGTCTTGGCAACCTTGCGCTTCTTCGCGGCGGGCGCGTCGGCCTTCTTCGGCTCCGGAGTGAACTGGGCGAAGGTTTCGCGCACGCGAGCCGTCGGCGTGAATTCCGGCGCCGGCGCCGGTCCGGGAAGCGCAGCCTGCGCGGTCTCGGCGGCCTTTGGAACGATGGTCGGCTGCGTCGTGTCGAACACGATACGCTCGGGCCATTTCTGCTCGGACTTGATGCGCAGCGTGGATTTGTCGACCGTGGCGGCGCTCTGGATGCCGCTGTCGGCAACCGCCCTGGGCGAGAAGAAATCGAAAGCGAACAGCAGCGCCATCAGGGCACCGCCGACGAACAGAAAATATCGAGCCAGTGGGAACATCTCGGTCACCGCTTGAATACCGAGGACCGCTGGGATCGCCGCCCAACCGGTCGGTATACCAGTTAGTCCGGGGCACCCGGGCAGGGTTCACCGGCAGCGGTAACTTTTTCGGGAGTGCCGGCCGACCGGACTGCTGCAACGCGGAATCGGGGTTAAACCCGGCTTGCCGCGACCAGTGCACATTTCGCCTTATCGGCATTAACGTTGACAAAGCCGACATGGACGCGGGTGAAGGTCCGGCGGCTCTTCATCTCCACGGCCTCGCTGATCACGCGCTTGCGGCCGGTCAGATGGCTGCCGTCCCGCCGGGCAAAGCTGCAGGAAATCTCGATATCCCTGACTGCGTAATCGTTGGCATTGCGCAGCGTGAAGGTGACCAGCGCTTTCGAGCCGAGGCCGCCCCGGCGCCAGGACTGCGATGAAATCCTAAGGCCATCGAGGGGCGAGCCAGTCGGCACTTCTGCCGACGTGGCAGGCTTTGCCGTGTCCGGGAGAGCCGGAGTTGCCGGCGCGGCCGCGTCCCTGGCTTGTTGTGTGACGGCCGACTGGAGCGCGGCCGGCCTGTCCTCGGCGTCGCTGAGGGCGGGCCACAGCACCCAGGCCAAGCTGCCAGCAATCACCGCCGCCGCAATCCCGGCACCCAGACCGGCAATCGACCGAGCGCGCCTCGTCATGGCCATCGCCTCCAGCCCCGGCCACGGCCGGCGCATCAAAAAAGCCGTCGCGGCTTCACCGCGCGGCTCTGAAGGACGAAAGCCGCCACGGGTCCGCCACTGTCCGCTCAACGCTGCAAAGCTCGTTTTGTCGCATAGCGTCACGGCAATATTGCGGCGCTCGCCGGCGCCAGGGCATGGCAACGGGCAAAGACGGCCGCTAGATTTGCGGGGTATCGGCAAGCCGCATGCAAAGGCGGCAAGATGCCAGCGGGAGCGCCACATGATTCAAGTCACCTGGGACCACGTTCATCTCCGCAGCCCCGATCCCGAAGCAACGGCAACATGGCTGCGCGACATCCTCGGCGGCGAAATCGTGCGCGGCTCGGGCCGGATCGACGTCAAGCTTGGCGGCGCCAATGTGTTCATCGCCCCGGTGGCGGCGGGCGACGGCGTCAACGCCCCGCCAGTCACGCCGTATCAAGGGCTCGATCATTTCGGCCTCACCGTGAAGGACATCGACGCAGTCGCCGCTGCCCTCAAGGCCAAGGGCGTCGAGTTCACGAAGGACCCGACCACCATTCGTCCCGGCGTGCGCATCTGCTTCCTGCGCGGGCCGCAAGGCATCTCGATCGAACTGCTGGAGCGCGACAAGAAATACGCGTGATGGCCTTCTCGTGTCCCGGACGCGGAGCAGCGTGAAACGCTGCTCCGCAGAGCCGGGACCCATCTCGCCGCATCATGGACCCCGGATCAGCAGCGCACCACGCCGCAAGTCATAGCGCGTCGCAGACGCGCGTGAACACGCTGGTGGCGCTGCGCAGCATCCGGGGAACGCGCATCACGAGCCAAGTTTCTTACGTCATTGATCCCGGCATGAAGCAGCGGATCGTCAGACCGCCCCAGCCCTTGATCGGCCAGACCATGGTACGGCCGGCGCGGTTGGGTTCGGTGATGACCGCATCCTCGGGGACGTCGTGCCATTCGCCCTCGATGCGGACGCGGTAGTGGCCGCTCTTGCTCTCCCAGTCGGGATCGGCAACCGCGTAGCCGTCGGCGTCGGAGCAGCACGGGCCCTTGCCTGATTTCAGGCTGTCGAACCATTGTTTGAGCGGCGAGTTGGCGTAGCGGCCGTCGTCGCGCGCGAGGCTGAACTCCGAGACCGACGCAAGCAGCAGCGCCATACAGAGGGGCAGCATCACCCTGCTGCCCCGGCGTCGCGGGCCGGGAGTATGTGAGTCGTCAGTGCATCGGCGTGCGGTTGCGCCGCCGGAATCGATCCTGTCGGTCACCTTATCTCTTGCTCCACCACCGAGCGCGCATTCCGCAAAGTGGGCACAGGTATTGCGATACGAATGCGCAAACGGCTTTCGTCTAAAGCGCTTCCCGGCCTCTAACCGCTACCCACTTGGCTGGAAGGCACTCACCCCAGTGCAAGAACGATCAATGCATATCGCGGGCCAGTTCGATTCGCCGTCCGGATGACTACGGGAGGCCGTTCGCATGCCGCCGGCCAACCTGCCGCGTTGCGCACGTTGCCGGGCTTTGGCATAAATAACGGAACCGGTCGCCGTTGGGCGACGGAGGCCGGCCTTGGGACGCTATGAAAAACGGGCTGTACTCGATCCACGTCAACTTGCTCGACGGGCGCGCGGGCAAGGGCAGCGGAGTGATTCTGTTCCGCGATGGACAGATCCTCGGCGGCGATGCCTATTTGTTTTACACCGGCAGCTACACCGTGAAGGAAAACACCTTCAAGGGCGAGGTGCTGGTGCAGCGGCACACCACCCCGCGCCAGGACGACAACCCCTTGTTCGGCGGCCCCGCTCCGGTCGGCATCGGCGTCTCCGGCACCTTCACCGACACGCGCGGCGTCATGAACGGGACCGCGCTGGTCGGCAAGGCGAGCCAGATCTTCGGCGCGACGCTGCACAAGCTCGCGGACGTCGACTAGACCGGCCGCTACCCCGCCCTACTCCGCGGCCAGTTCCACCGGCGCGACGCGCGGCAGGATGATCTGGATGCGCGTGCCGCCGCCCGGCTCGGAGTCCAGATCGAGCCGGCCGCCGAGTCGCGTGGTGACGATGCTGTAGACGATATGCAGGCCGAGGCCCGTGCCGCCCTGGTCGCGCCGCGTCGTGAAGAACGGATCGAAGGCGCGGCGGCGCACGTCGATGCTCATGCCGACGCCGTTGTCGGAGAACAGCACCTCGACATTGTCCTTGCCGGATTCGCGGACCTGGATCTCAACCGTGCCGGCGCGCCCGTCCGGGAAGGCGTGGGCGACCGCGTTGAGGAACAGATTGGTCAACACCTGGCCGTAAGGCCCGGGATAGCTGTTCATGGAAAGATTGGGCTGGCACTCGACGTTGAGCGTGAGGTTGTGCTTGCGCAGGCCCGGGCGCAGGCTCATCACCACCTGTTCCGTCAGGTCGCCGAGGTCGAACACGCGCTTGTCGGAATAGTTGCGGTCGGCGGCCACCTGCTTGAACGACTGGATCAGCTCGGCGGCGCGGTTGAGGTTGTTGACGAGCTGCGCGGACGCATCGCGGCTGGTTTCGAGATATTCGTTGAGACTGGAGCGGCGCAATTCTCCGCGCGCCACTTCGGCGGCGAAGTTCGCCGTCTTGCGCTCCAGTGCGGAAGCCACGGTCAGGCCGATGCCGACGGGATTGTTGACTTCGTGGGCGACGCCGGCGACGAGACGGCCGAGCGCGGCGAGCTTTTCCGCCTCGATCAGCGAATTCTGGGTTTCGCGCAAATTTCGCAGCGCCGCTTCCGCCGCATCGCGCGCCTTGCGCATCTCCTGCTCGCCGCGCTTGCGCTCGCCGATGTCGAGCGCGACGGTGACGATGTTCTCGATCTCGCCGTCGGCGTCGAGCAAGGGAAGCTTGTTGACCAGCCATTGCCGCATGTTGCCGGCGGAGTCGTTGTACTCCTCCTCGTAGAAGCCGAGCTCCCTGCCTGCGGTCAGAACGCGCTTGTCGTGCTCGTCGGTCTTCGCCGCGCCGTAGCGCGACATCAGTTCGCCGGTGGTGCGGCCGATGGCGTCCTGCGGCTCGATGCCGAAAATGCCGGCCATGTAGCGGTTCATCAGGACATAGCGCAGCTCCCGATCCTTGACGTTGATCACCGCCGGCACGGTGTCGATCACCTGCTGCAGCAGCCGCCGGCCTTCGGCAATGGCGTCTTCCGCGCGTTTCTGGTCGGTGATGTCGCGCACCACGCCTTCGTAGCGCACGATATCGCCGGCCTCGTTGCGGACGGCGCCGGCCGAATCCGACAGCCACAGGATCGTGCCGTCGCGGGCGCGCACCTGGTATTCGAACTCGCGCACCATGCCGTCGCGCTGCATCAGCCGCTGATACTCCGCCCGCGCGGACTTGTGGACATAGACGCTGTCGCCAACGTCGTTGATGGCGGCGATCAGTTCCTCCGGCGTGGAGTACCCCATCATGCGCGCCAGCGCCGGGTTGGCATCGAGCAGGTCGCCCGACGGAGTCGTCACGTAAATGCCGTCGACGGAGGTTTCGAACAATTTGCGATAGCTTTCCTCCGCCTGCCGCTGCTCGGCGAGCGCCCGCACGGCCGCCTCCCGCGCGGCGTCCGCATCGACCAGCGTCTGGCGGAACACTTCGGCGGCGCGGGCGATGTCGCCGATCTCGTTGTCGACGTCGGCAGCCGGGATCGGAACGTTTTGCTCGCCGCCCGCGACCGACCGGATCGCGGCCGCGATCCGCGCCAGCGGGCGCACCGTGCGGCGTACCACGAGGGCGGCCGCGAACAATCCGATCAGCACGCCCATTGTACCGAGCACGATGCTCTGCCACCTGGCTTCGGCCAGCGTGCGGGCGAAATCCCGCGACAGCACATGGCCGCGCCGGGTGCTGACCTCGCGCAGCAGTTCGGTGACGCGCTGGATCAGCCGGCCTTCGGTGCCCAGCACCTCCTTGTCGATCTCGGCGATCTGCCGCTCGCGGATCGCGATCGCAATGACTGCCTCGGCATAGTCGTTGGCGGCCGCGCGCAGCGGCGGATCGGCGATCGTCATGGCGCGGATGCCTTGCGCGGCGACTTCGGCGGCCGAAGGATTGCGCGCCAGCAGGCCTGCGGAGATGCGGTTCTGGAACTGGAACAGCTGCGCGGTGACGGCAGCATCCGAACTACCCGCAAGCGCGGCGTCGAGCCTGTCGCGCAACGGAGGCAGGCCGGCGATGAGATCGGCGCGGCGGGCGATCAGTACGGAAATCCGCTCAATACCGGAGCGGTAGGTCGCAAGGCGCTCGGTGACGCCGTCGATCATGTCCTGTTGCTCGGGCGCGAGTTCGAGCCGGGTCAGTTTCAGCACGTCGCTCAGCGCGGTGGTCGCCTCCGCGATCTGGGTCGACTGGGTGCCGGGTTCGGTCACGAAGTCGCGCGCGGCAAGCCGCAGCTCGTTCATGCGCCGGTCGATGTCCTGGGCGAGGTCGCCGACACTCTGCAGACGCTGCAGCTCGGCAAAGGTCTGGTCGATATGGCGAATGGCGATGACGCTGGCGGCGCCGGTCACGACGATCACCGCCAGCACCAGCATGAAGCTGCCGAAGGTCATCTGGCCGATCGAGAGCGAGCGCACCCGGTGATTCGGCGGATTCGGCGGCGTTTCGGCAGTCATGCGGGTGAGACCGGTCTCCAATCGGCCCAATATACGACGTCTTGCCCGGCTGGGGGAACATGTTGGAATTTGTCACAAATCCCGCCGACCGGCGGCCCCCCGCACAGCCGCCCGGACGTTCCGCCCCGTCTCTACCCCGCCCCGGGCCGGTTCCACGGCCCTGGGGCGCTCAGGCGGGCTCTGCCCCCGGTATGGACGGCGATCCTTCGCGATCGGTCGAACGGTGTCAGCCGGCCGCGCCGACCTCGAACACGTCGCCGTCATAGCCCGCTTCGATGGGGATGCGGAGCATCCGGCCGGTGGCGGTCTTGGTCAGAATCGGGGTGACGGTGACGACATTCCTGCCGCGGCTGTCTTCGAGCGCCGCCTTCACGCTGTCCTGCTTGCCGAGCTTGATCAGGTTGCGGGTGGTCGGAAACGGCAACTTGAACCGGCCGGTCTGGCCGCCTTCCAGCGCCTCGCGCGGCGACACCCAGATGGAGTCGGTGGATTCCTTGCCGTCATGGGCGCCGAGCTGGTCCGGCGGCGCGGCGGCCAGAAAAAACCAGGTGTCGAAGCGTTTCGGCACGCCCTCGGGCGTGATCCAGTGCGCATAGGGCACGAGTTCGTCGAGCGCGAGCACCATGCCCGCCTCGGTCAGCACGTCGAGGAAGCTGATCTTGTTCTCGCAAAGCGCCGTGCGGTGCGCCGTCTCGATCTCGCCGGCATGCTTCGCATCGACCAGCGCCTTCGAGCCCTTCGGCCGCGCCAGCAGGATCCCGCTCTCCTCGAACGTCTCGCGGATCGCGGCGATGCGGAAGCTGAGTTCGCCCGTATCCATCCCCTCGCCGCCGGAATACAGCGACGGGTTGGCGATGATGTCGTTGTCGCCCTTGTCGACGCTGCCGCCCGGGAACACCAGCGCGCCGGAGTTGAAGTCGATCTCATAATGGCGAACCATCATGAAGACCTCGATTTCGTTGCGGCTCTTGCCGTCAACCTTCCGTGCCGCAGCGTCGCGCAGCAGCAGGATGGTGGACGCCGGACGCGGTTTTACCACTTCAGCCATAGCTAGCCTGCCGCGCTCGACTGCTTTTGCAGGTTGGCGCGACGGTCGTAGCGCGCCACCCGCGACAGCAGGTATTCGACTTCCGCCTTCGCGGTTGCCGTGATGGTCGCGCCGGGCTTGCGCTGGGCGCTGGAGGCGATAATGCCACGCTTCTGCAGCACGTATTTGCGCACGGAGAGGCCGGCGCCCGGCTGCTGCTCGTAGCGGATCAGCGGCAGATGCGCGTCGAACAGGTCATGCGCGGCATCGCGCTTGCCTTCCTTCGAGAGCTTCACCACGTCGATCAGGAGCTCCGGGAAGGCATAGCCGGTCATCGCGCCGTCGGCGCCGCGTTCCATCTCGAAATCGAGAAACAGGCCGCCATTGCCGACGAGGATCGAGAGTTCACGCAGCGAGCCGTCTTTCTGATAGCCGCGCAGTGTCGAAATCTTCTCGAGGCCCGGCCAGTCCTCGTGCTTGAGCATCACGCAGGACGGATTTTCCATCACGATCTTGCGGATCACGGCCGGCGTGAAGACCACCGACAGCGTCAGCGGATAATCCTGCAGCACCCAGGGAATGTCCTCGCCGATCGCCTCCTGCGCCTGCTTGAAGTAGCCGGTGATCTGGTCGTCGGTCCGCAGCGACGGCGGCGGCGCGATCATGACGCCGGCCGCGCCCGCGTCCATCGACGCCTTCGCCAGCGAGCGCATCGAGGCAAAGCCCGGCGCGGAGACGCCGACGATCACCTGCATGTCCTTTGCGCGCTTGACGAAGCGGACCGCCACCTGCTCGGCCTCGGCAGCATCTAGCTTCGGCGCTTCGCCGAGGATGCCGAGCACGGTCACACCGTCACAGCCGACCGAAGCGTAGAAATCGGTCAGCTTGTCGATCGATTTTTCGTCGATGCGGCCGTCGTCATGGAACGGCGTAGGTGCAATCGCGAAAGTGCCCGCGGCCTTGGCGGTGAGTTTTGTCATGTGTGTGCCTCTCTCCTCTTTCGTCATTCCGGGATGGCCCGGAAGGCCAGGCCCGGAATCTATAACCCCGACTCGTGGTTATGGATTCCGGGCTCGCGACTTCGTCGCGCCCCGGAATGACAGTTATTTGAATCTCCGCGCCGACTTCTTGATGTCCTCTTCGGAGAAGAAGATTTCCTTGGCGTGGGTGACCATATCCTCGGCCTTCCACCCCGCGAACGGTGGCGTCCAGCCCTCCATCTCCATCATTCGCATCTCGCGCACGCCACGGGGGCCGGAGACGCCGAGCACCTTCCCGGTCTGGTCGCCGGAGAGGTCCGAGACCATGTATAGCACGGCCGGCGCGATTCCGTCCGGGCCGAGCGCGGCGCCCGGGTTCTCCTTGTAGCGGGGCAGGTCTGCGGTCATGCGGGTCAGCGCGCCCGGGGCCAGGGTCCAGATCCGGATGTTGTACTTGCGGCCCTCGATCGCCAACACGTTGGACAGGCCCCAGATACCGCCCTTGGCGGCGCCGTAATTGGTCTGGCCGAAGTTCCCGATCAAACCGGAGGTCGAGGAGGTGTTGACGATGACGCCGCCGCCGTTCTCGCGCATCCATCTGAACACCGGCTGGGTGCAGCAGAAGGTGCCCTTGAGGTGCACCCTGATCACCCTGTCCCAGTTGGCTTCGCTGGCCTTGGCAAAGGTCTCGTCAAGCAGGATCCCCGCATTGTTGACGAGGATGTCGGCGCGGCCGAAATTCTTGATGGCGTCGTCGAACACCGACTGGCCGCCCGCCATGGTCGAGATGTCGGCGCCGTTCGCGACAGCGCGGCCGCCCTCGGCCTTGATCGCATCCACCACCTTCTGCGCCATCGACTTGTCGGAGCCCGAGCCGTCGCGCGGACCGCCGAGGTCGTTGACCACCACCGCCGCGCCCTCGCGCGCGAACAGCCTGGCGTAGGCCTCACCCAGCCCGCCGCCCGCACCGGTGATGATGGCCACCTTGCCGTCGAGTAGTCCCATTTGTGGTTCGCTCCCTTGTCGTTTCCTTGCTTACCTCGCCCCGCTTGCGGGGAGAGGTCGGATCGCCCTTGCGATCCGGGTGAGGGGGTACAGGTCTCACCACCGTCACAGCTCGCGGTGAGAACCCCTCACCCCTACCCTCTCCCCGCGAAGAGCGGGGCGAGGGAGCAAACCGCCGCTCTACGCCAGCACCGTCTTGCCGCTCTTGATCACGGTGACGTTGCGCGATTTCACCTTGGCCTCGAACGAAATCACGTTGCCGTCCTTCCACATTTCCATAGTGACGGTCTCGCCGGGATAGACCGGCGAGGAAAACCGGACCGCGTGCTGCCTGAAGGCGGACGGATCGTAGTCGGCGTAGGTCTGCAGCACGCCGCGGCAGGTAATGCCGTAGGTGCACATGCCGTGCAGGATCGGCCGGGGAAAGCCGGCCTTCTTGGCGAATTCCGGATCGGAGTGCAGCGGATTGCGGTCGCCGCAGAGGCGGTAGACCAGCGCCTGGTCCGGCCGCGTCGAGATATCGACGATCTTGTCGGGCGTGCGCGATGGCATCGTGTGCGGCTCCGGCTGCGTCAGGTTCGGCCCGCCAAACCCGCCGTCGCCGCGGGCGAAGCGCGAGGCGACCAGCGTTGCAAGCTTCTCGCCCTTTTCGTTCTTCAGCACCGTCTGGTGGCTGATCACCACGCCCTTGTCCTTGCCCTTGTCGTAGACCTCGCGCACCGTGGAGTCGGCGGTGATGTGGGCTGCCGTCGGCAGCGGCTGGTGGAAGGTGATGTCGCGCTCGCCGTCCACCACCATCACGCGATTGAGGTTCATTTCGCCGGGCCCGGCGCCCCACGCCGCAACCGATGCAAAGGTCGGCACCACCTTCAGCGGACGCGGCGTCAGCGTGCCCTCGTTGACGAAGGCGAGCTCCTTCTCGTCCATGGGATCGGCGCCAAGGCCGATGCCGTAGGCATAGAGCATCACCTCGCGGTCGGTGTAGGCGTATTTCTGGCCGAGGTTCTTCAGGCCCTTCAGTTCGTCGTATCGTGCCGACATCGTGCGATTTCCTCCCCGAACTTCCTTCTTCAGCGGCAGTGGCCGTTACTGCGCCCTCTCCCCTTGCGGGAGAGGGCTACACTGGCATCGCCGCAAACTCGCTGAGGTGAGGGGTTGGTCCCACAAGCACTACGGTCGCGGATAGAGACCCCTCACCCGCCTTCGCGTTCCGCGAAGGCACCCTCTCCCACAAGGGGAGGGGGTGAGAACTATGCCGGCGTGAAGAACGGCAGCGGCGCGCCGTCGGTCGGCTTCCACACCACCTTCACCTTCTGTCCGATCTTCAGGCTCGTCAGGTCGCAGTCGACGAAGTTGGTCTGCAGCGATGGACCTTCCTTCAGCGTGACATAGCCGATCGCATACGGCCCGGTCGGCGATTTCCGCATCAGGCTCCAGGTATAGATCGTGCCCTCGCCGGAAGCTTCCTCCCACACCGTCTTATCGGAGAAGCAGAACGGGCAGATCGAGCGCGGGAAATAATGCGGCTCGCCGCAGGCGGTGCAGCGCTTGATCATGAACTTGCCGGTCTTGGCCGCTTCCCAGAACGGCGCGGTCTCCGGGTTGGTCACCGGGGCATTGTACTTCTTGGTTTCAGCCATCACACGCGCTCCAGAATGCAGGTTGAGGCGGCGTGGCGCACGCCGAGAAGACCGCCGGTGCCGTGCGCGACCGCGAGATCGCAATTCTTCACCTGCACCTTGGGATGGGCCTCGCCGCGCAACTGCCGCACGGCCTCGAGGATCTTGGTCATGCCGCCGCGGTTGACGGGATGGTTGCTGCAAAGCCCGCCGCCGTCGGTGTTGAACGGCAGCTTGCCGACGCCGGAGATCAGGTTGCCGTCGGCCACGAACTTGCCGCCCTCGCCTTTCTTGCAGAAGCCGAGGTCCTCGAGCTGCATCAGCACCGTGATGGTGAAGCTGTCGTAGATGGACGCATACTTGATGTCCTTGGGCGTGACGCCCGCTTCCTCGAAGGCGCGCGGTCCGGACCAGACGCCGGCGGAATAGGTGAGATCGAGGTCCTTGCCGCCGCGCGGTCCCTTCATGGCCTCGCCATGGCCGATCAGGCGCACCAGCGGCTTCTTCAGGCTTTTCGCGATCTCCGGCGTGGTGACGATCATCGCGCCGCCGCCGTCGGAGACGACGCAGCAATCCATGCGATGCAGGGGATCGGAGATCATCGGCGAGTTCAGCACGTCCTCGACGGTGACGACGTCCTTCAGCATCGCATGCGGATTGTATTGCGCGTGATGGGAGGCGGCGACCTTGATCCAGGCGAGCTGTTCGCTTGTCGTGCCATAGTCGTGCATATGGCGCATGGCACACATGCCATAGGCATTGTGCGTGGTCGCCCCGTAGGCCTGCTCGAAATCGGCTTCAGCACCCGCCGCCCGCGGCGGCATCACGCCGGTGCGCGGCTTTCCCGCGAGCGTGACCAGCGCGATCGAGCATTTGCCCGCTGCAATGGCCTCCGCGGCGTGGCCGAGATGGATCAGATAGGAGCAGCCGCCGGTCTCGGTGGAGTCCATGTGGCGGACCTTGAGGCCGAGGTAATCGACCATCGGCCAGAGGCCGCCCGGCGCGTCACCGGCAAGGAAGTAACCGTCGATATCGTCCTTGGTGAGCCCTGCATCCTCCAGCGCGCCCTTGGCGACCTCGGCGTGGAGCTGGGCGGTGGATTTGTCGGGTGCATGCCGGGTGGGATGCTCGTAGATCCCGGCAATGTAGGCCTTCCCCTTGATGGTCAATTGTTTCTCCGCTGGCGTTTCTTGTTCCAGCGAATTTCTTGGCCTGTACGGGCGGCCTTGGCAAGCGCCGAGATATTCCGCCCGGTGAGAGGGCTATGCGTATGCCGACCGCCCTACTCCGCCGCCATCTGGCGCGGTGCGGGCGGTGGGTTGGTGAGATCGGCGGTGAGTTGCTCGTGGCGCGCCTTGGCGTCCTTCACCGCCTTGTCCTTTACCGGGCCGTAGCCGCGGATGCGATCGGGCAGCGACAGCAGTTCGACGGCGGTGTCGTGCGTCGCCAGCGACAGCAACTCCAGCACCTTGGCGACGTCCTTCTCGTAGGCGGCAATCAGTTCGCGCTCCAGCTTGCGGTCATCGCTGTAGCCGAACACGTCGAGCGCGGTGCCGCGCAGGAAGCGGAATTTTGCCAGCACGCGGAATACGCTCATCATCCAGGAGCCGAAGGCGCGCTTCTTCGGGCGGCCCAGCGCATCGACGCCGCGACTGAGGATCGGCGGCGCGAGGTTGAAGTTGAACTTGAACTCGCCCTCGAACTGGTCGCGCAGCTGTCGCTCGAAACGACCGTCAGTGTAGAGCCGCGCCACCTCGTACTCGTCCTTGTAGGCGAGCAGCTTTGCGTAGTTGATCGCAACCGCCCGCGGCAGTGCATCGCCATAGCCGCCTCTCGTGGCGGCATCACGCATTTGATCAACCAGCTTGCGGTAGCGCTTCGCCAGCCGGCCGCTCTGGTAGTCCGTCAGCATAGCCATGCGATGCGTGATGATCTCGTCGAGCGTCATCGCCTCCAGCGTCTTCGCCGGGACGACCGCGTCGTGATCTTTCATCATCTCCTTGAACCGCGCCGGATCAATCGCGGCGAGCCGGCCGAGCTGGAAGCCCTGCGTGTTCATCTTGATCGCCACGCCGTTGACTTCGATCGCCTGTTCGATCGCCTTTGCCGAGAGCGGCAGCAGGCCGCGCTGGTAGGCGTAGCCGAGCATCATGATGTTGGTAGCGATGGAGTCGCCCAGCAGCGCTTCGGCCGGCGTGGTGAAATCGAAGAAGGAGGACTCCTTCTTGAGTTCGGTTTCGAGAACGGAGTTGAGCTTGCGGGTCTGGAAGTTGAAGTCGCGGTTGAGGATGAAATCCGCGGTCGGAATGACGTGGCTGTTGATGATCCCGACAGTGCGGGCGGATTCGCACAGGGTCACCATGTCCTTCGACACCGCCACCACCTCGTCGGCGGCAAGCACGAGGTCCGCCGTGCCGGTGACGATGCGCGAGCAGGTGACGTCGGCGGTGTGTTCGGAGAGCCGGACGTGGCTCAGCACCGCGCCGCCCTTTTGCGCCAGGCCCGACATGTCGAGGATCATGCTGGCCTTGCCCTCGATATGGGCGGCCATGCCGAGCAGCGCGCCGATGGTCAGCACGCCGGTGCCGCCGACGCCGCCAACGGCGATGTTATAGGGCCGGTCCAGCGACGGACGCGAGGCCGGCTCCGGCAACTCGCCGATGCTGCCAAGGTCCGGCGGCGCGCGATGGCGCAGTTTTGCGCCGTCCACGGTGACGAAGGACGGGCAGAAGCCCTTCAGGCACGAATAGTCCTTGTTGCAGGTCGACTGGTTGATGGTGCGCTTGCGCCCGAGCTCCGTCTCCAGCGGCTCGACCGAGATGCAGTTCGACTGCACCGAGCAGTCGCCGCAGCCTTCGCAGACGGCCGGATTGATCAGCACGCGGCGCGTCGGATCTTCCATCAGGCCGCGCTTGCGGCGGCGGCGCTTTTCGGCGGCGCAGGTCTGCACGAAAACGATGGCCGAGGTGCCCTTGAGCTCGCGGCACTCCCTCATGACCGCGTCGAGCTCGTCGCGGTGGCGCGTGATCACGCCGGGCGCGATGTCGGACGCGGGATAGAGGTGAGGATTCTCCGAGACCAGATAGATGTTGCGGATGCCTTCGGCGTGAAGCTGGAAGGTGATCTGCTGCGGCGACAGCTCGCCGTCGACATGCTGGCCGCCGGTCATCGCGGTCGCATCGTTATAGAGGATCTTGTAGGTGATGTTGGCGCCGGAGGCGACGGATTGCCGGATCGCCAGCGATCCCGAATGGAAATAGGTGCCGTCGCCGAGATTGGCGAAGACGTGCTTCTCCTTGGTGAACGGTGCGACGCCCACCCACGGCACACCCTCGCCTCCCATGTGGGTGTAGGTCTCGGTATTGCGGTCCATCCACAGCGCCATGAAGTGGCAGCCGATGCCGGCAAAGGCGCGGCTGCCTTCCGGCACCTTGGTCGAGGTGTTGTGAGGACAGCCGGAGCAGAAATACGGGGTGCGGGTGACGGGAGCGACGGCCTGCATCTGGGTCGCCTGCCGGCCGTTGAACCAGTCCGCCTTGGCGCGCAGCATCGCGGCGATTTCGGGATTGAGGTTAAGTCGAAGCAGGCGTTCGGTCAGCGAGCTTGCAAGCGAGGCGACGCTAAGCTCGGCGGCGAAAGTGAGGAAGCGCTTGTCGTGGTCGTCCATCTTGCCGACGATGCGCGGGCGGACGTCGTCGCGCCAGTTGAACAGTTCCTGCTTGACCTGGTTCTCGACGATCTCGCGCCGCTCCTCGATGATGAAGATCTCCTCGAGGCCGACGGCGAAATTGCGCACGCCTTCCGGCTCCAGCGGCCAGGGCATGCCGATCTTGTAGAGACGAATGCCGATCTTGGCGGCGACCTCTTCGGTGATCCCCAATTCGCGCAGCGCCTGGCGGATGTCCTCATAGCTCTTGCCGGAGGCCATGATGCCGTAGCGCGCGTTCGGCGAATCCATGGTGACGCGGTTGATCTTGTTGGCGCGGGCAAAGGCGATGGCCGCATAGCCCTTGTAGTCCTGCAGCCGCAGGTCCTGCAGATAGCGGTCGTCGGGCCAGCGGATGTTGAGGCCGCCCGGCGGCATCTCGAAATCCGGCGGGATGATGAAGGGCTTCATCTCGTCGGTGAGGTCGATCTCGGCCGTGGTCTCCACGGTCTCGGTAATGACCTTCATGCCGACCCAGCAGCCAGAGTAGCGCGACATCGCAATACCCAGAAGGCCCATCTCGATCATTTCGTGGATGCTCGAGGGATAGAGGTAGGGCATCAGCGCCGACATGAAGGCATGGTCGGACTGATGCGGAACGGTAGAGGATTTCGCGCCGTGGTCGTCGCCGGCAAGGCAGAGAACGCCGCCGTTCTTGGCTGAACCTGCCGTATTGGCGTGGCGGAATACGTCGCCGCAGCGGTCGACGCCGGGGCCCTTGCCGTACCAGATGCCGACCACGCCATCATACTGCGCGCCGGGCGACAGGCTGAGTTGCTGCGAACCCCAGATCGCGGTCGCCGCGAGGTCCTCGTTCACGCCGGGCTGGAACTTGATGTTGTATTGCTCGAGATGCTTTCGCGCTGCGAAGAGCTGCTGGTCGTAGCCGCCGAGCGGCGAGCCGCGGTACCCGGAAACGAAGCCCGCGGTATTCAGCCCCATGGCGCGGTCGCGCCGGATTTGCGCCATCGGCAGCCGGACCAGCGCCTGGATACCCGTCATGAAGACGTGGCCCGTGCCCTGGGTGTATTTCTGGTCGAGACTGATCGGACCCTGGTTGATTCCCATTGGTGCCCTCGTAAGCCTTGGTCGCGACGACTGATTTTAGCTAGTCATCCAAGCTGGTTAGAACCAGTCTATGTCGGTTTTTTCATCCTCCGCAGCACAAATATCGGCGGCAAGGCCGTCTTGGCGAAAATCGCAATTTCGTGCCGGCAAGCTGCGCAAGCCATTTCAGTTTGTGTCGCGCAAAGGCCTTGGCGCGTAACGGCATGACGCCGCTATAATGCGCCGAACGGGGGATGGATGCCAAAACACCGTCGCAGCCTCGCAGCGATTCCGGTCAGCCTCGCCTTGAGTCTCGCCTTGGGCCTCGTATTGTGCGGTGCATTCCGCAGCGAGGCCGCCGAGCCTTCGGCCGACACCATCGCGCGCGGCAACGCGCTGGTGGTGGCCGGCGATTGCGCGGGCTGCCATACCGCCGATCCGGCAAGACCGTTTGCCGGGGGCAAGCGTATCGAGACGCGCTTTGGCGGCTTCTACACGCCGAACCTGACCCCGGACCGCGAGACCGGACTGGGCGGCTGGCGCGACGAGGATTTCGTACGTGCGATGCGCCACGGTATCGCGCCCGACGGCACGCGCTACTATCCGGCCTTCCCCTATCCCTATTTCACCAGACTGATCCGCGACGACATCCTGGCGATCCGCGCCTATCTCGCGACGCTGGAGCCGGTGCGTAACAGGTCGCCGGCAGCGGAGCCGCGCTTTCCCTTCAGCTTCCGCGCCGCGATGCGTCTGTGGAACTGGCTGTATCTCGAGCCCGGCTTCCTCATGCCCGACCAGGCAAAGGGTGCAGGCTGGAACCGGGGCCGCTATCTTGTGGAAGGGATCGGTCACTGCGGTACCTGCCATGCCTCGAAGAATCTCCTCGGCGGCGACAACGGGCCACCCGGCTTCGCCACCTGGCTGCGCAACTGGAGCACGGAGGACATCGCCGGATATCTGCGCCACGGCCGCAGTCCCACGAGCGACGCCAGGCCCGACGCCACCGGGCTGATGCGGGAAGTCATCAACAATTCCACCGCGCGGATGAGCGACGAGGATGTTCGCGCCATCGCCGTCTACCTGAAGGCCCTGCAGCCGCCATGAGGCCGCGCTATTTCTTCTCGCCCTCGCTGAAGACGAATTTCGGCATCTCCCATTTGTAGCGGATCGCCAGCAGGCGGAAGCTGATGCCGAGCGCGAAGGTCAGCGCGGTCCAGAGTTCGGCGTTGAGATTCAGCCCGAACGCGGTGGCGTAGAACAAGCCGGTGACGACGGAAACGCTGGCGTAGAGTTCGGAGCGGAACAGCAGCGGCACCTCGTTGCAGAGAACGTCGCGCAGTACGCCTCCGGCGCATCCCGTGACCATGCCGGCGACGATCACGATCGGCAGCGAGGCGTTCATCTGCCAGGCGACGTCGCAGCCGGCCATGGTGAAGACCACGAGACCGATCGCATCCAGCACCAGGAATGCCATGTTGAGGCGGTGCACCAACCGCGCGATCGGGATGGTGAGAAGCGCTGCGATCGCAATCAGGCCCAGCAGCCAGGGCTTCTCTACCCAGACCAGCGGATAGTGCCCGAGCAGCACGTCGCGAATGGTGCCGCCGCCGAGAGCGGTAATGCAGCTCAGCATGCATACACCGGCCCAATCCATGCTGCGCCGGCCGGCTGCCAGAGCTGCGGTCATCGCCTGCGCCGCAATCGCCACGAGCGACAGCGCTTGCAGCACGAAATCGCTGGATGGCAGGTTCAGCATCGGAATCCTCGTCGGTTTGACACATTGGAACCTACGTCGCCGGTTCCACCATGAACAGCGGTAACAAACGCATTCCGGTTCCGGGAACGACCATGGCTGCCGGAGGTTGTCTCCCGGCAATTGGAGGAACCGATCATGGCTTACCAACCCACCGATCCCTATCGCGCCTCGCTGTCCGAGGACGAAATCCGCCGTCAGGCGCGGCTCGACAATGAGTTGCAGCCCGACCCGATGATCGAGGAAAGCGGACCGAGCGGCACCAAGGTGGCGATGTTTGCAGTCGCCATCGCCGTCGTGCTCGGCGCCCTGTTCTACGGCCTGAACAACACCAGCGTGAACCAGGCCGGCACCGAGCCCAGCTCGCGGACCGCTCAGACCGAACCAGCCAAGCCATCCGCGCCTACCGGCATGCGCGACGTGACGCCGAAGGCCAACACCGCGCCCGGCACGACCACGGGCGCCGCGCCCACCCGTCCGGCCCAGCCGCCGACGGACAATCCGGGCACGAAGTAACGTCGCGTAGCGAGTCAGCAGCGAGAGCGCCGCGGACGCACCGTCCGCGGTGCTTCCTTGTTTAGCGCCGCGATCCATCCAAGCTAACCATTGATTTTGCTAGTATATATATGAAATGCTCACCTTGCGCAGGGGGCATTTCATGTTGCACGTGTTGCAAAATATTCCCAAAGATTTTCAATGCTTCCGACGCCTTCTCGGCTGCTCCGTGCGACACGCGCGCAACATGGAAGAGGGCCTAAGCCCCGCGAACTTTTGTGAGGTTTATACGGGCAGCGGCCCGAGTCGATCACGTCGACATGAACTGCGCGCTGAATTTACGTTTTGAACGGGAAGTAACCTCCCTATCTAACGCTCTGCATGAACATCCGCCTGCTCAGGCACACAGCCGCTCCGGCCGTTCCCGACTCCGGTAGCTTTGAAGTGCGCTTCCCTGACGGCCGGCCCAGCGTCTATTTCTATTGGGACGACAATCCCGGCCGCCGGTCCACCACGAACGCATTGAGCAGCGAACAAGCCGAGCGCAAGGCGAAGGAATTGGCGCGGGCAGAACAGGAAAAATTGCGATGAGGCCGATGAGTCGCCCGATTACAGTGGTTTTCGTCAGCGCGGTGCTAGCGGGCGTAGGTACCGCGTCAGCCCAAATGTACGATCCTAAGTATCCGGTATGCATGCAAGTCTATGGCGAGGAACTGGGAGATCGGATGGATTGCGTCTTCACCTCGCTCGCCCAGTGTGCAGCTTCGGCCCGCGGTCTTCCAGCCACCTGCCTGATGAACCCTTATTATTCCGATGCGAGGAGGTCTCCCCGCCAAAAGGCCGCCAAATAATTTCTTGCCCCTGCACGAATCCGCAAGCCGAGTTAGGGGCCAAGCCAGCAAAAAGCCCGGCACCCGGTCTCATGCCCAGAGGGCCGGGCTCTTTTTATGCGCCGAGCAAATCGCGCCGCCGCAGGCGCACGGACCGGAAAGCAGAAAGCCGCCACCGGGCTGAGTCGGTGACGGCTTCCTTCCGCACAGATACTAGCGCCTCGGGGGAGGCAGGATTAGGGAAACAGCATACTCCTTAACGCTTCGTGTGCGCCTTGGTCATTGCAGGGCATCGTGCAGGCGCCTGAATGCGTCTAGCTGATCCAACCCCGCCAGCGGCCCTTAGAGAATTGGCCCAACGTCGGAGAGGACTTTTTCAACAAAATCGGCCAGAAGCGGACTTACGTGCGCGGATAAACTATTCGATGACCTCGTCGGCGCGAGCCAAGATCGTCGGCGGAACCGTAATGCCGAGCTCGCGCGCTGTCTTCAGGTTAATCGCCATCTGAACTTTGGTCGGAAACTCGACCGGCAAATCTGCAGGCGCCGTACCTCCGAGAATTTTTTGTGCGTGTGTTGCAACACGTCTCCAGCACCACACCAGATCAACACCGTAGCTGATCAGGCCGCCAGCGACGACGTGCTCCCGGTAGCCGTACACTGCAGGAATGCGCCGCTCGGCGAACAGCTTTGCGATTTGGTCACGAGCACTGAGGAGCATCGTCGTCTCTAGGACAACGACACCATCTACGCCCTCGGTTGAAAGAGACTGAACTGTCGCGCCGATATCGTCAGGACCGTTTACCGGAGGGACAGAGACGGCAATACCCAGTCTCGTGGCTGCTTGCATCATCTCATCCCGCTGTGGTCCCGCCTTTGGGTCGTATAGATTTGCGAGCAACGCGATCTTCGTTGCTTTCGGGACGACCTCGCGAAGCAATTCGATCTGCTTAGCGGGCAGCCCGGCCACGTAGGGCATGACACCCGTTACGTTGCCGCCCGGACGCGAATAGCTTGTCACCAAGCCAAGATTTTCCGCATTCGCGAGCGCCCCTGAGATAATCGGTATGCTTGCGGTCAGCTTCTTGACCACGACTGCAGCGTCTGACGACCCGGCGACAATCAGCGCGGGGCGAAGCCCAACCGCTTCCTCCGCCAATCCCGGCAACCGCTCGATACGGCTCTCCGCCAGCAGCACGCGGACCTCGATGTCTGTGCCGTCCCGCAAACCAAGCTCCGCAAGCCCAGCGCGAAACGCATCAATATATCTGCTGGCCGTGGCTGACGTACCTGCTCCGAGATAGACGATTAGAGGCCGGCCACTTGCACCTTGCCCCAAACTTCTGGCGGCGAAGCAGGTCGCGATTGCTGCGCCGCCGACCGCAGAAAAAAAGTCTCGTCGTCTCATGCCCGCCCCTCAAGCAAATACCGAGAGATCGTACCGGCTAACCTATGAGGCTGAAAGGGGGAGCCCCTAGGAGCTATGTCCGGTTTGGGTCAAACTGAGACTTTGACCCGGCGGCCGGTCACGTCCGGTCCACGCCCAACTCCGGACATCGGACCGCTAGACCGGCATGTCCGCAACGGGCCGATTGTGTTGAAAAAGTCGAAAGTAATGCCACTGCCAAAATCTCGCTGAGACCAGCTGAGAGCGAACTCCAGCAAGAAAAGCCTTCGTAGAAAAGCTGGGAAGATCACCGAGCGATCCTGACGATGTTGATGTGGTCCCCCAGGTCCCGCTACCTGAGACGCATCAGAAGTCCTAAGAAAATGGGCATGCTCGCGGCAAAGGCCTTTTTCAACAGAATCGGCCAATAAGAGAAGTCTCGAACACACGGTTGGAATGTTCACCTGTTAAACTGCGAATATCTTGCCGACGGCCAACGGTGCCACGATGTTGTCTCCATATGCGCTCGCGAGGGCATTGATCGCCCGCCAGCCAGTGCAATGACCCGGAGCGATCATTGTGAGGCCGAACGTCCCGATGTCCCGTACGGAGTCGCCGATGATCTTCTCGTTACCGCCGGCCAGGTGGAAGCCCCCCGCCACGGCGTGCAGAGGTACTGCCGGTACGCTCGACTGTGCATGCTTGAGGACGTTGACCACGCCCGCATGCGAGCATGCAGTGAACACGACAATGCCCTTGCCTCGTACATGCGCTGCGAGGAAGCGCTCGTCGATGATGAGTGGATCGTCCTCCCAGGATTTCCCATCCTCGCTCCGTCGCATGTGGCCCGGGAATCCTCTTTCATAGCTTGTGACGCGGGGAATCTCTCCGCTGACCAGAAACATATCGTCGAGTAGGAGTTGAGACTCGGTGGTGATGACAGGTACGGCGCCCTTTGAGGCGAGTTCGGCCGGTGATGGTATCTCTTGTATGGGAAGCAATCCGCCGCCCGGTAGCGGCAGTGCGCGCTGCCGGAACATCTCGGGATGCAGGTAGCAGGGGATCGCGCGCCCGCCGTTTGCTTTGTTGATAAGTTGAAACGCCATCGGCAACCCGCCGGCGTGGTCCCAGTGACCATGCGACAGCACCACGGCCTCGACGCTACCGAAGTCGATCCCCAGCCGCGTCCCATTGTATTCGACCGCGAACTCCACCGGGCCGGCATCAAACAAAACCGTGTGGCTCACGGTGCCCCGGACTGCCTTGATCATCAGTGCCAGGCCGTGATTTGCACAGCATTGGCATCGGCCGGATAATCGCCGCATGCCCGCGCGCATAAGTGCGGGCCACTCGAGCGTGACATTCGACGGGGCCGAAGAAAGGCTGTCGGTCGTATTGTCGATCAGAACCTGAAATTCCAGGCGATCCAAGGGCTGCAAAGCAGGCATTACCAATCCCTCTTGCTGACCAGCTTGTAATTCTCCCCCAAATTACAGGGCGTGGCCAAGGCTGTCTTTCTGGCTGGCAAGGTCCGCTTGGGGTCAAAACCGGAAAAGCTCAATGCGAGCAGATGTTTTCCGCTGTTCATCCAACAACGGACATGGCGCTGCCCCGCAATAACTGACGCTATGGGCCAATTCCAGACTTCAATATTGTCCGATCAATTGTATACGATATCGTCCGACTCGCACTCCTTCGGTCGTGATCTTATGAAGTTGTTTTACGCTCCTGGTTCGTCTTCGCTGTTTCCGCACATCGTTCTCCGCGAAGCCGAACTTCCTTTTCAACTCATACGGATCGATGAGCATACCAAAGCCATCTCGGACGGAGGCGACTCTAGAGGTGTGAACCCTTTAGGATACGTACCCGCCCTCGTGCTTGACGATGGGACACTGCTCACGGAAGGCGCCGCGATAGTCCAATTCATTGCCGATCTGGCTCCCGAGAAGAAGCTGGCGCCGCCGAACGGAACCATTGAAAGGTCTAAACTTCAGGCATGGCTCAACTTTTTTGCGAGCGAGCTCCACAAAGGCGGTTTTTCGCCGCTTTCTTATAAGGGCGTTCCAGAGGAAGGCCGAGATGTTTTCCGCAGTCGTCTTAGGGCCCGTTTTGCTCATCTTGATGAACATCTTTCGTCCAACGAGTACTTAATGGGGAGCAATTATTCGGTGGCAGACGCGCATTTCTTCGTCGTGTCGAACTGGGCGAGTTGGGTGAGCTTCGACCTGATACCGTACCCCGCAGTGCTTGCTCACCGCCAGAAATTGGCCACTCGCCCTGCAGTAATTACTGCGCTCAAAACCGAGGGGCTGGTACCGTGGCCTGCCACGCAGCCCCACTGAGGCGGTACGGCTGATGTCCGAGTTGGGTCAATCGCGTCACTTTGCCTGCGTGTCGATCACTTCCGGTGTTCACCCAACTCCGGACATTTCGTTGCATCGCATCAACTGACGCGATGGGCCAAGAGCGGACGGAAGGCTGGCGCGATTCCGGCTTTCCGCCTTCCTTCACCGGTCAGAAGCGCCTTTCGTCAAAACCGCGAAATCGTGCCCTATCGGAAACGGCGCACCTAAAAATCGAAGGATGTCTTTGCTCGCTAGCGCTACTGAGCAAACGCGTTCCCGTCGCGAATTGAACAACTGGCACCACTGGCCGATAACGCCAACACTTCGATCGTGCGCTTGCCGTCGTAGCTCTTCCAAGTCTTTTTACCGCCCGAGTTTCCGTAGACAACACTCGCGGTGCAGCTCGAAAACGCGGCATCAAAGCTGACAGTGAGGCGTCGTGCGAAGCCGGTATTGATGCCATAGCCCACCAGCGTGTTGCCTTGAAATGCGAGCGCGGTGTTGTCTGTACCCGGCGCCATTTCGCGCTGGTTTCCATTCCCGGATTTGTTGCTGTTTATGACCTTGACGAACACGCGGCCCGCCGAGCTGATGTAGGCGACACGCTGTCGGTTTATTTGTTCGGTGTACATGCGACCGTCCGCCTCCCTCTGCTGTGCCGAATCTGTCCAGGCAATGAGGACCGACTTGTTCAGAAGCTGAGCAGGGGCAGCATCGACCGCTGTCGAAGCGAACAGACAAACGCCTAAAATAGCAAACGTGGCTTTCATACCAGCCCCAATATTTCGTTGATTTGACAAGACAGCCTTACTCTGTCGCTCGAACAATCTATCAACGCAGGTCCCTGCGGCAAGAAAAAAGCAAACAAGAAATTAGCTGGCCTGGAGAAGCCAATGCCTGCTTCGGGTCAATCGCTACACGGGCAACCCGGCGGCAAATCCGGCCTTGTCGGCTATGCCGCCAAAAGCGGAAGTAAATTCAGAGCATTCCGGCTTCGCTACGGATTCAAGCTTTCATCGCTTCGCCGTCGCCTTCCACGCACGAATCCACCGCTCAGCCTCAGCCATCTCGGCCAGCGTCAATTGCGGTTCGATCGCGTCGAGCACGTCCAGAAGCGACGCACCGGGATTTCGCTTCAGCGCCAGATATGCCTTCGCCTGCACACCCTCAGACAATGCGCAACACAGACGCAACACCAAGGCTAAAAACCTAGATAAATCAATGTTGAGCAGCGGTCGCACCGTCCGCGGCGCTTTCCTGTTTACTGAAACATCTTGTTCAATTCGCCGCCGGGGTAGCCGCCCGCGAACTCCGAAAACGTCCCCTTCTCCGCCATTTCCTTCGACGCCTTCATGAAGCCGGCCCAGGCCATTCGCGCCAGCGCGCCGCCGACGCTGATCCGGCGCACGCCAAGGCCGCCGGCGTCCGCCAGCGACGGACCGGCCGCACCAACCAACAGGTTGACGGGTCTCGGATGCACGGCCTTCACGACGGTGGAAATCTCCTCCTTGGTCGAGATGCCCGGCGCGTAGAGGCAGTCGGCGCCGGCTTCCGCATAGGCGGTGAGCCGGTCGATCACGAGGTTCATGTCCTTCACCCCCCGCAGGAAGGCCTCGCAGCGGCCGGTGAGCAGGACGCCGCTGTTGTCGGCGTCGATTGCCTTGCGCGCCGCCTTGATGCGTTCGACTGCGAGCGTGCGGTCGAACAAGGGCTTGGCGTTGTCGCCGGTAAAGTCCTCGATCGACAGGCCGGCAACGCCGGTCTTGACCGCGCGCGCGACATTGACGCCAACCTTGTCCGGCTCGTGCGCAAAGCCGTCCTCGAAATCGGCATTGACGGGGATATCGACCGCCGAACAGATCGCAGCGAGATGGCCGCAGACGTCGTCGACCGTGACGCGGTTGTCGGGCTTGCCCACGGTCCAGGCAAAGCCGGCGCTGGTCGAGGCCAGCGCCTTGAAGCCGAGATGCTGCAACGCCTTTGCGCTACCCACGTCGAACGGATTCGGGATGATGAAGCAGCCGGATTCGTGGAGCTTCCCGAAAGCAGCCCGTTTGTCAGCAGTTGTCAGCATGATCGCTCCCCTTGTTCTGTTTGTTTGCGCGGGGAAGATAGTGACGCCCGATCGCCTTCGCTAACGTTACGCCACCACCTTGCGCAGGAAGCTGCGCTCCTCCGCGAGAATGAACCTGTTCTGCTCGGCGAACTCAAAGTTTGCCGCTCCCTCTTTGTCGGCCCGCAGCCGCGCGCGATAACTCTCGTAGGACGCAAGGCTGTCGAAGGAGATCAGCGCGAAGGCGATGTTGTTGGTGCCCTCATGCGGCATCCAGTAGCCGATCAGGTCGCCGCCGCATTTCGGGATGATGGTGAGCCAGTTCTTCGAATACTGCTCGAATACCGCGCGCTTGAAAGGATCGAGCTGATAGCGGATGAAGACGGTGACGGTCATGTGGGGCCTCTGATCTTTCAATGGCCGTCATTGCGAGCGCAGCGAAGCAATCCAGCTATCCGCACGGAAGAGCTGGATCGCTTCCGCCTTCGCTCTGCGAGCTTCGGCGGACTCCCAGCCCGGCGTAGCATGCGCAGCAAGCGTAGACGGGTCGTCGCTTGCGCTCCTCGCAATGACGAATTCGATATCGGGCACCCTATCCCCTTGCCCGGCATCGATGCTTCGTCTATCATCGAATTATGAAAGTCGGTCCCGACATCTCGATGGTCGCCGCCCTCGTCGGCGATCCCGCGCGCTCCAACATGCTGACCGCGCTGATGAGCGGCCGTGCGCTGACCGCAAGCGAACTGGCGCAGGAGGCGGGCATCACGCCGCAGACCGCGAGCTCGCATCTTGCGAAGCTTGAGGCCGGTGGGCTGATCGAGCCGGAGAAGCAGGGCCGGCACCGCTACTACCGCCTCACCGGCTCCGACGTTGCCCACGTGCTGGAGGGCCTAGCCGGGCTCGCCGCGCGCGCCGGGCATATGCGCGTGCGCACGGGACCGAAGGATCCGGCGCTGCGCCGCGCCCGCATCTGCTACGACCATCTCGCCGGCGATCTCGGCGTGCAGATGCTGGACAGCCTGCGCAAGCAGCGGCTGGTGCGGCAGACCAGGGATGCGATCGAACTCACCGGAGAAGGCAGGCGCTTCATGGCAGATCAGCTGCAGATCGACGCCGGCAGCCTCGCCCATCCGCGCCGGCCGCTATGCAAGGCGTGCCTCGACTGGAGCGAGCGGCGCCATCATCTGGCGGGCACGCTGGGCGCTGCGATCATGACGCGTTTTTCCGAGCTGAACTGGGCGGCGCGCGATACGACGCCGGGCAGCCGCGTCGTCAACTTCACCCGCTCGGGCGAGAAGAAATTTGCCGCGCTGTTCGGCACGGGCCAGTCTGGCGCGGGTCACGGCTAGCGCGCGCTCCGTCCTCATCGCAAGCGGAGCGATTGCGCGCGTCCCGCGCCTGTTACTCACCAGTAGTAACGGCGGCGCCAGTAGCGGCGACGCCAGCGCCGGCGGCGGCGATGCCATCCCCAATACCGCCGGCGACGCCAACCCCAGCCGCGGCGGCGCCAACCCCAGCGGCGGCCACGGCCCCAGCCGCGACCGCGACCCCAGCGGACCTCTTCCGGCTGCAGGCTGTCGGCCTCTTCCTTCGAGGTCACCGCGGGCTGCGCGGGGCTTTGCGGCAGCTTCGCATCCTCGTTCAGGGGTTGCGGCATCAAGGGCGCGGCCTGAACTCCCGTGGCGAACGCCGCAAGGCCGGCGGCCGCACCTGCTACGATCTTGAGAAATTCCCGGCGTTCCATCGTTCCCTCCTCCGGTCGTGCGCAATGCGAAGCGAGTTTCACTGCGCCGCCATGAATGCGTGCTGAACCGCGCGTTCATGTTTGTGGCGCGTGTGGTGAGAAGAGAAGTCGCGGACGAGCGTCTCGTTCCAAGTCGTGCCGTCCGCAATGGCGCCGTCAGGACGCCCCGAACTCTTCCGCCAGCACCAGCACCTCGCGCGTGCGGGTGACGTCGGGCCAATCGCGGTTGAAGTCGGCAACCAGCCGCTTCATCTGTTCGCCGCCGGTGGCGCGTTCGAGCGCGGTCTCGTCGGCAAACAGGTACATCGCCTGGTGTACGGAAGGGTCGGTAGCGCTCCAGAACCGCCACGCTTTCTGCACGCCGAAGGATTTCGCCGCTTCAGGCAGGTGCTCGCGCGAGTACCAGGCGTCGAACGCGGCGCGTTTGGCGGGATCGGCCACGGTGGCGCGGACGATGAAGTAGGCGGCGGGCATGGTTTCCTCCGATGGCGTTCTTACTCCCCAGGCGGGCGGGCCGCCCGGGGACTCCAAGAGAATAGACGGCCCACCGAGCCGCGCCAATCCAATCCCGGCCGTTGCTTGACATGGCGCAAATTGAAGCCGGCATGCCGGGATATGCTTCGACTTTCTTCCCGCCGGCCCTGGAGGACAAATGCTTGAAGCGTTGGCACTCTGGCTCGGTCATCAGCGCGAACGAGCGGTGATCGGACTATCCCAGACCGACCAGTTCGATGCGTTGGCAAAAGACCTCGGCGTCAGCCCGGGCGAACTCAGTTATCTCGTCAATTCCGGGCCCGATCCCCTGCAACTACCGGAGATGCTGAAGGCACTCGGCATCAGCGAGGCGGCACTGCGCCGCGCGCAGCCGGCCCTGCTGCGCGCCATGGAGGACGTCTGCGCCCACTGCGCGGTGCTGGGCCGATGCAAATACGCGCTCGCGCGCGACGCCGCTGCCGGCGAGTATGAGCAATTCTGTCCGAATGCGCCTCGCCTGACCGCGATCCGCACCGGGGCTGTGTAGACCTCGCGGCTTCCGCCCCGTTCGCATCGCGTCAAACCGGCAGTTTTCGCCCTTGATGCGCCCTGCCCCTTGCGGCGGCGACTTCGCTGTGGCCGGCGACGACGCGCACGCCCTCCTCGATCCGCTCGACGATGTTGTCCGGCGTGCAGGACTGCAGGAAGGCGACGCCGCTCCCGCGGCAGGCCGCGAGGATGCGGTCACGCGCCTTCTGCATCTCCGACGGGAACGGCTCCGGCGGAATCGTGCGGTAGCCGAGCGAAAGGCTGAGATCGCCCGGGCCGATCTCGGCAAAGGCCAGCCCCGGCACGGCGATGATCTCCTCGCAATTGGCGACCCCCTCCGGGCTCTCCAGCTTCACACCGAGCAACAGCTCGCCCCTCGGATTGAGCGGCCAGGGATCGCAGCGGTCCATGTAGTCCTCGGTGGACAGGCCCCAGACCGGTGCGGCCGTGCTTTCCGATCCGCGCCCGCGCGTGCCGATGCCGAGCAACCTGCGACCGGTGGCGTCCGTGCCGCCATCGGCGGCGCGCCGCGCGCCCTCCATTCGTGCCAGCGGCGAGGAAATCGCGGGATCGACGCCGAGCGTGTTGTGTGGATAGCGGCAGGACTCCACGAAGGCCCGCACCGCGTCAGCGTTCTCAGCCTGGCACAAGAGGATGCCGTGAACGCCGCGGCCGAGGATCTGGCGGAACTGCCAGGCGTTGGTGCGTACATGCGTGGCGTCGATGCCGTTGACCGGCGCTTCGACGATCACCGCCGGCGTGCGATGGCCTGAGCGCGTCGGACCGGCCTCGACCATGCCGCGCATGTATTCGGCAAGGCCGGTCATGTCGAACGCGCCATGCTCCATGCCGACATTGATGTAATCGGCCCAGGTGCCGGCATCGATCGCGCCCTGCGCAGGGGTCAGCACATGTCCACTATGCGGGCCGTCGTAGTAGATGGCCTGGTCCTGCTCCAGAAGTTCGATGCAGCGATTGATCCGATTGGCCATCCCGCGACCTTTTTCCCCGTCGCCCACGCAACCGTCACATGCTCCGTGATATATCCGGACTGCGCAACGCTTCATTTCCGGAAAACCTCCCATGCCCTCTGCAATTCGTTTTATCGTGTTGTCCGCGCTGCTCCTGCTGGCAGTACGTCCACCTGCCGCGGCGCAGGATGTGGCCCTGCCCCGCGAGCCCCAGATCGGCCCGCGACCGTTCCATCTCGTCGACCGGATGAAGGACGGGCCGCTGAAGGCGCAGCTGGCGCAATGTACCGGACCTTTTCGCAAGGCCGATTTCTCCATCGGCCATCGCGGCGCCGCGCTGATGTTCCCGGAGCACACCAGGGAGTCCTACATCGCAGCCGCGCGCATGGGCGCCGGCATCATCGAATGCGACGTGACGTTCACCAAGGACAAGGAACTGGTGTGCCGGCATTCGCAGTGCGACCTGCACACCACCACCAACATCCTGAGTGTGCCGGACCTCGCTGCAAAATGCTCGCGGCCGTTCACCGCCGCCGATCCCGCCGCGGGCAAGAAGGCCTCGGCAAAATGCTGCACCAGCGACATCACGCTCGCCGAATTCCGGCGGCTGACCGCGAAGATGGACGGTTTCAATCCGGATGCGAAAACGGCGGAAGAATTCTTGAACGGCACGCCGCGCTGGCGCACCGACCTCTACGCCGCCAGGGGCACGCTATTGACCCATGACGAGAGCATCGCGCTGATCAAGAGCCTGGGGGCCAAGTTCACGCCGGAGCTGAAATCGCCGGAAGTGCCGATGCCGTTCGACGGCGATTACACAAAGGAGAAATATGCCGCGCAGATGATTGCCGCCTACAAGAAGGCCGGCATTCCGCCCGAGCACGTGTTTGCCCAGAGCTTCGATCTCGACGACGTGCTGTTCTGGATCAGGACCGAGCCCGCCTTCGGCGCGCAGGCGGTTTACCTGGAGGACCGCTACGACAAGCGCGGCCTCGATCCGGCGAGGCCCGAGACCTGGAAGCCGTCGATGACGGAACTGAAGGCGCAAGGCGTGAAAATCCTGGGGCCGCCGATCTTCGCCATGCTGGCGCTGAACGACAGGGGCGAGATCGTGCCGTCCGAATATGCCAGGGCGGCGAAGGCCGCGGGCCTCGACCTGATCGGCTGGACGCTGGAGCGCTCCGGGCCGCTCGATAAGGGCGGCGGGTTCTACTACAGGACAGTGAAGAGCGCGATCGACCGCGACGGCGATGCGCTGACGGTGCTCGATGTGCTGGCAAGACAGGTCGGCGTCCGCGGCATGTTCTCGGACTGGCCTGCGACGACGACGTTCTATGCAAGCTGCACGGGGATGAAGTGAGCGCCGGCCGTAGGCCGTAGGGCGGATCAGGCGAAGCCGTAATCCGCCGCGCGTATCGATCAGGGGGTGGCGGATTACGCTGCGCTAATCCGCCCTACGCCTACGCGCCACCCCTGGCGATGGCCGGAAAATTCCGCCGCTGGCCGATGGCGTCGAACTGCGCCTTCTGCTCCTCGCTCAGCGTTGCCAGGAAATCGTCGAGCGCGTCGTTCACCTGCGAGACCGCCTGCAACAGTGACTGCAGCCGCCGGTTCACCGCGGCAAGGCGAGAGATCGAGGTGATCGCCTCGGGCCGGCATTCGCCGTTCAGCGTGTCGGCGGCGCTTGCGCTGGTGTCCTGCAACACCTCCAGCGCGGCGCGCTGGGCGTCGCTCAACCGCAGCCTCGCCTCGATCTCCTCCGCCGGCCATTTCAGCGCGGCGGAAGGTGCGGCCTGGCAGGCCTTCGCCGCGCCGGGCCGATCTGCCGCGGAAGTCTTCCGGTCGCCAGCCAGTGCGTTCAGCCGCGCCTGCTGCTCGTCGTCGAGTTGGTAATAGAAGTCCTCCAGCGGATGCTGCAGCGTCAGCGTCACCTTGAACATCGCCTCGAGACGCTCCTTCATCGCAGCGAGGCGCTCCAGTGGCGTCGTCGCTGCCTGCCTCGGGCAGGTCGCGCGGACCGTCAGGGCGGACGAGCGCCAGGCGATGGCCAGGCTGTCCAGCGCGGCGCGCTGCGTCTCGGTCGGCTGCACCGCCTCGCGGATCCGGTCGATCGCGGGATCGACGGCCTCCGGACTGTCGTCGCCGCAGAACAGCGCCACGGTCGCCGTCCTGCGCTGCTTCCGCGCCGATGGATCGGAAGCCATGTATCGCGCCAGCGCATCCTCGCGGTAGGGCGCGAAGATCCCGGCATAGATATCGCCGTAGCCATAGGCCCAGAAGGAGTCGGGCTCGCCGAGGAGCGTATAGTCCTGCATGTCGTGATAGGCGAACGGCCAGAACAGCGGCCCGACCCAGCCATAGCCGCCGTCGCCGTGCTGCCACCACCCCTTCGCGCCGCGGCCGCCATGCCAGCCGGCCAGCGCCGCAGCCGCAACGATCTGCCCGCGCGCCGCCGCGTTGCCGAGCAGGTCGCCGGACACCACGGCAGCCCGGATGTCCCGGGGCTTCAGGTTATCGCTTCTGACGTGTCTGACATGGCGCGAGCGATGGACGCGGTGCAATCCGCCCAGCGAAAGCACCCGGGTCACGGCAAAGCGCGCTACCCCGAGCGGGCCGCCGATCCGGAACCGCCTCGCCTCGGCCGCGCTTGAAAGCACGCTCGCAAACACGAGGACGGCCATTCCCAACGCAGCCATCGCGATGCGGGATTTCGACATGGCACCCTCCCCGCGCCAAGCCCCTTCGGATCATCATAGTCAACGCGGCGGGGAACTGGAAGTTCCGGGAGATGCCGGAGGGCGGATCAGGCCAAGCCGTAATTCGCCGCGACTAGCGCAGCGTGCTGAGGGAGAGAGGACGGACTACGCTCCGCTAATCTGCCCTACGCTACTGAAGGCGGTCACAACGGCAAATTGTCGTGCTTCTTCGCCGGAATCTCCACCTTCTTGTCCCGCAGCATCGCCAGCGCGCGCGCGATGCGCTTGCGCGTCGAATGCGGCATGATGACATCGTCGATGTAGCCGCGCTCGGCGGCGATGAAGGGTGACAGGAACCGGTCCTCGTATTCCTTCGTCCGTTTCGCGATCTTGTCGGGATCGTTCATGTCGGCGCGGAAGATGATTTCGACCGCGCCCTTGGCGCCCATCACGGCGATCTGGGCGGTCGGCCAGGCGTAGTTCATGTCGGCGCCGATTTCCTTGGACGCCATGACGTCGAAGGCGCCGCCATAGGCCTTGCGGGTGATGACGGTGACCAGCGGCACGGTCGCCTGCGAATAGGCGAACAGCAGTTTCGCGCCGTGCTTGATCAGGCCGCCATATTCCTGCGCGGTGCCCGGCAGGAAGCCGGGGACGTCGACGAAGGTGACGATCGGGATGTTGAAGGCGTCGCAGAAGCGGACGAAGCGCGCGGCCTTGCGCGAGGCGTCGCTGTCGAGCACGCCGGCCAGCACCATCGGCTGGTTGGCGACGAAGCCGACCGTGCGCCCCGCGATGCGGCCGAAGCCGGTGACGATGTTTTTCGCAAACGCCTCCGATATCTCGAAGAAGTCGCCCTCGTCCACGACCTTCAGGATCAGCTCCTTCATGTCGTAGGGCTTGTTCGGGTTGTCGGGGATCAGCGTGTCCAGGGATTCGTCGACGCGCTCGATGTCGTCGAAGCTCGGCCATTCCGGCACGCCGTCGGAATTGTTCGACGGCAGGAAGTCGATCAGCCGGCGCATCTGCAGCAGCGTCTCGACGTCGTTCTCGAAGGCCCCGTCGGCGATCGAGGAGCGCGTGGCGTGCACCGAGGCGCCGCCGAGCTCTTCGGCGGTGACGACCTCGTTGGTCACGGTCTTCACCACGTCGGGGCCGGTGACGAACATGTAGCTGGTGTTCTTCACCATGAAGATGAAGTCGGTCATGGCCGGCGAATAGACGTCGCCGCCGGCGCAGGGGCCCATGATCACGGAGATCTGCGGGATCACGCCGGACGCAATGACGTTGCGGCGGAACACATAGGAATAGCCCGCAAGCGCTGCGACGCCTTCCTGGATGCGCGCGCCGCCGGCGTCATAGAGGCCGATGATCGGCGCCCTCGCCTTCATCGCCATGTCCTGCAGTTTCGTGATTTTCAGCGCGTGGGTTTCGGACAGCGAGCCGCCGAACACGGTGAAGTCCTTCGCGAATACGAAGGTCTTGCGGCCATTGACGGTGCCCCAGCCGGTGACGACGCCGTCGCCCGGCACCTTGGTCTTCTCCATGCCGAATTCGACCGAGCGGTGCTCGACGAACATGTCGAACTCCTCGAACGAGCCCTTGTCGAGCAAGAGCTCGATGCGCTCGCGCGCGGTGAGCTTGCCGCGGGCGTGCTGCGCCTCGATGCGCTTCTCGCCGCCGCCGAGCTTGGCGCCCGCGCGACGTTCTTCGAGGGTGTCCAGGATGTCCTTCATTTGCTTCCGCCCGTGTCAGCCACTATTTGCCCCGGGGCGGTGTTCCGGCCCCCAGTTTCGGGCGCGGTTCTAACACGCTCTTTCGCGAAGCGGAAAGCGGCTTTGGGTCCGATAAGACGGACCGAGGCGGTAAGATAATCCAGACAAATCAATGGGTAGGCAGGACATGCACGACGCGACCGCAACTTCCGAAACCGGCGCCGCCACAGGCGGGGTGCGCGCTTTGCTCCGGCTGGAGGGCGTGGTGCTGTTTGCCGGCATGACCCTGCTCTATGCGCTCTGGGACGGCTCGTGGTGGGTCTATGCCATCCTGTTCCTGGCGCCGGACTTGAGCTTTGCCGCCTATCTCGCCGGCCCCAGAGCGGGCGCGCTGGTCTACAACGCCGCGCACTCTTATCTGGGACCGGTCATGCTGATGACGACGGGACTTGCGCTGGCTTCGCCGCTGGTGCTGTCGATCGCCATGATCTGGCTCGCCCATATCGGCATCGACCGCGCGCTCGGCTACGGGCTGAAATACCAGGCCGGATTCGCCTTCACCCATCTCGGCAGGATCGGCAGGGGCGCGGCGGGATAGCCAGGCTACCTGAACTCGACACCGATGCGGGTCGGCTTCCGCCAGACCACGGCGCATTGGCGTTCGGCGCTCTCCATCTCGATCCGCATCCGGAACCGATCCGGGACGGCGGCAAGGTTTTTCGCCTCGATCGAGGCACCGGTCGCGGAAACGTTGCGCACCATGCACGTCAAGCTCTTGCGCGCAAAACTGATGCGCGCGGCATGACGAACATCGCGCCTTGGCGACCGGCGCGTGTCCGCCGAGGCGTCGCTCTGTCTAACTTCAGTCGCAGCGGCTAGCGGCACGGTGAAGCCCGACCTGATCCTGACGGACCTGATGACCTCGGTGTGGATCTCGAAATGTCCGAGCGCCCTCTTGCGCCGTTCGGCGTTCGGCACATTGGTCAGCTGCAGCGAGCCGAGCAGCTGTTCGACCTTGCCGTTGCGGCCGAACGGCAGCAGCAACCGCTCGCAGTCGATGCGGTTGTCCTGGGAGTCCCAGGTGGAGAGCACCATGTAGACCATGCAGCCGGTGTCGGCGCATTCCTTCGCCGCATCGAGCGCCGGGCGGCGCAGCGACATCGGCACCACCTCTTGCATGGTCTTGCCGGCCCAGGCGGTGTTGAAGGCATCCGCTACGTTTTCGCCCTGGTAGAGCGCGCGGAATCTGCGCAGGCGGCCGGAGCCCTCGATGTTCCAGACCACCAGTTGCTTGGGATCGTGGATCGCCGGGTCAGGCCGCAATTCCGCGAACGGCGGAAACGGACGGCCAGCGGCCAGCCGGTCCCATTGCTCGGCGAGCGCGCGCTGGCTCGACGACCCGATGGCATGCACCGATGCAAATTTGAAAGACATCCTGCAATCGCTGACGGTTTCCGGCGGAATCTGGCAGCAAGTGGCTTAAGTTTGGCCTAAGGCGACGATCGGGCGGGTCGCCATGCACGCATGCCGGGTGCAAACCCGGGCCCGTTGCGGATGGTTCCCGCAAAGATGGTTTACAGGGGGTAACGATGCCGGTCGATCGGCGGGGCTGTCGCCCGTCGCTCAGATCGCGCCGATGTCTGCCAGGCACTGCTGCGTCACGGTGATCCGCGCCGCGATGTGCTCCTTCGTCCTGCAGTCCATGTTCATGGCGAACACAGTGTGCTGGCTGCCCTTCTCGGCCCAGCCGACCACCCAGCCCAGCGAGGGCCGGCCGCGCTCGGCGCCGAGCAGTCCGGTCTTGTAGCGGATCACGCTCTCGCCGACTTTGGTCACGGTGAGGATGTCGCGGACCATTTGCTGGCTGCGTTTCGACACCGGCAGCACGCCGCGGCGCAGGCGATCGAGGAAATCGACCTGCTGCAGCGGGTCGATGCGCAGCTCGCCGGTCAGCCAGAACTGGTCGATGCCGCCGCCGATGTTGCGGTTGCCGTAATCGAGGAGGTCGAGATATTTCTGCATGCGCTCGGCGCCGATGCGTCGCGCGATCTCCTGGTAAACCGGCACGGCGGAGGCCGCGAACGCCGAGCGGAGCGTATGATCCCTGTTCCAGGGTTCGATGCTGCGGGTGACGCCGTCCCACTTGAAGACGTCCTTGTCGGGATCGGCGACGACGCCGGTCTCCAGCGCGATCAGCGAATTCGGCACCTTGAACGTCGAGGCCGGCAGGCGGTCCTCGGCCGATCGGATCTTGTCGCTGGCGATGATGAGATAGTCGTCGACCTTGTTACCGACAAAGGTGCCCTCGGTGCCGAGATCGAAAAATCGCTTCTGCAAATCGTTGCGAAACTCGCTGCGCTGCTCGGAGACCTTGGCGAAGCTGCGGGCGGGCAGGAAAGGTACGGCGGCAAGAAGACCGAGCGCGTGGCGGCGATGAATCACGGGAAGGCACCGAAGGGTTGGAAGCGGTGACGATGCCGATATCATCATGTTGGAAAAATGGCGAGCACTGGGGCTGCATCCTTCGAGACGCGGCCTATGGCCGCTCCTCGGGATGAGGTCTGAGAGTGCAGGGAACGAGGTGTGAGACCCTCATGGTGTGAGGAGCGCCGCAACGCCGTGCGTCTCGAACCATGAAGGCCAGCAATGCCGGTGGAGAGTTGATGCCCTACCGCACCCGGCCCGACAGCCGCAGCACGAAGATCAGGACTTCCGCCACGGCCTTGTAGAGTTCGGCCGGGATCTCGTCGCCGAGTTCGACCTTGGAGAGCGCGCCGGCCAGCACCTCGTTCTCCTCGATCGGGATGTCGTGGGCCTTGGCGACCTCGACGATCTTTGCGCCGATCGCGCCCTTGCCCTTGGCGACGACGCGGGGCGCGCCGGTGCGGTCGTAATGCAGGGCGACGGCAAGCTGGTTGACGTCGGAACTCACAGCGCGCGATCCAGGAAATGGCCGGCGGTCGCCGCTTGCGGCTGCGGCGGCGTGCCGTCGCGGACGACGATGTCGCCGGGCTTGAGTTCGGCGCGGGCGAGCGCGCGGCTCAGTTCCGCGCTGCCGTCGCGCAGCTTATCAGCCGTGGCCGGGCGTTCCGCCCACATCCGCACCGAGGTCTTCTCGCCGACCAGCGCGATCAGCGCATGCACCGGCCCGGCCGGCTCGACGTCGAGGGTGAAGCGCGCGCGCCAGACTTTTTTCGCGGCTTCGGTTTCGGTGCCGTCACCGTCGCGGGAAATCTCGAACTGCGCCATCGCAGTTCCCTGCTGCGTGGCAAAGGGGATCTCGAAGCTCCAGCGCGGCCCGGTCGTGTCGTTGTTCTGCGCGGGCTGCGGCAGCGCGTCGATGCGGTCCGGGAGCGACGCGACCTGCAGCAGCGTGTGGCGCGCGATGGCGGCCTCGGTGTCGGCGAGCAGATGCTGCGCGGCGGGCGCCAGCGGCATCTCCGGCGAGATCAAGGCGGGCAGCACCGGCTGCGGCGACGGCGGCGCGCCGCGGAACGGCGGCGGCGGCGTGTTGGTATGAGCGTCGTCGCCCAATGCGGGCGCGAACGCAGCTGCCATCCTGGCGGCCTGCACGGTCTGCGGCAATGTCTGAGGCAAGGCGCCGAGCGTGGCGGCCGCCGGCGCGTCCTTGAGGACGGCGAGAAGCCCGGCGCGGGCGGGAACGACGATGGCTTCGCCGAGGTCTTTCGCCACGGCGACCCTCGCCTGCGGCAACAGGATCTCCTGCGGCTCGAGTTCCTGGGCTGCCGTCGGCGCCAGCGCCGGCGCGGCACTCGGTTTCGGCAAGACCGGAGCATTAGTGGATTGTCCGCCGAGCACCGTCTGCAGCGTCTGCCGCAGGACCAGCAGCGCGGCTTTGAGGTCTGGCGCGCTGCCGGTGGGCGGCACTGTGCCGGCGGCGAGCGAAGCTTCCAGGAACAGGCCGGATTTCGCGAAGGCCTGCCTGATGTCGGCGCCGTCGAGATCGGGAGCGAGCCCGGTCTGCTGCGCCAGCACCTGCTGGACCGCCTGCAACAGCCTTGGCGGCAGTGCCGGGGAGCCGGCGACGCTGGCGAGATTGGCGAACAGCGGGGCCTGGCCGCCCTGCTCCGTCGCCGCGGTCTGCGCGGCAATCGTGACGGTCGCTTTCTCGAGCGGCGTCAGCACGACCTTCGGCGCGCCCGGCGTGGGCGCGGTCGGCGCCTCCAGCATCGCGTCCGGCGACAGCGTCACCGCATCGGGCGCGGCGTCGGCGGCCATGGCGCCGCCGCCGACATTGGTAAGGCGGATGCCGTCCCCGGTTTGCGAGACCGCGAGCTTCAGCGCCTGTCCCTGTTGCAGCGGGATTTCGGTCTTCACGTCGATCGAAAGCGAGGCGATCGCGATCCGCACGAGATCGGCGGACAGCACCTTCAGCACGGTGGCGTCGATCGTCGTCCCCGGTTGCAGCACGAGTTCGGGCGCGACCGCAGCGGTCGCCTTTGCCGCGGTGACGGGAAGAACCGATGTGACTGGAATCGCCATTCGGAAAGGCTAGCCGGGCGGCGTAAACCTCTCGTTAACCGACCACCCCGTTCAGGCTTTCATTGCGTTAAGAATCCGCGTGGCGGCCTCGAAATCGACCGCCCTGCCGGCTCTGCGGGTGGCGACCTCCTCGTCCAGACCCCATTGCTCGATGTTGAAGTCCTCGTCGACATGGGCGGCGGTCCAGATGTCGGCGGGCTCGCGCACTCCATGGGCGAGCGCAAGCGCCAGCAGCGCCGAACCTGTCAGGGTCGTCACCACATGCAGCGCCGCGATCGACCAGGGATCGGCGGGAAACGCCGCGCGTGCCGCCGCGATCGCCGCATCCGGCTGGCGCACATGGTTGATGCCCTCCGCCAGCATGAAATGCGCGCCTAACGCCTCGGCGGCCCAGAACACGATGGGGTCCCAGTGCGCAGCCTCCCTTGCCACCAGCGCCTCGGGATGGCCGGCGCGATAGAACAGGAGGTCCGAGCCGAGATATTTGGCAACGTCGTCGGCGACCAGATCGGCCCGCTCGACAACGCTTTGCACGACGCTGTTGGCAAATCGCGTCAGCGGCATGGCCAGAGGGTCTATGGTTTCGCCCTGTGCGGCCCATTCGGCGGCGATAGCCTCTGCAATCCCGCGCTTCGGCACCACGACGGTCTTGCCGGACGGCGTCTTGATCGGCTTGCCGTCCAGCGTGACGCTAAAACCCTCTTCGGCCTCGCCGACGTCCACGTCCTTGTAGAACCGCTTGCGCTGCGGCGTGCGCGAGGCGCGACGCACCGCCTCGCCGGGATCGAGCGGCGACTGGCCGGCGACTTCATCGAACAGTTCACGCATGCGGTTTTCGGTCTTGGCGGATCGGGATCATCCTGTGCCAGAACAATACGATATCGAACGAACCAAATAAAGCCGATGAGTTTCGGGGGCGTTTCAACTGATTGCCACACCCGCCGGCTCGCGATCCCCCGATCGCAACCGGCTCCTGCCGAGCGCGGATATTCGATTCCGATTCAAACTATGACCTGGACGTCGCCGAGACCGACGCCCAATACCAATGCATTCTTTGGCGGCGGCGGCGTTTCCGTCCGGGTGGCGGACATGGCAGGGCTGAAGGTGCGCGGGTGCATCGCGATCGCCGCCTCGCAAGGTCCCGACGTCTCGCGATGTGTCGACATGAAATTCGAGTGAACCGACGTAGCGTCTAGAACGCCTTTCGTCAAAGGACCGAGGAGACGAATTCGGCGGCCCCCAGTCCAAGCAGTACGAGAATGAGGGGAGGATAGAGAACGAGCGACTGCCCGAAGCGCAGGAAACGAGGACTTTCGCCGTTCTTGTCGGGCATCCCGACATAGATGAGGGCGATGCCCGCAGCGATTAAAACCGATCCGATGAGCATGCCTCGCATCTCCCTTGCCGAACAGTGCTGTCGCAATCTGATCTCTGCGAGATGTCGCCGCCAAGCCTCATCGTCGGCCTTTGATCGCTACCGTACCGACTTCTTCTTCGAGCTCAGGGCGCGTCCTTGACCCGGCGCGGCGTCAAGGGAGCTTCTGCGCCCCCGGCATCCACGAATACGCCGGCAACTCGATCCGGTCGGTAATGTCGCGGCCAATGATCCATCCCGCGAATCCGGGCATGGCAAGTGCGTTGACGACCAGATTGCGAAACGCGAGCCCCCATCGCGTCCGCGGCGCAAAGGCGCCGGCGAAACGTGCGGCTGCCGCTTGCTTGCTTTCGATATAGCTGCGCAAGAGCACTTCGTACGCGGCAAAGGCCGACGGATGCGTCCCGCGAGCCTTCGTCAGTTCGCCCGCGAGCACATAGGCGGAGATCATCGCAAGCGCCGATCCTTGCCCGGCCAGCAACGAGACGCAGAACGCTGCATCGCCGGTCAGCGCAATACGGCCCTGCGACCAGCACGGCATCCGGACCTGGCTGACCCGATCGAAATAGACGTCCGCGGCACGGTCCAGCTCGGACAGAATCGCGGGAACTTCCCACTTCGCATCGGCATAGCGCGCGCGGATGGCCGCCTTCTGTGCCTGCTGCGTCGCAGGAAACGGTTCAGGGACTCCGGCAAAAACGAACAAAGAGTACGGTCGTCGCGCAGGGTAACGCGTCCAAGCATGCGGCCCGGTTGGCCGTACATCAGGTAAACATCTTCGTCACGCGGTCGGTAGCGGGGAACTTCAAATGCAGCAACGGTGTAGCCGAGCCGGTGTTCGAAGCGCACGAGCGGCCCGAAGGCCAGCTGACGTACTGCAGAGTGCAGGCCATCCGCACCGATCACGAGATCGAAACGCCGGTTTCTGCCTCGGCTCAGCTGCACCGAGACTCCGGTGGAGTCCTGATCGAGGCCTTCGATTTCCGCATCGAAGATAACCTCACCCGACCTCCCGGCTTTCTCGATCAGCAGCCTGGAAAGTTCGCTGCGCGGCAGCGTGACATATCGGCCGCCGGTCACTTTCGTGCCGAAACCGGCAAGCTTGTCGCCGCGGTCGTTCACAATTCGCAATTCTCTGATGTGATATCCGGCGCGATCGATCGCCGGGAGAAGTCCCATGCTCTCGGCGAGATCGTAACCGTGACCCCAGAAGTCGATGACGTAACCGCCGCTGCGCAGCGAGGGCGCCTTCTCGATCAAGGTCGGCTCAAATCCGCCGGCCTTCAGCCAGAAGGCCAAGGCGGGCCCGGCAATGCCGGCTCCGGCGATCAGAACGGTTTTCGTCATGCGGTCAACCTAGGCCCCCAAATGCGCGACGCAAGCACGCAGCCCAGCCTATCGCGTCGCGCAGTTCCGTGAATAGGTCGTGCGGTCGGCAGGGCCGAGGCCGGAAACCGCGGCGGCGTCGAGGCATTCGTCGATGCGCTCGCCGAAGGATTTCTGTCTCGGCGGAGCATAGGAACGCTTGGGCAGTTCACCCGCCTTGGGGATGGCGGGCACCTCGATCTTGGGCGGCGGTGGCGGTTGTGGCGGCGGCGGATTGTAAAGTGAGCCGCCGGGCGGGAGCACCTGCGCGAAGGCGTTTGCCGCGGAAAGGGTGAGGACGGCAACGCAGCCGAATTTCAGGAACCGCATCATTCCCTGTATGTCGTGACGGCGCGGCGAAAGCACAAGCGTGTTTCTTCACAATGCGGGAACCTGCAGTCCGGGCGTGACGCTCCCGGCCATGACGGAACGGGTCACGGCTTTTGATAGATCACCTGCCCGGCGCGGATCGTGGTCGCCACCCTCGCGAGGTTGCGCACATCAGCGGCGGGATCGCCGTCGAGCACCACGAGATCGGCATCGAAGCCCTGCTCCACCCGGCCCTTCTTCGCCGCCTTGAAATAAGTGGCCGGATTGGTGGTGAGCGAGGCCAGCACCTCGCGCTCCGACAGCGCGCGACGCATCAGTTCGAATTCCAGCGTGGTGTCGTACAGTTGGGTAAAGCCCACGTCGGTGCCGAACAGCACGGTGCCGTCGTTTTCCGCAAACCCCTTGAGCTGGGCGACGACGTTGTCGACGATGCGGGCGCTGATCGCCGCCGGCACCGGCAATTTGGCGAACAGCGACAGGGTCGGCGTGAGCGCGACGTTCTGCTGCTTGAAGTGCGCGAGTTGTTCGGCCGTGTAGCCGGTCTGCCGCGTCACCGTATGCGCCATCACGTTGACACCGGCCGCGATCACGACGTCGATGCCGGCGGTGTTCTGCGGATGCGCAAACACCGGCCTGCCCTTGCCGTGCGCGACGTCAACCGCGGCCCTGGCGATGGCCGCGTCCATGTTCACGACCGGCTTGTCCTCGCCCTTGTAGGAGCCGGTGAACAGCTTGACACCATCGAGTTCCATTTGTGCGTAAGTCCGCGCCAGCTGCGTCGCCCGCTCGGGCGTCGCGGCTTGCGGGAGCTGCAACTCGGCCCGCAGGTAGGCCGGATGGCCGTCCTTGGGAAAGATGCTGCCAGCAAAGAAAATGTTGGGGCCGAGCACTTCGCCTTCCTTTATGCGCTGGCGCAGCGGCAGCAGTTCGGCCGGGTTGGAGCCGAGATCCCAAACGGTGGTGAAGCCCCAGCGCGTCAGCATCGCCTGCATGTGCGCGGTGAGCGGCGCGGCCGGGCCCTTGGCCGCGTTGTTCCACGCCGCTTCCGTGAAATGGACATGGCTGTTCCAGAATCCGGCGACGATGGTCTTGCCGGCGCAGTCGATCACACGCGCATCGGCCGGGATCTGAACCTCTCCGGCGCGGCCGACCGCAGCGATGGTCCCCGCCGACGTCACGACGATGGCATCGGCAATCGGCGCCGCCTCCGGCGAGGCATAGACGCTGCCGCCCTTCAGCACCAGCGTCTGCGCTTGCGCTGCGGCGCCCGTCGAAGCGGCAAGACAACAAAGAAGCGCCGCGTGAAGCCAGTTGCGGATCATGAGCAAAGCCTTCCGGGAACGAACTGCATTCTCAATGCTACAGCAACAATACGACATTGCTTTGATCGATATTGCTGTGCGCGCGGCTTGACAGATGCCGTCACTCCTCCGGCGCGTTCTCGATCGGGTCGAACCGCTTGGCGTCGAAGCCCAGCAGATTCCAGGACTGCTGCATGTGCGGCGGCAGCGGCGCCGACGCGTCGATGACGCCGCCGCGCGGATGCGGGATGACGATGCGCCGCGCCAGGAGGTGCAGCCGGTTCTGCAGGCCGCCCGGCAAATCCCATTGCTGCTTGTTGAAGTATTTGGGATCGCCGACGATGGCGTGATCGATATGCGCCATGTGCGCACGCAGTTGATGCGTCCGTCCGGTGACCGGTTTCAGCGACACCCAGGCGAGCTTCTGCGCCGCGGTCTCGACCACGGCATAGTAGGTCACCGCGTGGCTCGCGCCCTCGTCGCCATGCTCGGCGATGCGCATGATGCTGTCGTCCTCGCTCTCTTCCTTGGCGAGATAGGTGGAGATGCGTCCCTGCTTCGGCTTGGGCACGCCGGCCACCAGCGCCCAGTAGATCTTGCGTGCCGAGCGGTGGCGGAAGGCGCCGGTCAGATGGGTGGCGGCGAATCGCGTTTTCGCCACCAGCAGGCAGCCCGAGGTTTCCTTGTCGATGCGGTGCACCAGGCGCGGCTTCTGCCCCTTGGCGTCACGCATCACCTCCAGCATCTGGTCGATGTGGCGCGTGGTGCCGGAGCCGCCCTGCACGGCAAGGCCCGCCGGCTTGTTCAGCACGAGGACGTCGTCGTCCTCGAACAGCGTCATCTCCTTCAGCGCGGCCAGCGTCTTCTGCTCGGCCTCGGACAGTTTGCCGGCCACCTTCGGCGCATCGAGCCGCAGCGGCGGGATGCGCACGCTCTGGCCCTCCTCCAGCCGGTCCTTGGAGTCGGCACGCCGGCCGTTGACGCGCAGCTCGCCCTTCCGGACGATGCGCTGGATGTGGGAGAACGACAGGCCGGGAAAGCGCGCTTCCAGGAAGCGGTCGACACGCATGTTGTTCTCGTCCGCGGTCACCACCACGGTCTGTACCTTGGTTGGGAGCTGCGGTTCTGGCTTGGCCTCGGGTCGAACCGGCGCCGGCCTCTCGCGACGCGGCTCTGCAAGGCGGGGCGGCTTGCCGCCACCCGATCGATGCCCCGGCGCGCGATCGCTCGCGGGCCCGGCGCGGAGCACGCCACTCCGGTGGCCCTTGGGGCGGTCGCCTTTCGGACGGTCGTTCTGACGAGGCGTTCTTTCACGCGGTCCGCGGTCGCGGCGGCTCATGCAATGGCTCCGGATTGACCCGCTGCGTAGCGCAAAAGGAGCAAATCGTCACGGCAAAATCGAGTACCAATCGCGCGGCGGATCGGCCATGCTAGGCCAAAGCTGACAAGAAACGGAGGACGCCGGAATGGTTGGGTTGAAATCCGGGCTGACGATCATCGCTACCCTCCTTGCCACCACGGCATGGGCCCAGCAAAGCCCGATGTCGGAAGACCTTGCCTGGAAGCTGCTGGAGCTCGGACGGGTCATCGATCCCCCGAAAACGGCCGCGCTCTATGCGCCGATGCAGGAGAAGGAGCCGTATGCGGGCGTCAAGGTCGAGCGGGACGTCAAGTACGGGCCGGCCGAGCGGCACCTGCTCGACGTCTTCACGCCGGAGACGGGTTCGGCGCCGCGACCGGTGCTGATCTTCGTCCATGGCGGCGCGTTCGTCGGCGGCAACAAGCGCAACCCCGGCAGCCCCTTCTACGACAACATCATGCTGTGGGCGGTGAAGAACGGCTTTGTCGGCGTCAACACCACCTATCGCCTGGCGTCCGCCTCGCCCTGGCCGGCCGGCGCCGAAGACCTCGCCTCCGTCGTGCAGTGGGTAAGCGAGAAGATCGCCGAGCGCGGCGGCGATGGCACACGTATCTACCTGATGGGGCAATCCGCAGGCGCCGTCCACGTGGCGAGCTATGTATCGCATCCGGAACTGCACAAGGTGAAGGGCGGCGGCCTCGCCGGCGCCATCATGGTATCCGGCATCTTCGACCTCACCGGCTCGCCGCTCGGCGGTCCCGAACTCGCCTATTTCGGCTCCGATCCCGCGCGCTACGCCGAGCGCTCCTCGCTGAAAGGACTGGTCGAGAGCAGGACGCCGCTGCTGATCACCGCGGCCGAGCTCGATCCGCCCCGCTTCATCGAGCAGTACGAGTTGGCGAAACAGGCGACCTGCAAGAGCGCGAGGGGCTGCGCCCGCACGTTCATGCTGCCGCAGCACAGCCACATGTCGGAAGTCTATGCGATCAACACCGCCGATACCCGGCTGACGGACCAGATCCTGGAGTTCGTGAAGACAGCGAAATAGCGGCGACCCGCCGCTTCGCTCAATGCCGGCCGGCGAGCGCGAGCGCAATTAACCCGACCAGGATGAGGCTGACTGCCCAGACCCTATCCAGGTTGAACCAGCTTCGCGACAGGTATTGCAGCCCGAGATAGCGGTAGACCAGCCACGCCGCGCATCCGCCGGCCGCGATCATGGCAAGCGAGTGCACGACGGAGACAATCAACGCCATTCCGAGATTGGCCCCGACAAGCGTGGCGGCGGCTTCATGGCCGGTGTCGAGGCCGGTGCTCTCGCACAGGCCGAGATAGATGGGAACGAGCATCAGGCCGGCACCATGGGCAATCGCCACCACGAATGACCAAAGCGCGAGCTGCGCCGGCCGAATCCTCGCGAGCAAGCGCGGATGCCGAGGATTGGCCAGCCGCAGCGCTCCATAGGCGACGACGAGCAGACCGGCGGCGAGCTGAATCTGGCGTTCCCCCTGGGCGAGCGCCAGCAGCATCGCAAAGGGCAGCAGCATCACCAGCATCGCCAGCAGATGACCGGCCGACAACGGCACGAGCACCACGAGCAGCGCCCGGGCGTTCCTGTCCATCATTCCCGCCGCGACCGCGAGCGGCCACCCCATCCCGGGATTGACCCCATGGTAGAGGCCGCTCGCGACGATGGCCGCCCACAGCCAGGCCGACGTGCCGTCCTGCACTGCCGTTCAGACCGACGGATAGCAGAAAGAATCCGTCGAACAGTCACCGCCCTCGAGCCGGATCTGGTGCGCGCGGTAACCTTGCGGGAAGTCGACCCAGCAATCCTTCGCCAGCTCCAGGCCGCCGTTCGCGCCGGCATTGGCCATCACCTCGGCGCCCGGCACGCCATCGGGATAGAACTGATCGTCCCAGGTCGAATACAGGGAGTTGGTCCAGTACACCCGCTTGCCGTCGCGGCTGATCTCGACCATTTGGGGACCGCCGCCGAACGGCTTGCCGTTGGGATGCGGCGTGCGGCGCGCGATGCCGCCGATATGAACGGAGCCTGCGAGCTTTGGCTTGCGCGGGTCAGTAACGTCGTATTGCCGCATCTCGCCGGTGCCCCAGCAGGAGACGTAGAGGAAGCGGTCGTCCATCGACAGGTCGATGTCGGAGATCAGCGGCGGCACGGCGCCGAAGCCCTGCAGCAAGGGCGGCAGTTTTTCCTTTGGCGCGGGCTCGGCCGGAACGGTCGCGGTCTTCTCCGCATGGAATTTCCCGCCTTCGCGCCACCAGGTCCAGATCGAGCCCTCCAGGTTGGTGGTGTCGACGACGACGCCGACGAAACCGTATTCGCGCACCGGATCGTGCGCGGGACGCACTTCGAGCGCCATCTGGTGGTTAGCGCCGAGATCGATGGTCTGGACGTTGCGCCGGCCGCGCAAATCCCAGAAATGCAGCGAGTGGCCGTACTTGTTCGACAGCAGGTCCTCGGGAACGATGCCGTTCTCGAATTGCGGCGGCAGCGCCCACTCGCTGGTCACCATGTAGTCGCGCGGCAGATTCCACCAGAAATCATAATGCCTGGTCTGCGGGCCGCGATCGAGTTCCCAGCGTCCCAGCACCTCGAACGTCTCGCAGTCCATGATGAAAACGCCCGGAGGGCCGTCCGTGCCGTCCTTGCCGCCACCGCCGAGCGTGGAGACGTAGATACCTTCGGGCCCGCAGTGGATGGTATGGGGCCGCGAATAGCCGGTCTTCCTGAACACCTCCTCGGGCTCGATGATCTTGTGGATCTTCGCCTTGGTCGGATCAGGCTTCGTATCGATGACGTAAATGCGGGAGGAACGAAGCCCGGGGATGATCAGGTAACGCCGCTCGACAAAGGCGTGGCCGGTGAGCGGAGACAGTGCGGACGAACAGGCGTTCCAGCCGAAGTGATGAAATTCGTCGCCCTTGTTCGGCATCGTTACGGTGTGGACGATCCGGCTGTAGGTCGGCGAGCTCTTCTTGACGTCGACCACCGCCAGCGCGTCCGGCTTCGAGAAATCCGGACTGAGCAGCAGCGTATAGGCAAAGTTCTCGGGTGGAGCTTCCATTGCAAGCTTGGGCGATGCGTAAAACGTGGGATCGGGTCGCACGTTCATCGTCTACCTCCCAGTTTGTATCGTTGCAGCAAAGGGCGTTAGGTGTCCGACGCGCGAACGGGCTTGATGGAATTCCTGACGTGCTCCTTCGAATTAACCGCAGCCATGAGCGAGGCGCCCCTTACTTTACGCCCGTTGTCGCGAGGGTACCATTCCCGTGAGCACAGAAGTCCGGCGCAGGTATGGCTGAAAATGTGCATCGCCACGATCTGCCGCAGATCTGTTGTGCTAAAGGATGCTATGCTTGGCCCCATGAAGGTCGAAGAAATCGCCGAAGCCATCACCAAGCTGCCGCCGGAAGAACGCGCGCGGTTCCGCCGCTGGTTCGCCGCCTTCGAGGCCGGCCATGCCAATCACGCCGAGGAGCTCGACTCCACGGCGACCAAGCTCGGCCGCTTCGCCGGCCGAACATTTGCCGAATTGAGAAAACGCGTGAAGGAGCGCGAATAGCCGGCGAGACAGTCAGGCGCGGGCCCGCCACCAGCTCCTACTTGCATTGCGCCTCGCTTCTCAGCCGGTTCAGATCGACGCTTGCATTGGAGGATGGACGCCGCGTCATCGCCCCTGCAGCGGCGGCGCAGGCCCCATCCGGGTCGCCGGTCTGAAGGCGGGCCCACGCCAGGTTGGTCCAGGCATCGCCAAAGTCCGGCGTATCCTTGACCGCCTGTTCCAGCGCCGGCAACGCCAGCGCCGGCTTCTTCGCGACCAGCAGCAGCCGGCCATAATCCGCGTTCAGGATCTTCAGCGGATTGGGCTGTCCTTGCGCAAGGCGGAACAGCTCCTCGGCATAGTCGACAGCATTGAACCGGATTTGCGCGATCGCGGCGAAGCCGTGGTAGACGACGCTCTGTTCAGGAGCCAGCAGGAACGCCTGGTTGAAGCGTTGAGCCGCCTCGTTGAGCTTGCCGGCGCCGAGCGCGCGCCAGCCGCGCCTGGTGATCTCATCCAGCGCCTTTTCCTTCGTCCCGGCGGCCTCCAGCAACGCTTTGAGGAACTTGTCGTCGGCTTCGCGCTGCGCCTCGGTCTTGGCCTTGAATCCGAAGAACGGCTGCTCGTTGGCCGGCACGGGAAACGCGCGCTTCGTCACCTTTACGCCGGGCGCAACCTCGACGGTCTCTGCCGCGGCGGGAGACGTCGATGTCGCAACGACCAGGAACGCAAGGACGGGAAGTGCCGGCCAGAATGGAACCCACCGTCGGCTATTCATCCGGCCTCCCGCCCCGCTCCCGCCGCAGCTTGGCCCAGTATTCCAGCCGCTTCCTGATCTCGCGTTCGAAGCCGCGTTCGGGCGGGTCGTAGAAGGTTTTCCGTCCCAGCGCTTCCGGGAAGTAGTCCTGCCCGGAAAACGCCTCCGGTGCGTCATGGTCATATGCGTAACCGGCGCCGTAGCCTTCCGACTTCATCAGTTTCGTGGGCGAATTGAGAATGTGCTTTGGCGGCAGCAGCGAGCCTGCCTCCTTCGCGGTGCGCATCGCAGCGCCAAAGGCGCTGTACATCGCGTTGGATTTCGGCGCGGTGGCGCAATAGACCACGGCCTGCGCAATGGCGAGCTCGCCCTCGGGAGACCCGAGGAAGTCGAAAGCGTCCTTCGCGGCGTTGGCGATGACCAGCGCCTGCGGATCGGCGAGGCCGATGTCTTCCACCGCCATGCGCACCACGCGGCGCGCCAGGAACAACGGGTCCTCGCCGGCATCGAGCATGCGGGCGAGATAATACAGTGCCGCGTCGGGATCGGAGCCGCGCACCGATTTGTGCAGGGCCGAGATCAAATTGTAATGGCCGTCGGCGGATTTGTCGTAGATCGGCGCACGGCGCTGCAGGATGTCCTGCAGCTGCACGGCGTCAAAAATCTCGTCCTTGCGCGCGGAACGCCAGACCTCCTCGGCCAGCGTCAGTGCGGCGCGGCCATCGCCGTCGGCCATGCGCGCCAGCGCGGCACGCGCCTCGGCATCGAGCGGCAGCTTCCTGCCCTCGATCGTTTCCGCATGCGCAAACAGCTTTTCGATCGCCGCCGCATCCAGCGAATGGAACACCAGCACGCGGGCGCGCGACAGCAGCGCCGCGTTGAGCTCGAAGGACGGGTTTTCCGTGGTGGCGCCGACCAGCACGACCGTGCCGTCCTCCATCACGGGCAGGAAGGAATCCTGCTGCGCGCGGTTGAACCGGTGCACCTCGTCGACGAACAGCAGCGTGCCCTTGCCGGTCTCGCGGCGGGCGCGCGCGGCGTCGAACACCTTCTTCAGGTCGGCGACGCCGGAGAACACCGCGGAAATCTGCTCGAAATGCAGCTCGGTGGCGTCGGCCAGGAGCCGCGCCACCGTGGTCTTGCCGGTGCCGGGCGGCCCCCAGAACACCAGTGAGCCCAGCGTTCGCGTCTCCAGCATCCGCGTCAGCGCTCCGTCGGGGCCGAGGATGTGGTCCTGGCCGACGACCTCGCTGAGCTTCCGCGGGCGCAACCGGTCCGGCAGCGGATGCGGCGCATCCTGTTCCATCCCTGCCGCGGCAAAGAGGGATGGCGAAGCCTGGGGTCGTTTCGGGCTCATCCGCCGAGCGTGACGTTGATCTGTTGGCCGTTGCGCACCACCACGATGCGCCACAGCCGCGCGGATGACTTCGCGGCCTTGTCGAGATCGCTGGTCCTGGCGATCTTCTGGTTGTTGACGGCGAGAATGATGTCGCCCTTCTGGAAGCCGACGCTGGCGGCGGGCGCGCCGTCCTCGAGATTGACCACGACGACGCCCTCGGCATTGCTGTCGAGGCGCAATTCCTCGGCGACGGCCGGCGAGATGTTGGCGACGCGCGCGCCCTGGAACGGCGAGCGCGCCGAGATCGTGATCTCGTCGCGGTTGATATCGGGCGCGACCTCCAAAGGAATGGAGACCCTGACGGTCTTGCCGCCGCGCTGCACGTCGATCTGCGCCGACCCGCCGAGCGGACGGGTAGCGAAGCGATAGTCGAATGCATTGGGATCCTCGATGGTCTGCCCGTCGATGGCGACGATCAGATCGGACAGTTTCAGCCCTGCCCTCGCCGCGGGACTGCCCGGCGCGACATTGGCGACCAGCGCGCCGGTCGGCGTGCGCAGGCCGAGCGTCTCGGCGATTTCAGGCGTCACCGCCTGCAGCCGCGCGCCGAGCCAGGGCCGCTTCACCGCCTTGCCGCCGCCCTTGGCCGAGGCCACCACCACGCGCACCATGTTGGCGGGGATGGCAAAGCCGATGCCCTGCGAGCCGCCGGAGCGCGAGAAGATCGCCGTGTTGATGCCGGCGAGCTTGCCGGTCATGTCGACCAGCGCGCCGCCGGAATTGCCGGGATTGATGGCAGCATCGGTCTGGATGAAGAACTGGTAGTCGGTGATGCCTACTTGCGTGCGCGCCAGCGCCGAGACGATGCCGTGGGTCACGGTCTGGCCGACGCCGAAGGGATTGCCGATCGCGAGCACGAGGTCGCCGACCAGGAGTTCGTCCGAATTGGCGAAGTCGAGCGTGGCGAATCTTTCCTTGCCGTCCTTGACCCGCAGCACCGCAAGATCGGTGCGGCTGTCCTTCAGTACGATCTCGGCCTCGAACTCGCGCTTGTCGGCGAGCGATATCTTGACCTGGTCGGCGCCCTCGATGACGTGGTTGTTGGTGACGACGAGGCCGGATGCATCGACCATCACGCCGGAGCCGAGCGAGCGTTGCATCTGCTCGGGGCGGTTGTTTCCGGGCACGCCGAAGAAGCGGCGGAAGATGGGATCGTCGAGCAACGGGTTGCGGTTCTGCACGGTCTTTGCCGCATAGACGTTGACCACCGCCGGCTGCGCGCGCTGCACGATCGGCGCGTAGGACAGCCGGAGTTCAGCCGCTGAGGACGGGGCGCGGCGATCCTGCGCATGCGCGGGCACGGCGGACACGAAGGCAAACGACAAGGCAGCGAAAAAGCGCAACAAGGTCATGTAGGTATCCCGAAGAACAAGGTGACCGAATATAGACGTCCCGGGCTGCAAATTGAAGCTGATCGGCCCCACTTCCGGGTCGATTTGCCGACGGATTCGCCGCCGCCGGCTTGCAATTCGGCGAAAGACCGGCACGTAGTGCAGGTCTTTCCGGAACTCAAGGAGAAACGCCCGATGAAGGCCGTCGGATACCAGAAATCGCTGCCCGTCGAAGATGCCAATTCGCTGCTCGATTTCGAGACCGCCAAACCGGAGCCGAAAGGACGCGACATCCGCGTTGCCGTGAAGGCGATCTCTGCCAACCCCGTCGATTACAAGGTGCGCAAGCGCGCCGCCCCGCCCGCCGGCGAGTACAAGATTCTCGGCTTCGACGCGGCCGGCGTGGTTGATGCCGTCGGCCCCGACGTCAGCCTGTTCAAGCCGGGCGACGAGGTGTTCTACGCCGGCTCGATCCTGCGCCAGGGCACCAATTCGGAATATCACCTGGTCGACGAGCGCATCGTCGGCAACAAGCCGAAAAGCCTGTCGTTCGCGCAAGCCGCGGCACTCCCTCTCACCTCCATCACCGCCTGGGAATTGCTGTTCGACCGGCTCGGCGCGGTGCCGGGCAAGAGCCTCGACCCGCGCACGCTATTGATCACCGGTGGCGCGGGTGGCGTCGGCTCGATCCTGATCCAGCTGGCGCGCCGCCTGACGGGGCTCACAGTGGTGGCCACCGCAACACGGCCGGAGTCGCAGAAATGGTGTCGCGATCTCGGCGCGCATGCGGTGATCGACCACGGCAAGCCGATGAAGCAGCAGATCGAGGCCTTGAGGCTGCCGCCGGTGGCGCTGGTGGCGAGCCTCACCTTCACCGACCAGCACTACAAGGCGATCGCCGAATTGATGGCGCCGCAGGGCAAGTTCGGCCTGATCGACGACCCGCCTGAGTTCACCATGAGCGCGTTCAAGGGAAAGGCGATCTCGGTGCACTGGGAATCGATGTTCACCCGCTCCTCCTTCCAGACGCCGGACATGATCGCGCAGCATCATCTGCTGGACGACGTCGCCGACCTCATCGACAAGGGCGTACTGCGCACCACGCTGGACCAAACCTTCGGCACCATCAACGCCGCGAACCTGAAGCGCGCCCATGCCTTGCTGGAGAGCGGCAAGTCGCGCGGCAAGATCGTGTTGGAGGGATGGTAGCGAACCTCTTCGCCGTCATTGCGAGCGAAGCGAAGCAATCCAGCTTCCGATCGCGCGCGATAGATTGCCGCTCCTCGCAATGACGGAGTGAACCAACCAACAAAAATTGGCGAACCGAATCAGCCAACAAAAAAGCGGCGCTGGATAGCGCCGCTTTCTCAATCTTTTTCCGTGCGGAAAGGCTTACGCCGCTTCGGCTTCTTCCTTTTCCTGCACCGGGCCGGAGTCTTTGCCCTTAGCATCGACGTCGCGGTCGACGAATTCGATCACGGCCATCGCGGCGTTGTCGCCGTAGCGGAAGCCGGCCTTGATGATGCGGGTGTAGCCGCCCTGGCGGTCCTTGTAGCGGGGCGCCAGCACGTCGAACAGCTTCTTGACCTGGTCGACGTCGCGCATCTCGGAGATGGCCTGGCGGCGCAGCGCCAGCCCGCCCTTCTTGCCGAGGGTGACGAGCTTCTCGACGATCGGACGGAGCTCCTTGGCTTTGGGCAGCGTGGTGACGATCTGCTCGTGCTTGATCAGCGCGGCCGCCATGTTGGCGAACATGGCCTTGCGGTGCTCGGCGGTGCGGTTGAGCTTGCGGTGAACCTTGCCGTGACGCATTGACATTCTTCCTTCAGTTCGTCGCAAGCCTTGTGCGACCTGTTGCAGGTGGGCTTCCTGCGTTCGCCCGATATCTCGCAGCCGGATGCTCCGGCCGCGAGAAATCTCAGTAATGATCCTCGAAGCGCTTGGCGAGCTCGTCGATGTTCTCCGGCGGCCAGCCCGGCACTTCCATGCCGAGATGCAGACCCATCTGGGCCAGCACTTCCTTGATCTCGTTCAGCGACTTGCGGCCGAAGTTCGGGGTGCGGAGCATTTCCGCCTCGCTCTTCTGCACGAGGTCGCCGATGTAGACGATGTTGTCGTTCTTCAGGCAGTTGGCCGAGCGCACCGAGAGTTCGAGTTCGTCCACCTTCTTGAGGAAGGCCGGGTTGAAGGCGAGATCGGGGATGATCTCCTGCGCGACTTCCTTGCGCGGCTCCTCAAAGTTGACGAAGACGTTGAGCTGGTCCTGCAGGATGCGCGCGGCATAGGCCACCGCGTCGTCCGGCGTCACGGCACCGTTGGTCTCGATGGTCATGGTCAGCTTGTCGTAGTCGAGGATCTGGCCCTCACGGGTGTTCTCGACCTTGTAGGAGACCTTGCGCACCGGAGAGAACAGGCTATCGACCGGGATCAGGCCGATCGGCGCGTCCTCGGGGCGGTTGCGCTCGGCGGGTACGTAGCCCTTGCCGGTCGCGACCGTGAACTCCATGCGGATCTCGGCGCCGTCGTCCAGCGTGCACAGCTGAAGGTCCGGATTGAGCACGACGACGTCGCCGACGGTCTGGATGTCGCCGGCAGTGACGGCGCCCGGGCCGCTCTTCTTCACGACCATGCGCTTGGGGCCTTCGCCCTGCATCTTGATCGAGATGTCCTTGATGTTCAGCACGATGTCGGTGACGTCCTCGCGCACGCCCGCGATCGAGGAGAACTCGTGCAGCACGCCGTCGATGTGCACCGACTGCACGGCGGCGCCCTGCAGCGAGGACAGCAGGATGCGGCGCAGCGCATTGCCGAGCGTCTGGCCGAAGCCGCGCTCGAGCGGCTCGGCCACCAGCGTGGCGAATCGGGTCGCGTCAGAGCCCGGCGTGACCTGCAGCTTGTTCGGTCGGATCAGTTCTTGCCAATTTTTCTGGATCGTCACTGTTTTTCACCCATACGGGCCGGCCGATTTGCGCTTCAAACCGCCGGCGTTGGAGACACGCGGGTCAAGTCCGCGTCGTACAATTCCCAAATCGTCGCGAGCCGGAGCGGCCGGCTTGCGACGCCAACAAATCAAACGCGCCGGCGCTTGCGCGGACGGCAACCATTGTGCGGGATCGTGGTCACGTCGCGGATCGAGGTGACGGTGAAGCCCGCGGCCTGCAGCGCGCGAAGCGCCGATTCGCGGCCCGAACCGGGGCCTGCCACTTCAACTTCCAGCGTGCGCATGCCGTGTTCCTGCGCCTTCTTGGCGACGTCTTCGGCGGCGACCTGCGCGGCATACGGGGTCGACTTGCGCGAGCCCTTGAAACCCATCGTGCCGGCCGACGACCAGGCAATCGCGTTGCCCTGCGCGTCGGTGATGGTGATGGTCGTGTTGTTGAACGACGAATTCACATGCGCGATGCCGGATGCGATGTTCTTGCGTTCGCGACGGCGGACGCGGGTGGCTTCCTTGCCCATTGACTACCTTTCCTGTGATCTCAAACGCCGCCGTAATGCCAGCGGCTACACCCGGGCGGCGCCTTGCGGCCCGCCCTTCAATTCGAAACTTGCGCTTTACTTCTTCTTGCCGGCGATGGCCTTGGCCGGACCCTTGCGCGTGCGCGCATTGGTGTGGGTGCGCTGGCCGCGCACCGGCAGGCCGCGGCGATGGCGCAGGCCGCGATAGCAGCCGAGGTCCATCAGACGCTTGATGTTGATGCCGACCTCGCGGCGCAGGTCGCCCTCGACGAGATAGTCGCGGTCGATCACTTCGCGGATCTGCAGAACTTCCTGGTCGGTGAGCTGGCTGACGCGGCGATCCAGCGGGATCTTCACCTTCTCCATGATCTCACCAGCGTTCTTCTGGCCGATGCCATGGATGTACTGAAGCGCGATCAGCACGCGCTTGTTGGTCGGGATGTTGACGCCGGCAATACGGGCCACGGAATTCTCTCCTGTCGCCGGCCGTCGGGCCGGACATTTCGTTTAAGCGCAACTGCGCTGTGTCTTTAGTTGAGCATGATCTTTTCCGAAAACCGGTTCCCACTTTTCGGGATCATGCTCTAGCTCGGGCAGGTGTCCACAAACGCGAACACGACGCCCTAACCCCTTGGTTTCCCGGGGCCCGGCATCGTCTGATAACTATCCGATCTGGATGCGGGGCTTATTAAGGGATTCAGGCGGGTTTCGTCAACCGATTCTAACGCTTAGCTCGCCTTTTCGTGACCTTTTTCGCAGGTTTCGAGGCCTTCCGGGCCCCCTTCCGCGCGGCCTTCTTTGCCGCCTTCCTGGGTGCCTTCCTTACCCCTTTGGAGGCCTTCCGGGCCGCCTTGGCGGGCTTTTTGGCTCCCTTTCCGGCCTTCCTGGCCGGCTTCTTCCCGGCTTTCCCGGCGGCCTTGGCCGGCTTGCGGGCAACCTTGGCAACCCCGCGGGTTCCCTTGCCCGCCCGCCGGGTGTCTTTCGCCGGCGCCCTGGACCTGGAATTGGCCCCGGCCCCGATGGCCGCTAGCACCCGGCCGATCTCCTCGGTGACCCCGTCGATGCTCATCATGCCATCGACGGTGAGCAGGCTGCGCCGCTCCGAATAATAGTCGATCAAGGGCTCGGTCTGGGCGCGATAGCTGGCCAGCCGCTTGGCCAGCACTTCCGGCGTGTCGTCGGCCCGAACCTCCTCGCCGCGTGCGCGGGTCTCGGCGGCGCGATTCTCGACCCGCTGCAGCAGCGCGCCTTCGTTGACCCGGAGCTCGACCACCGCGTCGAGCTTCATCTTCTTCCGCTTCAGCAGGTCGTCCAGCGCCGCCGCCTGCGGCACCGTGCGCGGAAAGCCGTCGAGAATGAATCCGTTGGCCGCGTCCGGCTGCTCGATACGGTCGGCAATGATGTCGACCACGACATCGTCCGGCACCAGCCCGCCGGCCGCCATGATGTCCTTGGCCTTCAACCCCACCGGCGTCCCTGCGGCAACCGCGGCGCGCAGCATGTCGCCGGTCGAGAGCTGGACGATGCCGTATTTCTCCACCAGGCGCTGGGCTTGCGTTCCCTTGCCCGCGCCGGGCGGTCCCAGAAGAATCAGTCGCATTGTTTCGCCCCCCGGCTGGGTGAGCGAAAAACACGCGCACCCGATTAGACGTTCGCGACGCTCCGCCCCCTTAGCGGCGGCGACCGCGCAGTTTCGACTTGCGGATCAGTCCTTCGTACTGATGCGCCAGCAGATAGCCCTGAACCTGCGCCACCGTGTCCATGGTGACACTGACCACGATCAAGAGCGAGGTACCACCAAAGTAGAACGGCACCGAGGCGTAGGAGATCAGGATTTCCGGGATCAGGCAGACGATGGCGAGATAGATCGCGCCCAGCACCGTGATGCGCGACAGCACGTAGTCGATGTATTCGGCGGTGCGCTCGCCGGGACGGATGCCCGGGATGAAACCGCCATGCTTCTTCAGATTGTCCGCGGTCTCGGTCGGGTTGAACACGATCGCAGTATAGAAGAAGGCGAAGAACACGATCATCGCCAGGTACAGGAACAGGAACAGCGGCCGGCCGTGGCTGAGCTGCGTGGTCAGCCACTGCATCCACTCCGGGCCCTTGCCGGCGTTGAAGTTGGCGACCGTGGTCGGCAACAGCAGCAGCGACGAGGCGAAGATCGGCGGAATCACGCCGGAGGTATTGAGCTTGAGCGGCAGGTGCGAGGATTGGCCCTCGAACATCTTGTTGCCGACCTGGCGCTTCGGATACTGGATCAGGAGACGGCGCTGCGCGCGCTCCACGAAGACGATGAAGGCGATCACCGCCACCGCCATGACGGTCACGAGCAGGATCAGGCCGGTGGACAACGCGCCCTGGCGGCCGAGCTCGAGCATGCCGGCGAGCGCCGACGGCAGTTCGGCAACGATGCCGGCGAGGATGATCAGCGAGATACCATTGCCAATACCACGTGAAGTGATCTGCTCGCCGAGCCACATCAGGAACATGGTGCCGCCGGTCAGCGTGATCGTGGTCGACAGCAGGAAGAACAAGCCTGGTTCGGCGACGACGTTGCCGGCGCCCTGCAGGCCGACGGCGATGCCGTAGGACTGGAACGCGGCCAGGATCACCGTGAGATAGCGGGTGTACTGGTTGAGAGTCTTGCGGCCGGCCTCGCCTTCCTTCTTCAACGCCTCGAGCTGCGGCGAGACCGTCGTCAGCAGCTGAATGATGATCGACGCCGAGATGTACGGCATGATGTTCAGCGCGAAGATCGCCATGCGGTTGATGCCGCCGCCGGCGAACATGTTGAACATGCCGAGAATGCCGCCGGCCTGCGAGCGGAACACCTGCTCCCAGGCGGCCGGATCAATGCCAGGCAGCGGGATATAGGTGCCGAGCCGATAAACAAGCAGCGCACCCAGCGTGAACCAGATGCGCTTCTTCAGCTCTTCGGCCTTGGCGATCGACGAGAAATCGATGTTCTTCGCAAGTTGTTCTGCTGCCGAGACCATGTTCTGGCTTTCTCCCGCGCGCCCCCTGCTGCCGCTAATTCCGGACCCGGATCCTTGGCAGTCGCCGGATATTATCTGGTATCCGGCGCCGATAAGTCCATTGTTCCAGACGGCAAATTGCCCGCCGGGCGGCGGGCAATGACGCAGATGTTACGCTGCCTTGCCTTCGTCTTCCTTGGCCGGCGCCAGGATCTTGACCGAGCCGCCCGCCTTCTCGACCGCCGCGATGGCGGACTTGGAGGCGCCGTGCACCTCGATGTTCAGCTTGGCCTTGAGCTCGCCGCGGCCGAGCAGCCGAATGCCACCCTTGGCGCGGCGAACGACGCCTGACTTGACCAGCGATTCCGCGTTCACGGTTTCCTTGACGTCGATCAGCTTGGAATCGACCGCCTGCTGAATCCGGTCGAGATTGATCTCGGCGAACTCGACGCGGAAGATGTTGTTGAAGCCGCGCTTGGGCAGACGGCGATGCATCGGCATCTGGCCGCCCTCGAAACCCTTGATGCGCACGCCCGAGCGCGCGGTCTGGCCCTTGCCGCCGCGGCCGGCCTGCTTGCCCTTGCCGGAACCGATGCCGCGGCCGACGCGCATGCGCTTCTTGCGCGAGCCGGCGTTGTCGGCGATATCGCTGAGCTTCATGCTCCGCTCCCTAATTACTTATCGCCGACGATGCGGACGATATGGTGAACCTTGGCGATCATGCCGCGAACTTCCGGGGTGTCCGGCAGTTCGGCAGTGCGGCCGATCTTGTTGAGCTTGAGGCCGATCAGGGTCGAGCGCTGCGAGTGATGGCGGCGAATTGCGCTGCCGGTCTGCTCGATCTTGATCGTCTTTGCGGCCTTGGCCATGACTTAACTCCGATCGGTCGATTAGTCCGCCGCTGCCTCGGCGTCGCCGCCGACGCGGCGCGACTGCAGGGTGGAAACCTTGATGTTGCGGCGCGCCGCGACCGAGCGCGGGCTGTCCTGGTGCTTCAGCGCGTTGAAGGTGGCGCGAACCATGTTGTAGGGGTTCGACGAGCCGATCGACTTCGCGACCACGTCCTGGACGCCGAGCGTCTCGAACACCGCGCGCATCGGGCCGCCGGCGATGATGCCGGTACCGGCCGGAGCTGCGCGCAGGTAGACGCGGCCCGCGCCATGGCGGCCGAAGATGTCGTGGTGCAGCGTGCGGCCCTCGCGCAGCGCAACGCGCGTCAGGTTGCGCTTGGCCGATTCGGTCGCCTTGCGGATCGCTTCCGGCACTTCGCGCGCCTTGCCGTGGCCGAAGCCCGCGCGGCCCTTCTGGTCGCCGATCACGACCAGCGCCGCAAAGCCGAAGCGCTTGCCGCCCTTGACGACCTTCGCCACGCGATTGATGTGGACGAGCTTGTCGACGAACTCGCTGTCGCGCTCCTCGCGCTCCCTGCTCCGTTCGCGTCCGCCGCGTTCGCGTTCACCTGCCATGGTGTTTTCCAATCTCTAGAGGGCTCGCGCCCCTGTCCTCGTAAATGTCCAAACTCTTTCGTTTGAGCACGATCTTTCCCGAAAACCGGTTCCCACTTTTCGGGATCATGCTCTAGAAGCTGAGCCCGCTCTCGCGCGCGGCATCGGCGAGCGCCTTGACGCGCCCGTGATAGAGATAGCCGCCGCGGTCGAACACGACTTCCTTGACGCCCTTCTGCACGGCGCGCTCGGCGAGCAGCTTGCCGACCGCCTTGGCCGCGTCGATGTCGGCGCCGGTCTTGCCGGCCTCGCGCAGGGTCTTCTCCAGCGACGAGGCGGAAGCGACCGTCTCGCCCTTCTGGTCGTCGATGACCTGGGCGTAGATGTGCTTCGACGAGCGGAAAACGCTCAGCCGCGGACGGCCGTTGGCCGAGCGGCGCAGCGCAAGGCGCACGCGCTTCTTGCGCCGGGCATTCGTAACCTTCAATTGCGACATGACCGGCTCCGTTACTTCTTCTTGCCTTCCTTGCGGAAGATGAATTCGCCTGCGTACTTCACGCCCTTGCCCTTGTACGGCTCCGGCGGACGGTAGCTGCGGATTTCCGCGGCGACCTGACCGACGCGCTGCGGGTCGCTGCCGACGATGGTGATCTCGGTCGGCTTCGGCACGGTGACCGTGATGCCTTCCGGGATCGGATAGACGACGTCGTGGCTGTAGCCGAGCGCGAGCTGCAGGTTCTTGCCCTGCATCGCGGCGCGGTAGCCGACGCCGGTGATCTCGAGCTTCTTCTCGAAGCCCTTGGTGACGCCCTCGACGAGGTTGGCGACCTGCGCGCGCGCGGTGCCATACATGGCGCGGGCGCGGTTGGTGTCGACCTTGGGGTTGAACTTCACCTGGCCGTTCTCGAACTTCACCTCGACGTCGTCATGCGCGACGAAGGAAAGCGTGCCCTTGGGGCCCTTCATCTTCACCGTCTGCCCTTCGACGGTCGCCGTCACACCGGACGGGATCGCCACAGGCCGTTTGCCAACACGTGACATTGCTCAATCCCTTCTCAGAACACCGTGAAGAGAACTTCACCGCCCACGTTCGCGTCGCGCGCGTCGTGGTCGGCCATGATTCCCTTCGGCGTCGACAACACCGATATGCCGAGACCGTTGTTCACGCGCGGCAGGTTCTTCACCGAGGCGTAAACGCGGCGGCCCGGCTTGGACACCCGCTCGATCTCGCGGATGACCGGCTCGCCGTCGAAATACTTCAGCTCGATCTCGAGCTCGCTGCGGCCGGACGGATGCTCCACGCTGGCATAGCCGCGGATGTAGCCTTCCGACTTCAGCACCTCGAGCACGTTGGCGCGCATCTTGGAGCCCGGGCTCGAGACCTTGGACTTGGAACGCATCTGCGCGTTGCGGATGCGGGTGATCAGATCGCTGATCGGATCGTGCGTCGACATGTCCGATCCTCCTTACCAGCTCGACTTGACCAGGCCGGGAACCAGGCCCTTGGAGCCGAGTTCACGCAGCGCGATGCGGCTGAGCTTGTTCTTGCGATAGTTCGAGCGCGGACGGCCGCTCATCTCGCAGCGGTTGCGGATGCGGGTCGCGGACGAATTGCGCGGCATCTGGGCGAGCTTCAGCGTGGCGGCGAACCGCTCTTCCATCGGCCGCTTCTTGTCGGCGATGATCGCCTTCAGCTTGGCGCGTGCCGCGGCGGCGTTCTTCGTCATCCGCTTGCGCCGGTTGTTCTTCTCGATCGAACTCTTCTTTGCCATCTAGGGCTCCTGGGTATCCGCGTTTGAGAGGCTTTGTCGGCCGCTCACTGCCGGAACGGGAAATTCAAAAGGGTCAACAAGGCACGTGCCTCGTCGTCGGTCTTGGCCGTGGTGCAGACGGTGATGTCCATGCCGCGGGCTTCCGAGACCTTGTCGAAGTCGATCTCGGGGAAAATGATATGCTCCTTGAGGCCGAGCGAGTAGTTGCCGCGGCCGTCGAAGCTCTTCGGGTTGAGGCCGCGGAAGTCGCGCACGCGGGGCAACGCGATGTTCACGAGGCGGTCGACGAACTCGTACATCTTGGTCTTGCGCAGCGTGACCTTGCAGCCGATCGGCTGGTTCTCGCGCAGCTTGAAGGTCGCGATGGCGATGCGCGAATAGGTCACGATCGCCTTCTGGCCGGCGATCTGCGACAGCTCGGCTGCCGCCGTCTCGGCCTTCTTGCGGTCGTTGACGGAATCGCCGACGCCCATGTTGAGCACGACCTTGTCCAGGCGCGGCACCTGCATCACGTTGGCGTAGCCGAACTTCTCGGTCAGCTTGGCGCGGATGCTCTTGTCATATTCCGTGCGCAGGCGCGGTACGTAAGCGGTCTCAGCCATCGATCTCTGCTCCCGAGCTCTTGGCAATGCGAACCTTCTTGCCATCGGCCTGAATCTTGAAGCCCACCCGGGTCGGTTTCCCGTCCTTGCCGAGATAGGCGATGTTGGACAACTGGATCGGCGCTTCCTTGGAGACGATGCCGCCTTCCTGGTTCTGGGTCTGCTTCTGGTGGCGCTTCACGACGTTGACGCCGCGCACCAGGGCGGTGCCGTCGTCCGGACGCACCTCGAACACCTCGCCGGTCCGGCCCTTGTCGCGGCCGGTCAGTACGATCACCTTGTCGCCCTTGCGGATCTTGGCAGCCATCACAGCACCTCCGGCGCCAGGGAAATGATCTTCATGTGGTTCTTGGCGCGCAGCTCGCGCGGCACCGGCCCGAAGATGCGGGTGCCGACCGGCTCCGACTGATTGTTGATCAGCACGGCGGCGTTGCGGTCGAAGCGGATGACCGAGCCGTCGGGACGGCGGATGTCCTTGCGGACCCGCACCACCACGGCCTTCATCACGTCGCCCTTCTTCACCTTGCCGCGCGGAATGGCTTCCTTGATCGACACAACGATAACGTCGCCCACGGTGGCATAGCGGCGCTTGGAGCCTCCAAGCACCTTGATGCACATGACACGGCGTGCGCCTGAATTATCGGCCACGTCGAGGTTGGTCTGCATCTGAATCATTGATGCACCTCGTCCTCTTTCTGCGCTCTGTTGCGCTCAAAATTTCCCTGACTGAAGTCCGGCTTGCGCCAGGATTACGTCAGGCCGTTTTCTTCTGTTCGCCCCGGACCACGGTCCAGCGCTTCAACTTCGAGATCGGCTTGCTCTCCTCGATCCACACCGTGTCGCCCGGCTTGAACTGGTTGTTCTCGTCGTGCGCGTGGTAGTTCTTGGAGCGGCGGATCGTCTTCTTGTAGATCGGATGGGTGAAGCGGCGATCGACGCGCACCACCACCGTCTTGGCTTGCTTGTCGCTGACGACCACACCTTGAAGCTGACGTTTCGGCATAGGCGGCCTCTTACTTCTTCTTGGCGCGCACTTGCGCGGCGACGGTCTTGATACGGGCGATATCGCGGCGGGCTTCCTTCATCCGCGAAGTGTTCTCCAGCTGCCCGGTGGCGCGCTGGAAGCGCAGGTTGAAGCGCTCCTTCTTCAGATTGAGGACGGCGTCCTCCCTCTGGTCGTCGGTCATCGCGCGGATGTCTTCGACTTTCATCTGGGCCATCTCGGTTACTCCGCGATACGCGCGACGAAGCGCGTCTTGATGGGCAGCTTGGCGGCGGCGAGCGCCAGCGATTCCCGGGCGGTCTGCTCGGTCACGCCGTCGATCTCGAACATCACGCGGCCGGGCTTGACCCGCGCCACCCAGAATTCCGGGGTGCCCTTGCCGGAGCCCATGCGCACTTCGGCGGGCTTCTTCGACACCGGCACGTCGGGGAACACGCGGATCCAGACGCGGCCGGCGCGCTTCATGTGGCGGGTCAGCGCACGGCGGGCGGCCTCGATCTGCCGCGCGGTGACGCGCTCGGGCTCCATCGCCTTCAGGCCGTACTGGCCGAAGGACAACGTTGCGCCCGAAGTCGCGGTGCCGTGGATACGGCCCTTGTGCGCCTTCCGGAACTTCGTTTTCTTTGGTTGCATCATGGCTTTACGCCCTCAAACTCTCTGTTCGGTTCAGGCAGCGTCGCGGCGCGGACGCGAACCGCCACTCTCGCCCTCGGCCATCTTCTTGTCCTGGGCCATCGGATCGTGCTCGAGGATCTCGCCCTTGAAGATCCAAACCTTGACGCCGCAGGTGCCGAAGGTCGTGAACGCGGTGGCAACGCCGTAGTCGACGTCGGCGCGCAGCGTATGCAGCGGCACGCGGCCCTCGCGGTACCACTCCATGCGGGCGATTTCGGCGCCGCCGAGACGGCCCGAGCAGTTGATGCGGATGCCCTCGGCGCCGAGACGCATCGCCGACTGCACGGCACGCTTCATGGCACGGCGGAACGCGACGCGGCGCTCAAGCTGCTGGGCGATCGATTCAGCGACCAGGGTGGCGTCGAGCTCGGGCTTGCGGATTTCGACGATGTTGATGACGACGTCGGAATCGGTGATCTCGGCGACCTTCTTGCGCAGCTTGTCGATGTCGGCGCCCTTCTTGCCGATCACCACGCCCGGACGGGCCGAGTGGATGGTGACGCGGCACTTCTTGTGCGGACGCTCGATGACGATGCGCGCGACGGCGGCCTGCTTGAGCTCCTTGTGCAGGATCTCGCGGATCTTGACGTCCTCGTGCAGCAGCTTGCCGTACTCGTTCTTGCCGGCGAACCAGCGGGAATCCCAGGTCCGGTTGATGCCGAGACGCAGACCGATCGGATTGATCTTTTGACCCATCGTATTCTCCTGCGCCCTTCTTAAGCGCCAGCCTCGGCCTCGACCTGACGTACCACGATGGTCAGGTGCGAGAACGGTTTGTAGACACGGCCCGAACGGCCACGGCCGCGGGGGGCGAAACGCTTCATCACGATGCCGTTGCCGACATGGGCCTCGGCGACGACGAGATCGTCGACATCGAGGTCATGGTTGTTCTCGGCATTGGCGATCGCCGACTCAAGGCACTTCTTCACGTCGACTGCGATCCGCTTGCGCGAGAACTGCAGGTCGGCGAGCGCGGCCGAAGCCTTGCGGCCGCGGATCAGCTGCGCGACAAGATTGAGCTTCTGGGGGGAAACCCGCAGCATCCTGGCGACTGCCTTGGCCTCGTTATCGGCGAGGCTCCGTTCGCGCTTTGGTTTGCTCATCGATTGATCCTCAAGCCTTCTTGGCTTTCTTGTCGCCCGAATGGCCGTGGAAGGTCCGAGTCGGCGAGAACTCGCCGAACTTGTGACCGACCATTTCCTCGTTGACCGACACCGGCACGTGCTTCTGGCCGTTGTAGACGCCGAACACCAGGCCGACGAACTGCGGCAGGATGGTCGAGCGGCGGCTCCAGATCTTGATCACGTCGTGACGGCCGGACGCGCGCGCTGCATCTGCCTTCTTGAGCAGCGAAGCTTCGACGAACGGGCCTTTCCAGACTGAACGAACCATGTCCGGTGTTCCTTACTTCTTCCGCTTGTGGCGGCTTAGGAGAATGAATTTGTCGGTCGACTTGTTGGACCGGGTCTTCTTGCCCTTGGTCGGCTTGCCCCACGGGGTGACCGGGTGACGGCCGCCCGAGGTGCGGCCTTCGCCGCCGCCGTGCGGATGGTCGATCGGGTTCATGACGACGCCGCGGTTGTGCGGGCGCCAGCCCATCCAGCGGGTGCGACCAGCCTTGCCGATCGAGATGTTCATGTGATCGGGGTTCGACACCGCGCCGATGGTGCCGCGGCAACGGCCGTGCACCAGGCGCTGCTCGCCCGAGTTCAGGCGGACGATCACGTAGTCCTGGTCGCGGCCGACGAGCTGGGCGTAGGTACCGGCGGAGCGCGCCAGCTGGCCGCCCTTGCCGATCTTCATCTCGATGTTGTGCACGATGGTGCCGATCGGCATGTTGCCGAGCGGCATGACGTTGCCCGGCTTCACGTCGACATGGCTGCCGGCGATCACGGTGTCGCCTACGGCGAGGCGCTGCGGCGCCAGGATGTAGGCCTGCTCGCCGTCGGCATACTTCACCAGCGCGATGAACGCGGTGCGGTTCGGATCGTACTCGAGGCGCTCGACGACGGCGGCGACGTCGACCTTGTCGCGCTTGAAGTCGACCAGGCGATAGGCCTTCTTGTGGCCGCCGCCGCGGAAGCGCACCGTGATGCGGCCGTTGCTGTTGCGGCCGCCGGTCGAGTTCTTGCCCTCGGTCAGCGCCTTGACGGGCTTGCCCTTGTAGAGCGCCGAACGATCGACCATCACCAGCTGGCGCTGGCCCGGCGTCGTGGGGTTGAATTTTTTCAGTGCCATTGACGTTGCGCCCTATAGACCGGTGGTGACGTCGATGCGGTGGCCCTCTTCGAGGGTCACGATCGCCCGCTTCACGTCCGACTGCGAACCGAAATTGCCGCGGAACATCTTGGTCTTGCCTTTGCGGACCAGCGTGTTCACGCTCTTGACCTTGACGTCGAACAGCTTCTCGACGGCTTCCTTGATCTGCGGCTTGGTTGCCTTGGCCGCGACCTTGAACATGACCTTGTTGTGCTCGGAGGCGAGCGTTGCCTTTTCCGTCACGACCGGAGCGACGATGACGTCGTAATGGCGCGGATCGATGGTCTTCATTTGAAGCGCGCCTCCAGCGCATCGACCGCCGCCTTGGTCAGCACGAGCTTCTGACGGCGGAGAATGTCGTAGACGTTGATGCCCTGGATCGGCAGCACGTCGATGTTGGGGATGTTACGCGCGGCGCTCGCAAAGCCCGCGTTGAGCTCGGCGCCGTCGATGATCAGCGCGTTGGTGAGCCCGAGACCCGAGAAGCTGCCGACCAGGGCCTTGGTCTTGGCTTCCTTGAGCTGCGCGCTGTCGATCACGACGAGGCCGCCGTCCTTGGCCTTGGCCGACAGCGCATGCTTGAGCGCCAGCGCGCGGACCTTCTTCGGCAGGCCGGTTTCGTGCGAACGCACCACCGGACCGAAGGCACGGCCGCCGCCGCGGAACTGCGGTACGCGGGCCGAACCGTGTCGGGCGCCGCCGGTGCCCTTCTGCTTGTACATCTTCTTGCCGGTGCGCCAGATCTCGGCGCGGCCCTTGGCCTTGTGCGTGCCGGCCTGGCGGCGGTTGAGCTGCCACTGCACGCAGCGCGCGATGATGTCGGCGCGCGGCTCGAGGCCGAAGATGGCGTCGGACAGCTGCACGGAGCCGGCGTCCTTGCCTTCAAGGGTTGTGACTTTCAGTTCCATCTCACGCGCCCTCCTTCTCGGCCGGCGCTTCCGCAGCCTCGCCCGCGACCTTGAACTTGCCGGGCTTCGGCGCTTCCTTCGGCAGCGGCTTCTTGACGGCGTCGCGGACGCGGATCCAGCCGCCCTTGGAGCCGGGAACGGCGCCTTCGACGAGGATCAGGCCGCGCTCGACGTCGGTCGAGACCACGCGCAGGTTCAGCGTGGTGATGCGGTCGACGCCCATGTGGCCGGGCATCTTCTTGTTCTTGAAGGTCTTGCCGGGGTCCTGGCGGCCGCCGGTCGAACCGATCGAGCGGTGGGAGACCGAGACGCCGTGGGTGGCGCGCAGACCGCCGAAGTTCCAGCGCTTCATGCCGCCGGCAAAGCCCTTGCCGATCGAGGTGCCGGTGACGTCGACGAACTGGCCGGGCACGAAGTGGTCGGCCTGGATTTCGGCGCCGACCGGGATCAGGCCGTCCTGCGAGACGCGGAATTCCGCGATCTTGCGCTTCGGCTCGACCTTGGCGGCGGCGAACTGGCCGCGCTCGGCCTTCGGCATGTAGACGGTCTTGCGGGAGCCGGAGCCGAGCTGCAGCGCAACGTAACCGTTCTTCTCGGTCGTGCGGTGGCCCAGCACCTGGCAATTACCCAGCTTCAGCACGGTCACAGGGATGTGCTCGCCGGTCTCCGTAAAGACCCGCGTCATCCCGACCTTCTGTGCGATCACTCCGGAGCGCATCGTCGTGCTTCCTGTTCCTTCTGTCCGCTCAAGTCGTTGCGAACCTAGATCCAAAAACTTAGAGCTTGATCTCGACGTCGACACCGGCGGCCAGGTCGAGCTTCATCAGCGCATCGACGGTCTGCGGGGTCGGGTCGACAATGTCGAGCAGGCGCTTGTGGGTGCGCATCTCGAATTGCTCGCGGCTCTTCTTGTCAACGTGCGGCGAACGGTTGACGGTGAACTTCTCGATGCGGGTCGGCAGCGGAATGGGTCCGCGCACCTGGGCACCGGTACGTTTAGCCGTGTTCACAATCTCGCGGGTCGACGTATCGAGGATTCGATGGTCGAACGCCTTGAGACGGATGCGGATGTTCTGGCCGTTCATTGCCGTGTCTCTTTCTTCGTCGCGTATTTGCGAATAGCGAGTGGAGAACAGCGGGTGGTGACGCCACCCGCTGCTTCCCTATTCCACCGTTACTCGATGATGGAGGCGACGACGCCGGCGCCGACGGTGCGGCCGCCTTCGCGGATCGCGAAGCGCAGCTTCTCTTCCATCGCGATCGGCACGATCAGGTGCACTTCCATCGCGATGTTGTCGCCCGGCATCACCATCTCGGTGCCTTCCGGCAGGTGCACGACACCGGTCACGTCGGTGGTGCGGAAGTAGAACTGCGGACGGTAGTTGGTGAAGAACGGCGTGTGACGGCCACCCTCTTCCTTGGTGAGGATGTACGCCTCGGCCTTGAACTTGGTGTGCGGCTTGACCGAGCCGGGCTTGCACAGCACCTGGCCGCGCTCGACTTCCTCGCGCTTGGTGCCGCGCAGCAGCGCGCCGATGTTGTCGCCGGCCTGGCCCTGATCGAGCAGCTTGCGGAACATTTCGACGCCGGTGACGACGGTCTTCTGGGTCGGACGCAGACCGACGATCTCGATTTCCTCGCCGACCTTGACGATGCCGCGCTCGACGCGGCCGGTCACGACGGTGCCGCGGCCGGAGATCGAGAACACGTCTTCGACCGGCATCAGGAAGGGCTGGTCGATCGGACGCTCGGGCTGCGGAATGTATTCGTCGACATTCTTCATCAGCTCGAGGATGGCGTCATGGCCGAGCTTCTTGTCCGAATCTTCGAGAGCGGCGAGCGCCGAGCCCTTGATGATCGGGATCTTGTCGCCCGGGAATTCGTACTTGGAGAGCAGCTCGCGGACCTCGAGCTCGACGAGCTCGAGCAGTTCCGGATCGTCCACCATGTCGCACTTGTTGAGGAACACGACCAGCGCCGGCACGCCGACCTGGCGGGCGAGCAGGATGTGCTCGCGGGTCTGCGGCATCGGGCCGTCGGCGGCGGACACCACCAGGATCGCACCGTCCATCTGGGCGGCGCCGGTGATCATGTTCTTCACGTAGTCGGCGTGGCCGGGGCAGTCGACGTGGGCGTAGTGGCGGTTCTTGGTCTCGTACTCGACGTGGGCGGTCGAAATCGTGATGCCGCGCGCCTTCTCTTCCGGCGCCTTGTCGATCTGGTCGTATGCCGTGAACGTTGCACCGCCCGTTTCGGCCAGGATCTTGGTGATCGCCGCCGTCAGCGACGTCTTGCCATGGTCGACGTGACCGATGGTGCCGATGTTGCAGTGGGGTTTATTACGTTCAAACTTTGCTTTGGCCATTTGACTCTCCGTTCAATCGTTGACTGGCATCAACGATTATCAAGCAAACTTCTTCTGGACTTCCGCCGACACGTTGGCGGGGGCTTCTGCGTAATGGTCGAATTGCATCGTGAAGGTGGCGCGTCCCTGGCTCATCGAGCGCAGGTTATTGACGTAGCCGAACATGTTCATCAGCGGCACCATCGCGTTGATGACGTTGGCGTTGCCGCGCATGTCCTGGCCCTGGATCTGGCCGCGCCGCGAGTTGAGGTCGCCGATCACCGAGCCGGTGTAGTCTTCCGGGGTCACCACCTCGACCTTCATGATCGGCTCGAGCAGGACCGACTTGCCCTTCTGCAGCGCCTCGCGGAAGCAGGCGCGCGTCGCGATTTCGAAGGCCAGCGCCGACGAGTCGACGTCGTGATACTTGCCGTCGATCAGCTGCACCTTGACGTCCACGATCGGGAAGCCGGCGACCACGCCCGACGTGAGCACGCTCTCGAGGCCCTTTTCGACGCCGGGGATGTATTCCTTCGGCACCGCGCCGCCGACGATCTTCGACTCGAACTCGTAGCCCTTGCCGGGCTCGTTCGGCTCGACGATGAGGGTGACGGCCGCGAACTGGCCGGTACCGCCGGTCTGCTTCTTGTGGGTGTAGCTGCTCTCGACCTTCTTGGTGACGCGCTCACGGAACGCCACCTGCGGCGCACCGATGTTGGCCTCTACCTTGTAGGTGCGCTTGAGGATGTCGACCTTGATGTCGAGATGCAGTTCGCCCATGCCCTTGAGGATGGTCTGGCCCGACTCCTGGTCGGTCGAGACGCGGAACGACGGATCCTCGGCGGCGAGCTTGGCGAGCGCAATGCCGAGCTTTTCCTGGTCGGCCTTGGTCTTCGGCTCGATCGCGATCTCGATGACCGGCTCGGGGAACTCCATCTTTTCGAGAATCACCGGCTTGTTCGCGTCGCACAGCGTATCGCCGGTGCGCGCTTCCTTCAGGCCCGCCAATGCCACGATGTCGCCGGCATAGGCTTCCTTGATGTCTTCGCGGTTGTTGGCATGCATCAGCAGCATCCGGCCGATGCGCTCCTTGCGGTCACGCGTCGAATTGACGACGCCGGTGCCCGACACCAGCGTGCCGGAATAGATGCGGCAGAACGTGATGGTGCCGACGAACGGATCGTCCATGATCTTGAACGCCAGCAGCGCCAGAGGCTCCTTGTCGTTCGGAAGGCGAACGATTTCGTTGCCGTCCTCGTCGACGCCCTTGATGGCGGGCACGTCGATCGGCGACGGCAGATAATCCACCACCGCGTCGAGCAACGGCTGCACGCCCTTGTTCTTGAACGCCGATCCACACAGCACCGGAAAGAACGCGCCGGTGAGCACCGCCTTGCGGATCAGCCGCTTCAGCGTCGCTTCGTCGGGCTCGTTGCCGTCGAGGAAAGCGGCCAGCGCGTCGTCGTCGAGTTCGACGGCGGCTTCCACCATTTTCTCGCGGTATTCCTTGGCCTGGTCGACGAGGTCGGCCGGGATGTCGACATAGTCGAACTTCGCGCCGAGCGATTCGTCGTTCCAGATGATGCCCTTCATCTTCACGAGGTCGATGAGACCCTTGAAGTTGTTCTCGGCACCGATCGGCAGCTGGATGGCGATCGGCTTGGCACCGAGGCGGTCCACGATGTCGGAAAGGCACTTGAAGAAGTCGGCGCCGGTCTTGTCCATCTTGTTGGCGAAGACGATGCGCGGAACCTTGTATTTGTCGCCCTGGCGCCAGACGGTCTCGGTCTGGGGCTCGACGCCCTGGTTCGAGTCGAGCACGCATACGGCGCCGTCGAGCACGCGAAGGGAGCGCTCGACCTCGATGGTGAAGTCGACGTGGCCGGGGGTGTCGATGATGTTCAGACGCTTGCCGGCCCAGAACGCGGTGGTCGCAGCCGAGGTGATCGTGATGCCACGCTCCTGCTCCTGCTCCATCCAGTCCATCGTCGCGGCACCTTCGTGCACTTCGCCGATCTTGTGGCTCTTGCCGGTGTAATAGAGGATGCGCTCGGTCGTCGTGGTCTTGCCGGCGTCGATATGCGCCATGATACCGAAGTTACGGTAGTCCTCGATGGCATGTTGGCGGGGCATGGTCTGTTTCCTTGATTCCGGTTTTCGCCGTTACCAGCGATAGTGCGAGAAGGCACGGTTGGCTTCCGCCATCCGGTGCACGTCTTCGCGCTTCTTGACCGCATTCCCCCGGTTGTTCGACGCGTCGAGCAGCTCGGCCGAGAGCCGCTCCGTCATCGTCTTTTCGTTGCGATCGCGCGCTGCGGCGATCAGCCAGCGGATGCCGAGCGCCTGGCGGCGCACCGAACGGACTTCCACCGGAACCTGATAGGTGGCGCCACCGACGCGGCGCGAGCGGACCTCGATGGTCGGCATCACGTTCTCGAGCGCCTGCTCGAACACGCCGAGCGGATTCTGCTTGGTCTTGGCCTCGATCATGCCGAGCGCACCGTAGACGATGCCTTCGGCAACCGACTTCTTTCCGGCGTACATCACCGAGTTCATGAACTTCGTGATGACGATGTTCCCGAACTTGGGATCCGGAAGGACTTCACGCTTTTCGGCAGAATGGCGACGAGACATCTGTTCTGTTCCCGCTTACTTCGGACGCTTGGCGCCGTACTTCGAACGGCGCTGCTTACGGTTCTTGACGCCCTGGGTATCCAGCACGCCGCGGAGGATGTGGTAACGCACGCCGGGCAGGTCCTTGACGCGGCCGCCGCGGATCATCACCACCGAGTGCTCCTGCAGGTTATGGCCCTCGCCGGGGATGTAGCCGATCACCTCGAAGCCGTTGGTCAGGCGCACCTTGGCGACCTTGCGAAGCGCCGAGTTCGGCTTCTTCGGGGTCGTGGTGTAGACGCGCGTGCACACGCCGCGCTTCTGCGGCGACTGCTGCAGCGCCGGCACCTTCTTGCGCGACTTCTGCACTTCGCGCGGATTTGCGATCAGCTGGTTGATCGTCGGCATGTAGCCTTCACCCTCTTATTCGCGCGCAACCGATGACCGGCTGCGCAAATTCTTGTTCGGGACACCCCGCCCCGCCGGGCCGTCTCGCGCGAAAACGTTCACGCAAAACGAAAACACGCCAACCACCCGTTCCCTGAGTGGAAAGCGCTTCGACGCCACAGAGGACCGCGGATCGAGATCGTTCAGCGTTCGCTGTCCGGTCCGGCACCGAGGTCATGCATCCGAAATCGATCTCAGGAGCACTTGCTCAAGAGAACTGAAGTCGCACTGGCATTGCCTAGCTATGATCGACAGCGTTTGAGCGGCATTCGTCGAGGTTGGTGCCCTTCCCGGCCGAAAAAGCCGGTCAAGGTGATCCGTTCCGACGCTGGCGTTGCTCACCGCCTGTCGTTAAGTGGGGGCCTTGTATAAGCGCGACCTGGTCAAGTCAAGGCGAAACAGAGGCTTGGAAGCGCTTCTGGCGCTTGCGGAATCTGGGGTCGCGAGCGGTCCGCTGCAAGACAGCAGCGCCAACAAAAGGTAAGCCGGGACCGTCTTCGCGAGCATCATCTTTCCCTGCCCCGGTTGCTCCGGCTCAACATGCCGGCCGGTTGGCTACAAGCCGGTATAATGATACTATCAAGCGGCCTTTTTCGGCTTGGCTGGAGCGCCCGGGCCCTTGCGGAGCCTGTCCCGCAAATCGCGCAGGCGCTGATAGCCGGTCAGCCGCATGGCTTCGATTCGGTAGCCGAGGGATTTTCCGGGCCCGATGTCGACGAGCATATCCGCCATCGCCCGGCGGCCCTCCCACAGCTGACCCATGAAGCTTGATTCGGCCGCGCAGGAGTTGATGGCCCCGATGTCCGGGCTTGCCAGCAATTCTTCGGTGATCTTGTCGACGAGCAGCGCCCCGGGTGAATACCTGGCGTAGGCCGCATCAAAGGCCGTTTTCCAAGTGTAGGCCGTATCGCCGCAATACATCAGCACTTGGGCGGCTGCGACCTCGCCGTCGACGCGAAGTTGCGCTACGGAGGCGTCGCCCCTGTCAGCGAGATCCCGGATCAGTCGCCGCACGAAAGCGGCATCCGCCTCCTGCGAGAGCAAGGCCGTGCCCTGCTCGCCCTTCCATGACGCCTTCTCGAGAGCGAGGAAGGACTCGAACGCCTGCTGCACGCCGGTCGGCGTCCTGTCGTTGGCGATCTCGACCGCGCCGAGCGCAGAAAGCCTGTTCCAGTCCTGCCGCAGCTTCTTGCGGGTCGAACCGGACCGCTTCACGCCTGCCTCGCGAGTGACGTAAGGCCGCGAGAGCTTCGACAAGACAAGGGGTTCAGTGCCGCGTTTGCCAAGCGACATCAACATGGCGGCGAACACGGGACCTTCCGCGTCCAACGCAGGAAGATTCAACACCTTGGGGAGCGTGCTCTTCTCGATCGCCGAGAAGAACGCCGCAATCACCTCCTCCGCATAGCCAGGGTCGACCACCGGGCTCGACACAAAGGCGTAATTGAAGGGCAAGGCTTCGAAGACGACGGGCCAGAGCGGCGCAAACTTGCGCAAGCGCAGCGCCCAAAGCCCCACCAGCTTGCGCCCGGCTGCATCTTCCTCCCAGGCCATCAGCACGCGTATTGCGGAGAATCCGGTCTCGACAGCCGCAATCAGCGCCGCCGGATTCATGAAGACGTTCGGCGAGGCGCGCGCGACCAGGTCGTCCCAATCCGGGCCGAGGTCGGGCTTTGGTGAATCAATCGTTACCGTAATCATTCGAGCTCAAAAATGGCGCGCCCCGCCGCGATCTTGGTCGCTCGCCATTGTTTTTCGGTTAAGTCGCGGCCGCCGAGGCTTTGCGCGACCGCCTTCAGGATTTCTTTGGCTTCCGGGCGCTAGGATGGAACCAACAGGTCGGGACAAACCATGCGCTACACGGATGTTGCGATCGTCGGTGGCGGCCTCGCCGGCTCAACGGCTGCGGCGATGCTGGGCCGCGCCGGCATTCCGGCGGTTTTGATCGATCCACACGTGACCTATCCGCCGGAGCTGAGGTGCGAGAAGCTCGGCGGCAACCAGCTCACTTTGCTGCTCAAGACGGGCCTGGCGGACGCGACCTTGCGCGCAACGACTCTCGACGGCGAGGTCTGGGAAGCTCGCTTCGGATTTGTGGCCACAAGGAAGCCGAGCGACCAGCACGGAATCATGTACGATACGCTGGTCAACACCATGCGCGCGCAGATCCCGCGTGATGTCGCGATGATCCATGCCAAGGTCGTCGGTGTTTCCAACGGCGCGGAACGTCAGAAACTCGTGCTGTCCAACGACGAGGAAATCTCGGCGCGGCTGGTCATCATGGCGAACGGCCTCAATCTTGGCCTGCGCCGTCTGCTCGGCATCAGGCGGAGAATCATCAGCCCCTGCCATTCCGTCACCCTTGGATTCGACGTCGAGCCGGTCGGGCGCCCCGCGTTCGAATTTCCGGCGCTAACCTACTGGCCGGGGCGCACCAGTTCCCGCATGGCCTATCTTTCCATCTTCCCGATCGGAAATGCGATGCGCGCCAACCTGATGGTGTACCGCGACATCGACGATCCCTGGCTGCTCGCCTTCCGCAAGTCGCCCGAACGGAAGATGTGCGAGATCATGCCCCGCATCGAGCGTCTGCTGGGCGAATTCAGGGTGAGCGGCCCGGTCAAGGTCCGGCCGGCCGATCTCTGCGTCAACGACAATTACCTGCAGCCGGGCGTGGTGCTGGCGGGTGACGCCTTCTCGACCTCGTGTCCCGCCGCAGGCACCGGCACCACCAAGGTATTCAACGACGTCGAGCTGTTGTGCAACACGCACATCCCGCGCTGGCTGGCCAGCGAGGGCATGGATGCCAGCAAAATCGCCGCGTTCTACAACGATCCCCAAAAGGTGGCGTGCGAACAGGAGTGCCTGGCCAAGGCATATCAGTTGCGCTCGCTCTCGATCGACAGCGGCCTGACCTGGCGAGCGCAGAGATGGGCGCGGTTTGCCGTTCGGCTTTCGGGCGGCGTTGCCGGTGCAATCCGTCGGCGCCTTTCCGCGGACGGGATCGCCCGCCAGGCATCCGGCTATCCCAAGCAGGGCCGGATCGCCTGAGCGCGATCACTCCTCGTCGTCGTCATCCTCATCGTCGTCTTCATTGTCGTCATCGGCCTGACCGGCGTGATGCGAGGCGTGGCTCTGGTCGTCCCAGAGCTTGCGGTAGA
>CAZDEZ010000013.1:0-78634 GCA_964504705.1 uncultured Bradyrhizobium sp.
ACCCGCACCACGTTTCGTGACGACCGCGAAGCGTCCCTCATGGCGGCACGGGCTGAGCCGGGTGTAGACCAATCCGCACATTCTGTAAAGCCGAATGATTACGATATCACGAATTCGTGATATCCGCATTGTGCGCAGGATGGGTTGAGCTCTTGCGAAACCCATCGATTCCCGTCGCGGGACCATGATGGGTTTCGCGAAGAGCTCAACCCATCCTACGGTTCATCGCGACGCAATCACACCGCCGTCCGGTGCCGCTCCATGCAGGTGCGGATGACCTCGTCCATCGGCCTCGCCCACCAGTCGTTCGAGAATATCTCGATCTCGGAATAGCCGGCGAAGCCCTGTGCTTCCACCGCGGCGCGCACGCGTTTGATGTCGATGACGCCGTCGCCCATCATGCCGCGGTCGTTGAGCATATCCCTTGTGGGCACCAGCCAGTCGCAGACGTGGAAGGCGAGGATGCGGTCCTGGCCGGCGCGGGCGATCTGGCCCATCAGTTCGGCGTCCCACCAGACGTGATAGACGTCCAGCGCCACGCCGAGCATGCCCGAGCGCGCGGGATCGATGGCGTCGCAGAGGTCGAGCGCCTGCCTGGTCGTGTTGACGCAGGCGCGGTCGGCGGCATAGGCCGGATGCAGCGGCTCGATGGCGAGCGGCAGGCCCGCGCTGCGCGCATAGTCCAGCATCTCGGCGATGCCGTCATGGACCTGCGTCCACGCCGCCGCAATATCCCTGGACGGTGCGCTGCCCGGCCGCGAAAACTGCGGCAGGCCGCCGACGACCAGCACGATGCAGGGCGCGCCGAGCGCCCTCGCCTCGTCCACGGCCCGGCGGTTGTCGTCACGCACTTCGCCGCGGCGCGCCGCGTCGGAGACGAACATGCCGCCGCGGCAATAACCGGACAGATCGAGCCCGGCATCGCGCACGGCGCGCGCGGCGCGGTCGAGGCCGACGGCGGCGACCTGGTCGCGCCAGGGATCGATGGCGCGGATGCCATGGCGCGCACAGGCCTCGACGATCTGCACCAGGTCGCCCTGCTTGCGGACCGTCGCGGTGTTGAGCGACAGCCAGCGATGATCGGAAGAAAAGTCGCGCATCAGGCTTCGATGCCGCGCGCCGCCAGCACGGCCTTCATGCGCCGCATCGCCAGTTCGGGATTGGCGAGCAGCCCGGCCTTGTCGGCGAGGCGAAACAGTTCGGCCAGATGCAAGGTCGAGCGTGCGCTCTCCTGCCCGCCGACCATGGTGAAGTGATCCTGGTGGCCGTTGAGATACGCCATGAACACGACGCCGGTCTTGTAGAACCGCGTCGGCGCCCTGAAGATATGGCGCGATAGCGGCACGGTCGGACCGAGCACGTCGTGGAAGCCGGCCTCGTCGCCAGCGGCAAGGCGCGACAGCGCGTAGGAGGCGGCCGGTGCAATGGCGTCGAAAATGCCGAGCAGCGCGTGGGAGAAGCCTTCTTGGTCGCCGGCGATCAGTTCGGCGTAGTTGAAGTCGTCGCCGGTGTACATCTTGACGCGCTTGTCGAGCCGGCGGCGCATGTCGATCTCGCGCTGCTTGTCGAGCAGCGAGACCTTGACGCCGTCGACCTTCGCCGCATTGGTGTTGATGATGGCGACCGCGGTGTCCATCGCCTTGTCGAGATCGGCGGTTCCCCAATAGCCGCCAAGGGCCGGGTCGAACATGTCGCCGAGCCAGTGGATGATCACGGGCTCCTTCACCTGGCCCAGCACGCGGCCGTAAACCCTTGCGTAGTCGTCGGGGCTGCGGCCAATCTTCGCCAGCGCGCGTGAGGCCATCAGGATGATACGCCCTCCGGCCTTCTCCACCGCCGCGATCTGCTCTTCATAGGCGCGGATCACGTCGTCGATGGTTTTGGCGTCCTCTACCGCGAGGTGATCGGTGCCGGCGCCGGAGAACACCAGCGCGCCCCGCGCACTCGCCGCGCGCACCGAGCGCAGGATCAGCTCCAGCGAGGTCGGCCAGTCCAGTCCCATGCCGCGCTGCGCGGTGTCCATGGCTTCGGCCACGCCAAGGCCGAGATCCCAGACGTGCTCGCGGAAGGCGATGGTCCGGTCCCAGTCGATCGCCGCATTCAGCCAGGGATCGTTGTCGGCCAGGGGATCGGCGACGACATGCGCCGCGGAGAAGGCGACGCGGTTGAGCGGGCCCTGCAGCTTGGCCGGAAAGCTGCGCGACGCGGCGAGGCGATAGGTTTCGATCGTGCGATCCGCCGTCGGCAGTTTCAGCTGATACGAGGATATCGGCAGGACGGGCTTGTTCATGACAAATCCTCCTCAGATCCTGATGGGAGCAACGTCGACCCAGCGCCGCTCCTTCCAGCTCTGCAGCGCGCATTCGGCGAGCTGCACGCCCTTGGCGCCTTCGAGCAGCGTGTATTTGTAAGGAGCGTCCTCGCAGACGTGGCGGATGAACATCTCCCACTGCTCCTTGAAGCCGTTGTCGTAGACGACGTTGTCGGGCAGCTTCTGCCAGTCGGCGTAGAAATCGTGCAGGCGCTTCTCGTCGGGATTCCACACCGGGCGGGGCGTGGCCTGCCGCGGCTGGATCACGCAGTCGGACAGGCCGGCGACCGCCGAGCCGAGCGTGCCGTCGACCTGGAAGGTGACGAGGTCGTCGCGATAGACGCGCGTCACCCAGCTCATGTTGATGTGGGCGATGACGCCGCCTTTGAGGCGGAAGGTGGCGTAGGCGGAATCGTCTGCGGTCGCCTTGTACTGCCTGCCCCTCTCGTCGAAACGTTCGGGGATGTCCGTGGTGCCGAGGCACGTCACGCTCTCGACCTCGCCGAAAAGATTGTCGAGCACGTAGCGCCAGTGGCAGACCATGTCGAGGATGATGCCGCCGCCGTCCTCGCTGCGGTAGTTCCACGACGGGCGCTGCGCTTCCTGCCAGCCGCCTTCGAACACCCAGTAGCCGAACTCGCCGCGCACCGAGAGCATGCGGCCGAAGAAGCCGGAGTCGCGCAGGAAGGCGAGCTTCTTCAGGCCGGGCAAGAACAGCTTGTCCTGCACCGTGCCGTGCTTGAGGCCTTTTGCATTGGCGAGCTTCACGACCGCGACGGCTTCCTCGAGATTGGTCGCGATCGGCTTCTCGCAATAGACATGCTTGCCGGCGTCGATGGCCTTCGTCAGCAGCGAAGGGCGCGCCTGCGTGGTGGCGGCGTCGAAGAAGACTTCGTCGTTCCTGTCGGCCAGCGCCTTGTCGAGATCGGTGGTGTGGCGCGTGATGTTGTATCGCTTTGCCAAAGCGCCGACCTTCTCGGCGTCGCGGCCGACCAGGATCGGGTCGGGCATCACGCGGTCGCCGTTGGAGAGCAGCACGCCGCCCTGGTCGCGGATCGCGACGATGGAGCGGATCAGATGCTGGTTCAACCCCATGCGGCCCGTGACGCCGTTCATGATCAGGCCGAGGCGTTTGACGGTCATGCAGACTGCTCCCTGAGAATCGTCTTCGGCCGCGCCAGCGGCGCGATCGTCGGCCAGTCCGGATGGACGGCGCTGGCAAAGCCGGCTGTCGCCAGCGACCCCGTGAGGAGATCGCCGTCGTGGATGGCGAGGCGGACCTTGCCGCCGCTTCGCTGGTAGAGATCGCCATGGCCGGCGAGGAAGCGCTCGGCCTCCGCTGATGGCGTGTCGCCGAAACCGTCCACATAGTGGTGGCCGTTGCGCTCGGCGTGGGCAATGCCGATCAGGGCGCCGAGCGCGAGGTCCTGCTGCACGGCGAGCCCCGCCTGGCAGGTCAGGTCCTCGCCGGTGACGAAATGGCGCGCGCCTTCCGCGCTCCACTTCGCCGCGCGGGTGGCGTTGACGATCGACTTGTAGAGGCCCTTGCAGGATTTCGAGGAGATGCCGCGATAGCCGAGCGCGCGGGCAGCCGGAAAGGCGTCGTAGGAATCGTCGGCCTCGTCGACGATGAAATCGCGCCGCGCCAGCGCGCCGAGCGGCGATTTGCGGGTGATGTCGCGCGGCATCGGCTGCTCGATGTAGAGCAGTCTTGAAGCGATCGGCGCCAGCGCGGCGTCGCGGTCGAGGCGCTCGACCAAAGCGGCGAGCGCCGACAGATCGGCGTACTGCTCGTTGGCGTCCAGCGTGACCTTCCAGTCGTAGGGCAGGTTCGCGAGTTCCTTGCCGATCCGGATCAGGCGGCCGGCGTCGTGGACGGGGTCGCCGTTCAGCTTGAGCTTGAAGTAGCGCGCGCCGGCGTTCTCCCTTGCGTCGGCGACGCCGCCCTCGCCTTCGACCCTGTCGTCGAGGCCGACGGTGTGGCGGATGGCGACGCGCTCCAGCCGCCTGCTACGGCCAAGGAATGTTTCGATGTCGGCGTCGGCGAGATCGCGCGACAGCCTCGCGTCGATGCCGGCGATGTTCTGCGCCATGCCGTCGAAGAAATTGGTGTTGGCAGCGCGCAAGAGCGCATCGAGGACCGCCTTGTCGATTTCGGCCGGGCCGTAGGCGGCGGCGAGCGGCGGAATGCCTTCCTTGCCGCACAGCTTGACCTGTCGCGCAATGCAGGCGGCGTGCAGGCCGAAGGCGGTGTCGAACTCCCGGTGCGACAGATAGAGCTCGCGCGCGATCAGCAGCGAGTGGCGCAGTTCCTCGACGGTCTGCGCCGGCGAGAGATGCGGCTGCTTGTCGAACCATTTCGGCACCAGCAATTCGGCGGAGGCGCCGACCGCCCTGCCGTTGCCCTCGACCTCGATCTCGACCAGCACGAAGGCCTGCGGCGTCGCATCGATGACGACGGCGCCGAAGCGGAACGGCCGGGCGAAAGCGACAAGCCGTTCAAAGAAGGCGATATCGCGTATGGCGAGGCGCGGAGCCATGGTTGCCAGCCTCTAGTCCAGTGTGCTCTGGGTGAAGAAGTGCCTGCGGATGCGCTGCACCAGCTCCGTGAACACGGGGTCGGCCATGGCATCGAGCGAGCGCGGGCGCGGCAGCGGCACGTCGTAGATTGCCGCGATGGCGCCGGGCCGCTCGGTCATGACCAGCACGCGGTCGGCGAGGAACACCGCTTCCGGGATCGAATGCGTGATCAGCAGCACCGTCTTGCCGGTCTCGCGCTGGATCCGCATCAGCTCGACGTTCATCTTCTCGCGCGTCATGGCGTCGAGCGCGCCGAACGGCTCGTCCATCAGCATGATCCTGGGGTCGTGCACCAGCGCCCGGCAGATCGAGGCGCGCTGCTGCATGCCGCCGGAAAGCTGCCAGGGCAGCTTCTTCTCGAAGCCCTCGAGGCCGACCAGCTTCAGGAGGTCCTTGGCACGCGGCAGGAACTTGTCGCGCGGCAGCTTCTTCATGTCGATCGGCAGCATCACGTTGGAGAGGATGTTGCGCCAGGGCAAGAGCAGCGCGTTCTGGAACACGATGCCGACGTTGCCATGCGGCTTCGTCACCTTCTCGCCTTCGACCAGGATTTCGCCCGTGGTCGGCGGCAGCAGACCCGAGATCATCTTCAGAAGCGTGGACTTGCCGCAGCCGGACGGGCCGACCACGACGAAGAACTCGCCATCGTTGATGTGGAAGTCGAGCGGCCGCAGCGACGGCACGTCACCGTCGTGCGACCGGTAGGTCTTCGACACACCGGAGAGCGTGATCCCCGACGCGCCGCTGCCGGCGGCGCGGTCCTGCACCAGGCGCAGATGCGCGCCCGGCTGGATCGCGGTGTTGCCCGTTGCGCTCATCGGCTACTTCGGCAGGTAGTCGTTGGTGTAGAACGCCTTGGGATTCTCCTTGGCCTTGGCGTCGAGCCCGCCATATTCGACCAGCGTCGCCACCGTGTCGGTCATGTTGGCGTCGGTGACCTGGAACGGCCGCTTGCCCTTGGTTTCGGCGGTCCGGTACAGCGGGATGGTCAGTTCGAAGCCCTTGGTCAGCGTCTCGATCTTGCCGCCCTTCGGGTTGGCGTCGAGGATCGCCTGTGCGGCTGCCTTCGGCTCCTTCTCGGCGGCTTCCACCGCCTTGGTCGTCGCCGCCATGAAGCGCTTGACGAGGTCGTCATTGGCCCGGAGGAACTCGGTGTTGGCGATGACGCCGGAACAGACCATGTTGATGCCGTAGTCGGCGAACTTGATGGCGTTGACGTCCTTGCCGGTGGCGTCCTTGATCTTCATCGACTGGTCCATGACATAGCCGAGCAGCAGGTCGGCCTGGCCGTTGATGACGGCGTTGAGCTTGGTTTGCGCATCGCCCGCCACGGTCTGGAAATCGCTTTCCTTCAGGCCGGTCTTCTTCAGGAACAGCGGCCAGATCTGCGTCATGGAATCGGCCGGCGTGATCGCCACCGTCTTGCCCTTGATGTCTTCGGGCTTCTTGATGTTCTTCTCGACGAAGCCCATGGCCGACATCGGGCTGGTCTGCAGCAGCACGCCGGTGGAGATGACCGGCGCGCCCTTGATGGCCGCGCGCATCATGGTGGGTACGTCGACATAGCCGAAATGGGCGGTCTTGGCCGCCACCGCCTGCGTGGTCGCCGCCGAGCCGCGGCCCTCCTGGATCTCGAGGTCGATGCCTTCGGCGGCATAGATGCCCTTGGCCTTGCCGTAATAGAACGGCGCGTGCTCGCCATAGACGTACCAGTTCAGCATCAGCACGACCTTGTCGGCGGCCGCCGCCTGCGCGGTGAAGGCCAGCGTCGCTACGGCGGCCAGAAGCAGTTTCCTCATGGTTCTCTCCTCCCTCTTTTCACTCATTGCTTTTTCGTCATTGCGAGGAGCGAAGCGACGAAGCAATCCAGCTTTCCTTGCCTCGGCAAAGCTGGATTGCTTCGCTTCGCTCGCAATGACGGCGGCTAACTCGACTCATGACGCAAAGACGATCTCGCGCTGGCTGACGTGCCAGGGAATGACGAGGCGCTCGATGCGGTCTACGACCCAGAACAGGATGACGCCGAGCAGCGCGAGGATGAACAGTGCGGCAAACATCGTCGGCAGATCGAAGGTCCCGATCGAGCGCTGCATGACATAACCGATGCCGGAATTGGAGCCGACGAACTCGCCGACGACGGCGCCGACCACGGCGAGCGTCACGGAAACCTTCAGGCCCGCGAAGATCGCCGGCATCGCGTGCGGCAGGTTCACGGCGCGGAACACGGCAAAGCGGCTGCCCTGCATGGCGCGGGCCAGATCGACCATGTCGGGGTCGACCGACTTGAAGCCCTGCACCGCGGAAACCACGACGGGGAAGAAGCCGAGCAGGAACGCCGAGATCACCTTCGGGATGATGCCGAAGCCGAACCAGACCACGAACAGCGGCGCGATCGCGATCTTCGGCACCGACTGCGAGAACACCAGCAGCGGATAAATGTAGCTCTCGACCGTCTTCGATCCCGCAATCAGCATGGCGACGGGAATGCCGAACAATGCCGACAGCAGGAAGCCGCAGATGGTGGCGTAGGTGGTCGGCCATGACTGCCGCAGCAGTTCCGGCCACTCGGTCCTGAGCACGGCGACGACGTCGCCGGGCGAGGGGATCTGGTAGGCGGGAATCCGGAACACCCGGATCGTCAGATCCCAGAGCACGACGATGAAGATCAGGAACAGGAACGGGCGGACCCAGGCTGCATTCAGCAGCCGTGTCACGGCGTTTGGGCCCTCCGGTTCGGCCATGTCTCACTCCCCGTCGAAGGCAGCTTGTTGGCGACAAATTAACCCGTTGGATAATTACTGTCCAGCCAGTTTCGGATGGCAAAATGCCTCACAGCCGTCGCCCCAGCGAACGCAGGGGCCCATACGCCGCGGCCCATCCGTGACGCGATGGAGCCAGCTGCCTTACCCAACAACGAACTGCGGTGGATCAGTGCGTTCGCAGGGACGACAGATCAAGCGGTATGATGTGCGGGAGAACGGAGTTTTGGCGCCTTTTGCTTGTCCGCTTCCTTGGCGACGGAAGGCATGGCCTTGCCGGTCAGCGCCGCCAGCACCAGCGCGACCATGTGCGCGAGCCGCTCGTCCCTCGCCTCCTTGCCCAGGAGGTCGCGGCCGAAGATCACGCTCAGCGTTGCGCTGTTGGAGAGATAGAAGAAGCCGAGCGCGGCGATGGAAACATAGAGTTGCACCGGATCGACCGCGACGCGGAAATCGCCGCTCGCCACACCGCGCCGCACCACGTCGCGGATCATCTCCACGAAGGGCGAATGCATCGACTTCACTTTCGTGGAGCGTTTCAGGTGCTTCGCCTTGGCGAGGTTTTCCGTGTTGAGCAGCGCCAGGAATTCGGGGTTCTTGATGAAATAATTCCAGGTGAAATCGATCAGTCGCTCGATCGCCTGGGGCGGGGCGAGATGCTCGAGGTCCAGTTCGCGCTCCTCGGCGCGGATCTTCTCGTAGGCGCCTTCGAGCACCGCGAGGTACAGGTCTTCCTTGTTGCCGACGTGATAATAGAGCATGCGCTTGTTGGCGCCGGCCTTTTGCGCGATGCGGTCAACCCGCGCCCCGCCGATCCCGTGGGCCGAAAATTCCTGCTTGGCGGCTTCCAGGATGCGCAGCCGCATCCCCTCGGGATCGCGCTGCCACTTCAATACTCGCTTTCGCTTGGCCAAATCGGGTCGCTCGATGGTGGCGGATGAGCGACGTGTAACACGGGTTTGGCGGATTGAGAAATCACCCCGTGCTTTCGGGCGGATGCGCACTCGGAGAAATATGCCCTGGCGGAATGCCGCGCCATGCAAATCCCGGCTGGCGTGGACGGAACGGAAGATTGATACAATTCCCTCCTGATCGCGTCGACGATGCTGCCTGCATCGTGCAACAATGCCGGAGCCGTTTTCGCCGACCTGCCGCGGCCTGCTGCGCTGAACACGGGGGTGAAATTCGTCGAAATGACCTTTGCGTCCCTGAAGGACAGGATCAGAGGCCTATACGAGGGCGAACACGCCAGCGGCGTGCAATTCCGCTACGCCTTGCTGGCGTTCGACATCGTCACGGTGCTGTTCATCATCGTGACGTCGTTCCTGCCCGCGAACGATATCGTTGAGGCGTTCGACGTTCTCTTCGGCGCCGTAATACTCGTCGATTTCGCGGCACGGCTGCTGATCAGCCGGCAACGGTTGCGCGAGTTCACCCGCGCCTCGACATGGGCGGACGTCGTAGCGATTGCTTCGTTCCTGGCGCCCCTGGCCGGAGAAGCCGGCGGGTTCCTGCGAATTCTTCGGACGTTGCGGCTGTTGCGCGATTACCAGATGCTGGTCCGGCTGCGCATGGACAGTCCGTTCTTCCAGCGCAACGAAGAGGTGATCTTTGCGGTCACCAACCTCGCGGTATTCATCTTCGTGATGACGGGCATCGTCTACGAGACCCAGAAATCCCACAATGCTCAAATCCACAACTACGCCGATGCGCTGTATTTCACCGTCACGGCGCTGACGACGACCGGCTTCGGCGACATCACCCTGCCCGGCACGGTGGGTCGCCTGATATCGGTCGTCATCATGATCTTCGGCGTGACCCTGTTCTTCAATCTCGCCCGCGCACTGCTGTCGCCCAGCAAGGTACGATTCCCATGCCCGACCTGCGGCCTGCAGCGCCATGATATCGACGCAGTGCATTGCAAGGCGTGCGGCACCATCCTGAAAATCCCCGACGAGGGCATCGACTAGGGCCGGCTGCAACGAGGCGAATGGAAAGGATCTCATGAGTATCGGGCTGATCGGCCTGCTCGACGACATTGCGGCGATCGCGAAGGTGGCGGCAGCCTCCCTCGACGACGTGGCAAGCCAGGCCGCCAAGGCGGGCGCGAAGGCCGCCGGCGTCGTCATCGACGACACCGCGGTTACCCCGGGCTACGTGATCGGATTCTCGCCCAGCCGCGAGCTTCCGATGGTGGGCAAGATCGCGGCGGGATCGCTCCGCAACAAGCTGCTCATCCTGCTTCCCGTTGCCCTGGTTCTGGCCTACTTCCTGCCCTGGGCCATCACCCCGCTGCTGATGCTGGGCGGCGCATACCTCTGTTATGAAGGCGTGGAGAAAGTGCTCGGCGCCGTCTTGCCTCATCATGCCCATTCGCATGAGGCTGAGGTGGAATCCGTCGCGCTGAACCCGCAGTCGGTCGAGGACGAGAAGGTCGCCGGCGCCATCAAGACCGACTTCATCCTCTCCGCCGAGATCATGGCAATCACGCTGGCGGCGATTCCCGCCGGCAGTATCTGGATGCAGGCCAGCGTGGTGGCGCTGGTCGGGATCGGGATCACCGTCGCGGTCTACGGCGTGGTCGCCCTGATCGTGAAGGCCGACGATTTCGGCCTCGCCCTCGCAAGGAACGACGGCGCCTCGGTCCTCGACCGCACGGGCCGCGCGCTCGGACGGATGCTCGTTCGCGGCATGCCGGCGTTTCTGACCCTGCTCAGCGTCGTCGGCACGGCCGCCATGATCTGGGTCGGCGGCGGTATCGTCCTCCACGGACTCGAGGTCTACGGCCCGCCGGCCATCGGTCAGCATGTCAAGGCCGCCGCCGAAGCTGTGGCTCACGCATTCCCGCCCGCCGCCGGCGTGCTCGAATGGATTGCGGAGGCCACGATATCCGGCGTTCTCGGCCTGCTGGTCGGCGCCGTCGCGATCCCGGTGACCGGATTCATCGTCTCGCCCCTGTGGAAGCGGCTGAAGGGCGCTCTGCGGGCCAGTCGGAACGAGCCGAAGCAGTAAGTATACGCCTTTAATCTGCCTTCGCCGTCTTCTCGACCAGCAGCGTCGGCACGCCGCAGGTACCGCTTTTCACGGTCATCACCCGCGTGCCGGGCTTGCGGCCGATGCGCACTTCCGAGACGTCGACGCTGGCGTCCGAAAGCCGCGCGTGGGTGGCGTCAATGTCGAGCACCCGCCAGCAGATGCCGCGCAGCCTGTCGGGCTTCGTCTCGTCCGCCTTGCCGGGCTTCGAGGTGACCTCGACGATGAGATCGCCGCAGCGGAAGAACATCAGCCGGCCCCATTCCGGGTGCGAACGGTCGAGCGCCATGTCGAGGCCGAGCCGCGCGCCATAGAGCGCGGCGGCGCGCTCGGGATCGGCGGTGGAAACCACGACATGGTCCATCGCGGTGATCGACGCCGGCACGGTGCGCACCGACAAGGGCCGCGGATTCGCCAATTCGAGGAAGAACATCCGCACGCCGCGCGTCGCCTCGGTAGCGGTGCGCGTGCGCTTCCACGACAGCGTGGCGCCGCTGACATCGTCGCGGCTCTCGACTTCGGCGACCGGCTCGGGCTTCAGCGCGAGCCGATCGAGCCGACGGTGCAGCCTTGCGATGTCGTCGGTACGAAAGCACAGGCTCGCCAGCCCCTCGCCCTGTTCGGCCAGCAGCGTGCGGATACGGCTGGCGGCATCGCTCTCGCCGTCCGGCGCCATCAGCTCCAGCGTCGCGTTGTCGAGCGTGAACAGCGCGCGCGCCGCACCGTCTCCGGCATTGCACCAGGACGGGGTGCGGGCGAACAGCGTCTGGTAGGCCGCCGCCGCAGCTTCGATGTCGTTGACGAGAACGACGGCGTGGTCGAGGCCGGAAATCACGGAAACAGCCCCCGCGTGTTCTTGGCGGCGCGCACCTTCTCTACGCCGATCGCCATCGCCGCGGTCCGGTGCGACGTGTTGTCCGCCTTGGCGCGCGATAGCATCTGGTCGAAGGCGCGATTGAGGATCTGGTATTCCCGCCGCGTCACCTCCTCTTCCTCCCAGAACAATTGCTGCAAATCCTGCACCCACTCGAAATAGCTGACCACGACGCCGCCGGAATTGCAGAGGATGTCGGGGATCACAAAGACTTCGTCGCGGCGCTTGTCGAGCACGAGGTCGGCCTCCGGCGTGGTCGGTCCGTTGGCGCCTTCGGCAAGGATGCGGCATTTGAGGTTTTCCGCGATGCCCGGATCGATCACGCGCTCCAGCGCCGCGGGCACCAGCACGGTGCAGGGCAAGGTGAGCACCTGCGCGGGATCGAAGGCGAGCTGGTTGGAGAAGCCGGCAATGCTGCCGTGCGTGGCGGCGTGGCGCGTCAGCGCGGGAATGTCGAGGCCGCCGGCGTCATGGAGCGCGCCGGTATGGTCGCTCACCGCCGTCACCTTCAACCCGAACTGATACAGCTCCAGCGCGGCATAGGAGCCGACATTGCCGAAGCCCTGGATCACCGCGGTGGCCTGGTGCGGATCGATGTTCAATTCCTTCATCACCCGCTTGGAGAGATGCGCGACGCCACGCCCCGTCGCCTCGCGCCGGCCGAGCGTGCCGCCTGACGATACCGGCTTGCCGGTAACGATCTCGGTCACGGTCTGGCCCTGGTACATGGAATAGGTGTCCATGAACCACGCCATCACCTGCTCGTTGGTGCCCATGTCCGGCGCCATCACGTCGGTGTGCGGGCCGACGAAGGGAATCATCTCCTGCATGTAGCGGCGCGACAGCGATTCCAGCTCGCGTTTGGAAATGGTCGAGAGATCGACGTTCACCCCGCCCTTGGCGCCGCCGTAAGGCAGGCCCACCAGCGCGCATTTCCAGCTCATCCAGATCGCCAGCGCCGCCACCTCGCCGATGTCGACGGACGGCGCAAAGCGGGTGCCGCCCTTGGTTGGCCCCATCGTGAGGTGATGCTGCACGCGGTAGCCCTCGAACACCGCGACCGTGCCGTCGTCGCGGTGGATCGGACAGGACACCGTGACCGCCCGCTTCGGCATCAGGATGCGGTCGCGCTCGTCCATGGGAATATCGAGGTGGTTAGCGATGACGTTGAACTGGTTGACCGCCATCTCGAATACCGGGCCGGAATAGACCGTCATGTCGCCTCCCCGCTTGGCGCCGCGCGGAAACCAAAACCGGCATCCGGACGTTATGCATGCTGGCGCCTTCCGGATGGTCGTAGTCTCCCCGCATTCCCACCTCAAGACACAAAGGCAGCAGGATGCGATTTTTTTCGGCGATCATCCGCGATAAGCGGTGCTAATGTAGCGGCGCCGGGCGGGATCCACTTTCAGCCCATGGAAGATGCATGCAGGCTCTCTTCATCGGACAGACCTATATCGACGTCACCTTCATCACCGACCACATGCCCGTCGGCGACGAGAAGCACGTCGCCTCCGACTATGCGGTGTCGTTCGGCGGCAATGCGGTGACTGCGGCGTTCTGCTGCGCCAAGCTCGGCATCGAGCCGGACCTGATCGCCACCGTCGCCAATGACTGGCTCGGGCGGATGTTCCAGGACATGGCGACGAAATACGGCATCTCGATCCATCCGCGCAAGGTGAAGACGTCCTCGCTGTCCTTCATCATGCCGAAGGACGGCAAGCGCGCCATCGTGCGCTGCCGCGACGACGAGCACATCCATCCCTTCCCGATCCTGAACTTGACGGGATGCCGCGTGCTGCATGTCGACGGCCACCAGCCGGATGCGGCGATCCACTACGCCAAGCTGTGCCGCGAGCAGGGCATTCTCACCTCGCTCGACGGCGGCGGCCTGCGCAGCAACACGCACGAGCTGCTCGAATTCGTCGACGTCGCCATCGTCGCCGAACGGCTGTGCGAACAGATGGACATGACGCCGGATGCCATGATCCCCTATCTGAAGAGCCGCGGCTGCCGTATCGGCGGCGTCACCATGGGCGAGCACGGCCTGCTCTGGTACGACGAGAATGGCGCGGTGAAGCGCCTGCCCGCGCTGCCGATCCCGCGCCACCGCGTGATCGACACCAATGGCGCCGGCGACGTCTTCCACGGCGCCTATGTCTATTCCTATCTCGCTCATCCCGAGAAAGGGTGGCAGCATCATTTCGAGTTTGCGCGCGCCGCCTCGACCTACAAGATTCAGCGCCTCGGCAACGAGGCCGGATTGCCGACGCTTGCCAATATCGAGGCGGTCAAGCAGGAGTTTCAGATCGGGCGCAAGAAGGAATTCTGGGACTAGGTATGGGGCGGGTATTCGTTGCCGGCAGCATCAACATGGACGTGGTGGCGACCGCGGAACGCCACCCGAAGGTCGGCGAAACCGTCGCCGGCAAGGAAGTGCTGTACTTCCCCGGCGGCAAGGGCGCCAACCAGGCGGTATCGGCGGCCAAGCAGGGCGTGCTGACGACGCTGATCGGGCGGCTCGGCGAGGATGCGTTCGGCCGGCACCTGCGCACGTTCCTGGCGGCGCAGTCGATCGATCTCGGGTCGGTGCAGGACACCGCCGACGCCCACACCGGCACGGCGATCATTACGGTGGCGAATTCAGACAACACGATTGTGGTCATCCCCGGCGCGAACGCGCTGGTCGGCGCCGCCGACGTTGCCGCCGCCTCGCTCGCCAAGGGCGACGTCGCCGTCAGCCAGTTCGAAATCCCCCTGCCCGCGATATCGGCGTTCTTCCAGCGTGCCCGTGCGGCGGGTGCGAAGACCATCCTCAATCCGGCGCCGGCACGTGCGGTCGGGCCCGAGCTGCTCGGCCTCGTCGATATCCTCGTGCTCAACGAGACCGAGCTCGGCGTGCTTACGGGCGCGGAGCTGAGCGAGAACGACGAGCCGGCCTATTTCGTCGAAGCCGCGCGGCCGCTGCGCTACAAGGACAAGGACAGGACCATCTGCATCACGCTCGGCCGCCGCGGCGTGCTGGCGCTGGTCGGCGGCGAGGCGATACTTGTGCCTGGACGGAGCGTGAAGGCCGTGGATACCACGGGCGCCGGCGACTGTTTCGTCGGCGCGCTGGCCGCGCGGCTCGCACAGGGCAAACCGATCCGCGATGCGCTGATTTACGCCAATGCGGCGGCATCCATCTGCGTGCAGCGGATGGGCGCCGCGCCATCGATGCCGACGGCGGCGGAGGTGAACAGGATTCTCTCCGCGGGTCGCCCCTGCGAAAGCCGGGGCCCATAACGACGAAGGTGCGTGGTTATGCACAGGCGGGATTTCCAGCGTACTTCAGCAATTCGCGACGGTGGTTATGGGTCCCGGCTTTCGCCGGGACGACATCCAGTATCTGGCGAGCGCGATGCGCTCTAGCCCAACGCCCCCTTCAGATCGAACCCGGCATCGCCTGCCTGCTGCGGGGTGATCGAGCGACCGGCGCTCAGCAGCCGGCGGCCGAACATGTGGTCGCCGGCGCGGTTGACGGATTCGATGCCGAGCAGCGTTTCGCCCTTGTAGCAGAAGGCGGAGAACTGGCCCTGCTCACGGTCGCCGCGGACGACGACGCGGTCGTAGCCGGTGGTGAGGCCGACCATCTGCAGCTTGTCCGGCCCCTGGTCGCTCCAGAACCACGGCACGCCGTCATAGACCTCGTCCTTGCCGGTCAGGCGCGCGGCGACGCAGCGTGCGTGGTCGGTGGCGTTCTGCACGGACTCCAGCCGCAGCGAGCCGCCGAAGCGGTGGCTGGCGTAGAGCGCGCAATCGCCGATCGCCGAAATATCGGGATCCGACGTAAGTAGACGATCGTTGACGACGATGCCGGACGCGACCGGAAGCCCCGCCTCCGCGGCCAGCTCCACATTGGGCAGCACGCCGACGCCGACCACGATCAGATCGGCCGGGATGTGGCGGCCGTCGCCGAGGCTGACGCCCGTCACCTTCCTGCCGTCGCTCTCGATACTGGTGACCTGCACGCCGAGATGGATGCGAACACCGGCCGCGGCGAAGCGTTGTTGGGAAAATTCCGAGATTTCCGCGGTCACCGCCCGCCCCATCACGCGCGCACCGAGTTCGACCACGTCGACCTCGAGCCCCTTGGCCCGCGCGGTGGCGGCAAATTCGAGGCCAATGAAGCCGGCGCCGATCACCACGACGTGGCGATGGTCGGTCATGCGGTCGCGCAGCACCTGGCTCTCGTCGAGCGTGCGCAAATAGCGCACGTCCTCGAGATTGGCGTTGGGAAGGTCGAGCAGGCGGTTGCGTGCGCCGGTGGCGAGCACGAGATGGCCGTAGTCGAGCGAGGCGCCCGACGCGAGCTTCAGCCTGCGCCCGGCGCGGTCGATCGCCGTCCCGCGATCGGCGACCAGTTCGATCTTCTGGTCGTGAAAAAATTTCTCCGGCCGGAAGCTCAGGGTTTCGGGGCCGCCGGTGCCCTTCAGATACGCCTTCGACAGTGGCGGGCGCTGATATGGCAGATGGCCTTCGTCATTGACGAGCAAAATGCGCTCGGCAAAGCCGTTCTGCCGGAGCGACATTCCAAGCTGAAAACCAGCGTGTCCCGCGCCGACGACGACAACCGGTCCCGCGCTCATCCGCCAAATCCGGTCGCAAGCCCGCTCGAAAGGGCAGCAAAAATACCCACGTCGTCTCCCTTTCGTCGATTTCGGTGCTTGCCCGCGTCATCCCGCGGTCGGCGGCAGGCGCCCGGTTCCCGCAGAATGGCGGCATTTCCGGCATCGCGGTTTGAGCCAGCGCAAGCGCTTTGCTCATCCCGCGACGGGGCAAATCTTGCAGACTTCGCCGGGATTGTCACCCGCCGCCCGGCGGACTTAAATGCGCGGCCAATCTTCCGACACGGGGCCTTTTCAGATGTCTGACGCCGCTACTCTTTCGATCGACGGTCCGATCGCCACCATCACGCTGAACCGGCCCGAGGCCTTCAACTCGGTGAACCTCGCCATTGCGCAGAAGCTCGAACAGCTCGGCGCCGAGGTCGAGGCCAACGACGCCGTCAAGGTGCTGGTGATCCAGGGCGAAGGCCGGGCGTTCTCGGCCGGCGGCGACCTGCAGACCATTGGCGCGGCGGCCGAGGCCGATACCATCGCGCCCGTGGTCGGCGAACTGCTGAAACATTATCACGCCTTCATCGAGACGGTGCGGCGGATGCCGAAGATCGTGCTTTCCAGCGTGCACGGCTCGGCGGCCGGCGCCGGCATGGGGCTCGCCTTCGTCACCGACCTCTGCATCGCCACTGATGACGCCAAGTTCACGCCTGCCTATGCCAAGATCGGCGTCTCGCCCGACGGCGGCAGCACCGTCGGCATGGTGGGCACGGTCGGCGTGCGCCGCGCCTTCCAGATTTTCCTCGCCGAGGACAGTTTTTCCGCGCAACAGGCCCATGACTGGGGGCTGGTGGCGAAGGTGGTGCCGGCAGCGGAGCTGAAGGCGGAAACGAAGAAATTCGCCGAAAGGCTGGCGAAGAATCCGCCGGCCGCGATCGGCGCCACCAAGGCGCTGCTCTACCAGGCCGCGACAACGCCGACCAAGGCGCAGCTCGACGCCGAGGAGGAGAAGATCATCGCCTGCATGCACACGGAGGATTTCCGTATCGCCGTGAAGAAGTTCACCAGCAAGTCGAAGTGAGCGCGATGGCACCCTCGCGCTCCTTCATCTGCCTGCGCCATGGCGCCACCGACTGGAACCGGCAGGGGCTGTTCCAGGGCCGCACCGACAATCCGCTGAACGACGAGGGCATCGCGCAGGCGCATGCGGCCGCGGAGAAGCTGCACGCCATCGAGCTCACCCACGTCGTCTCCAGTCCCCTGCTCCGCGCGGTGCAGACCGCCGAGATCATCGCCGACCGTGCATCGAGGACGGTCACGCTCGATCACGGGCTGATCGAGCTCGATTTCGGCAGCTTCGAGGGACGGCCGGTCCGCGAGCTGATGATCCAGCACCGCAAGAACAGCGCGCAGGGCCTGGTCGACATGCTGCCGGCGGATTCCGAACCCTGGGCCGATGTCGCTTCACGCGCCGTGCGCTCGGTCAGCCAGTGGCTCGACCGCCATCCGCAGGACGAGATCCTGTTCGTTTGCCACGATGCCGTGATGCAATCGATGGCGCAGCGGCTGACCGGCAGTTTCTTCAAGAACGGCCATGGCCGGCCGTTCCGCTTCACGCGGACGGAGGATGCGTGGGCGGTGGTTGAGGTCTAGCTTGGTTGTCGTCCGGACGACCCGACTAACCCTTGCCGTTCTCGCGCATGAAGTCGAAGTCGCAGCCCTCGTCGGCCTGCAGGATGGTCTCGTTGAACAGCCAGGCGTAGCCGCGCTTCGCCCAGTCCGGCGTGGCGCGAGGCGCCAACGCCGCGTGGCGCTTCTTCAGTTCGGCCTCGTCGACCAGCAGCTCAATGCGGCGCGCTGCGACGTCGAGCCGGATCATGTCGCCGTTCCGCACCAGCGCCAGCGGACCGCCGACGGCGGATTCCGGGGTGATGTGCAGCACGATGGTGCCGAAGGCGGTGCCGCTCATGCGCGCATCCGAGATGCGCACCATGTCCTTGACCCCGCCGCGCGCGAGCTTCCGCGGGATCGGCAGGTAACCCGCCTCCGGCATCCCCGGCGCGCCCTTCGGGCCGGCGTTGCGCAGCACCAGTACGTCGGCGGCGGTGACGTCGAGATCGGGATCGTCCACCCGGTTGGTCATGTCCTCGACGGACTCGAACACTACCGCGCGGCCGGTGTGCTGCAACAGCTTGGGGCTTGCCGCCGATTGCTTGATGACGGCGCCGCGCGGGGCGAGATTGCCGTGCAGGATCGCCAGCGCGCCCTCCGGCTTGATCGGATCGCCCTTGGCGCGGATGGCGTCCTGTCCGGGTACTTCCTCCGCACCCGCTACCACTTCACGTAAGGTCGCACCGGTGACGGTTTTGGCATCGAGATCAATGAGATCGCCGAGTTGCTTCATCAGCTTGGGCACGCCGCCAGCGTGATGGAAATGCTCCATGTAATGTTCGCCCGACGGCTTGAGGTCGACCAGCACCGGCACCTCGCGGCCGAGCTTGTCGAAGGCGTCGAGATCGATCTTGTGCCGGGTGCGGTGGGCGATCGCGGTGAGATGGATCAGGCCGTTGGTGGAGCCGCCGATGGCCTGCAGCACCACCTGCGCGTTGCGGAACGAGGATGCGGTCAGGAACTCGCTGGGCTTCGGGCCCTTCGCTTTCGCCATGGCGGCAGCGACGCGGCCACTGGCCTCCGCAGAACGGAAACGCTCGGCATGCGGCGCGGGGATGGTCGCGCTCATCGGCAGCGACAGGCCGAGCGCCTCTGTGATGCAGGCCATGGTGCTGGCGGTGCCCATCACCATGCAGGTGCCGACCGACGGGGCGAGCCGGCCGCTGACCGCCTCGATCTCGGCCTCGTCGATCTCGCCGGCGCGGTATTTCGCCCACAGCCGGCGGCAATCGGTGCAGGCGCCGAGCACCTCGCCCTTGTGATGGCCGACCACCATGGGGCCGACGGGAATGACCACGGTGGGCAAATCGGCGCTGACCGCGGCCATGATCTGGGCCGGCAAGGTCTTGTCGCAGCCGCCGATCACCACCACCGCGTCCATCGGCTGGGCGCGGATCATTTCCTCGGTATCCATCGCCATCAGGTTGCGCACATACATCGAGGTCGGGTGCGAAAAGCTCTCGGCGATCGAGATGGTCGGGAACACGAACGGCATGGCGCCCGACAGCATCACGCCACGCTTTACCGCCTCCAGGATCTGCGGCACGTTGCCATGGCAGGGATTGTAGTCGCTGTAGGTATTGGTGATGCCGACGATCGGCCGGTCCAGCGCGTCGTCGGAATAGCCCATCGCCTTGATGAAAGCCTTGCGCAGGAACAGCGAGAAGCCGGCATCGCCATAGCTGGCCAAACCCTTGCGAAGCCCGTCGGTCATCTCTTCTTCCCTTTGCCTGTGGCGCCCACTAAAGGAGCCATCGGAATTATTGTCAATGCTCGATAATCTGCGGCAAAGCACTGGCCGAACGGCGTCGAAATCGCAATCATTATTGACAATGAACATCTCCGCATGCTGACGTCCGCGCATGAGCGCGCAAGCCGCATCGCAGGCCAGCTCCGCGCCCTCCCGCGAGGAGGAGCAGGCGGAAGTAATCCGCCGGCTGGAGGAGGACATCATCTTCGGCCGCTTCGCGCCGGGCTCGCGGCTGGTCGAGGACAGCCTGATGGGCCGCTATGGCGCGAGCCGGCACTTCGTGCGGCAGGCGCTGTTCCAGCTCGAGCGGCAAGGCATCGTGCTGCGCGAGAAGAACGTCGGCGCCACCGTGCGGTTCTATTCCGCCGACGAGGTGCGCCAGATCTACGAAGTGCGGGAGATGCTGACGCGGCAGGCCGCGCTGATGATCCCCCTGCCCGCGCCGCCGCGCCTGATCGAAGAGCTCAACGAGTTGCAGCGGCGCTATTGCGAAAAGGCCGACGCGCAGGACCTGCGCGGCATCCACGAAGCCAACGACGCCTTTCACGTCGCGCTGTTCTCGGCCTGCGGCAATCCCTACCTGGTGCGCTCGCTGCAGGACTACATGAACATCACGCTGCCGATGCGCGCGAAGAACCTCGCCGACACGGAGGGCCTCGCGCAGTCGCGGCGGCAGCATGATCTGATGATCGAGCTGTTGAAGGGCCGCGACAACTGGTCGTTCGCGCAGCTCTGCGTCGATCACATGCAGTACAGCAAGTCGGACTATCTCGGCCGGATCGCGAAGGACGGGGGCAAGGGCTAGCGCTTGCTCCAGTCCACGATGCGGCTGTTGTCGCCGTCGAACTCCATGCTGCAGAACGCGCCGCCCTGGTAGAAGTCACCGACCGGATCGGGCTTCAGCCTGGCCTGCTCGGCCATCGCATGCTCGCGGAAATCCTCGGCGCGGCCGGTCGGGCGATAGCCGAGATCGTAGGCGCGGTGGTTGTCCCACCAGGCGCGCTCGTTATACGAGGCGCCGTAGAAGATCTCGAAATGGATGTCGGGATGTTCGAGGCCGATGCGGCAGAGCTGCACGAGGTCTTCCGGCTTGAGCCAGATCGAGAGCCGGCGATGGTCGAGCGGCACCTCGCCGAAATTGCCGATGCGCAGGCACGTCACCTTCAGGCCGTGCTTGTCGGCGTAGAGCGCGCCCATCGCCTCGCCGAACACCTTGCTGACGCCGTAGCGGCTGTCGGGACGCGCGGTGACGTCGGTGCCGATGCGGTGATGCCGCGGATAGAAGCCGACCGCGTGGTTGGACGAGGCGAAGATCACGCGCTTGACGCCCTTGCGATACGCGGCCTCGAACAGATTGTAGCAGCCGACGATGTTGGCCTGGTGGATCTGGTCCCAGGTGCCTTCGACCGAATAGCCGCCGAAATGCAGGATGCCGTCAACGCCCTCGCAGATCGCCTCGACCTGGGCGAGGTCGGCAAGATCGGCTGCCTTGAACTTCTCGCCGGCGGCGAGATCGGCGGGCTTCTTGATGTCGCTGAGCACGAGGTCCGGATAGATCGGCGGCAGCAGCTTGCGCAGGCTTGTGCCAATTCCTCCCGCAGCGCCGGTCATCAATATGCGTGGCATCTCTTCCCTCGATTTTGGTCGCGATCATTTGCGGTCATTGACTGCGGGTGATAGCAAACCCAAACTGCGAGGAAACGCAACAACGAGAACAGCAAATGTCCGATGCATCTTCATACGCGGCCGGATGGCGGCAGGCGACGCACTATCCCGATCCCGCGATCCACGCGCTCGATCCGCGCTTCGAGAAATACTGGCTGAAATTGTCGTGCGTGGAGCGGCTCACCACCGGCCTGCGCTGGGCCGAGGGCCCGGTTTGGTTCGGCGACGGACGTTATCTGCTCTGCAGCGACATCCCTAACCAGCGCATCATCAAGTGGGAGGAAGAGACCGGCGCGGTGAGCATCTTCCGGAAACCCTCGAACTTTGCCAACGGCAACACGCGGGATCGCCAGGGACGGCTCGTCACCTGCGAACATGGCGGGCGCCGCGTGGTGCGCACGGAATATGACGGCTCGATCACGGTGCTGATGGATTCCTTCGACGGCAAGCGGCTGAACTCGCCGAACGACGTGGTGGTGAAATCCGACGGCTCGATCTGGTTCACCGATCCGATCTTCGGCCTGCTCGGCAATTACGAGGGCTACAAGGCCGAGCCCGAGATCGACATGAACGTCTACCGGATCGACGGCGCGACCGGAAAGGCCAGCATCGTCGCCGAGGGCGTGCTGGGGCCGAACGGCCTCGCCTTCTCGCCGGACGAGAAAATCCTCTACGTCATCGAGTCCCGCGGCGTGCCGACGCGCAAGATCCTCGCCTATGACGTCTCGCCCTCCGGCGACAAATTGTCGAACAAGCGCGTGTTCGTCGACGCTGGACCCGGCACGCCGGACGGCTTTCGCGTCGACATCGACGGCAATCTCTGGTGCGGCTGGGGCATGGGCGATCCCGAGCTCGACGGCGTCGTGGTGTTCGCGCCCGACGGCGTCATGATCGGCCGCATCGCCCTGCCCGAACGCTGCGCCAACCTCTGCTTCGGCGGACTGAAGCGCAACCGCCTGTTCATGGCGGCGAGCCAGTCGATCTACGCGCTGTATGTGAACACGCAGGGCGTGGCGGGGGGATAGATTCTCGCCGCACCCGCAACTGTCGTCCCTGCGAACGCAGGGACCCATAACCACAGGCGGTTGTCGGTTCAAAGAAAGTCGGTCAGCAGCTCGCGCAATAATACCCGCCGCGGCGTATGGGTCCCTGCGTTCGCAGGGACGACAGCAGGGGTTTGGCGCGGCAAACAGAAAACGCCGGGGCGATTTCTCGCCCCGGCGTCATCATTTCTCTCGCGAAGAACTTACGCCGCGTTGAAGCCGGCGACGGCCTTCACTTCGAGATATTCTTCCAGGCCGTACTTGCCCCATTCGCGGCCGTTGCCGGACTGTTTGTAGCCGCCGAACGGCGCGGTGCGGTCGTTCGGCACGCCCTGCAGGTTGACGTTGCCGGCGCGGATCTGGCGAGCGACGCGGCGCGCGCTTTCCACCGAATCGCCCGTGACGTAACCGGCCAGACCATACGGCGTGTCATTGGCGATCTTGACGGCGTCGGCTTCGTCCTTGGCGCCGATGATGGTCAGCACCGGTCCGAAGATCTCCTCCTTCGCGATCGTCATGTCGTTGGTGACGTCGGCGAAGATGGTCGGGCGGACATAGAATCCCTTGTTGACGCCTTCCGGAAGACCGGGGCCGCCGGCGACCAGCGTTGCGCCTTCGTCGATACCCTTCTTGATCAGCGCCTGGATCTTGTCCCACTGGCCGCGATTGACCACCGGGCCGATGGTGGTGCCTTCGCCGCGGGGATCGCCGGCCTTGGTCTTGTCGGCGACGCCCTTGGCGATCGCAGCCACTTCCTTCATCTTCGACAGCGGCACGATCATGCGCGACGGCGCGTTGCAGGACTGGCCGGAGTTGTTGAACATGTGCATGACGCCGCCGGTCACCGCCTTGGCGAGGTCGGCGCCTTCGAGGATCACGTTCGGCGACTTGCCGCCGAGTTCCTGGCTGACGCGCTTCACCGTCGGCGCGGCGCGCTTGGCGACGTCGACGCCGGCGCGGGTAGAGCCGGTGAAGGAGATCATGTCGATATCAGGGTGTTCGGCCATGGCGGCGCCGACCTCGGGGCCGAGACCGTTGATCAGGTTGAACACGCCCTTCGGCACGCCGGCTTCATGGAGGATCTCCGCGAAGATCAGCGCCGAGGTCGGCGTGAACTCGCTGGGCTTCAGGATCATGGTGCAGCCGGCGGCAAGCGCAGGCGCAACCTTGCAGGCGATCTGGTTGAGCGGCCAGTTCCAGGGCGTGATCATGCCGACGACGCCGACCGGCTCGCGGAGCACGACGGCGGTGCCGACATTCTCCTCGAAGTGATAGTTCTTCAGCACCTCCAGGGTCGAGGCGATGTGGCCGAGGCCGGCGCCGGCCTGCAACCTCTCGGCCATCGGCAGCGGCGCGCCCATCTCGTCGGAAACGGCGGCGCCGATTTCCTTCATGCGGCCCTTGTAGATTTCAATGATCTTCTCGAGCAGCGCGATGCGCTCCTCGCGGCTGGTCTGGGAATAGGTGACGAAGGCGCGCTTGGCAGCGGCGACGGCCTTGTCCAGGTCAGCCTTGGAGCCGAGCGCAACCTCGTACATCGCTTCTTCCGTCGCGGGATTGACGACGGGGGTGGATTTCTTGACGACCGGATCGACCCAGGCGCCGTCGATGTAGAATTGCATGCGATTGACCATCGGAAACCTCTTGGTACGGACAGGAATAAGGGGGAACGGAAGCGTTCGGCAGGCATCCTTGCACGAAAGCGGGGGCTGGTGGAACCGCCATATGCGGGTGGCCGCGATGCGGCGTGCGCGGAATATAGGGCTGCGGTGGCGCGGGGGGCAAGGTGCCCAGATCGAGGGTGGATCCCGGCTCTGCGGTGCACCGCTGAAGAAGCGCTGCACCGCGTCCGGGACACGAAATATCGCCAGGACGAAGACTCTCGTTCCCCGGATGCTGCGCAGCGCGCCGCACTTGCGGCGTGGTGCGCTGCTGATCCGGGGCCCACCCACCCGACGGCTACACCGCCATCTTCCGGTGCCTTATCGGCGCCCCCACCGTTACGGCTTCCGCCGCATCGATGATGGCGTTGGCATCGAGGCCGTGGTGGCGGTAGAGGTCGCCGATGGTGCCGGTCTGGCCGAAATGCTCGACGCCGAGCGCCTCGACACGGTTGCCGCGGACGCTGCCGAGCCAGCCAAGGGTTGCCGGATGGCCGTCGATCACGGTGACGATGCCGCAATCGCGCGACAGCGGCGCCAGCAGGTTCTCGATGTGGCTGAGATACTGCACGCCACGGCGATCACGGCGCAACTTTCGCGCGGCAGTCCATCCGGCGTGCAGGCGGTCGGCTGACGTGATCGCGAGCAGGCCGACGTCGCGATGGCTTTCGCCGATGAAACCGACCGCCTCGATCGCCTCAGGCGCCACCGCACCGGTATAGGCAATCACGATGTCGCAATTCGGCCCGGGCTTGCGCAGCCAGTAGGCGCCTTCGGTGATGTCTTGATGCAGCACCGCGCTCATCGGCCGTTGCGGTTGCTCGATGCTGCGCGTGGACAGGCGCAAGTAAACCGAACCGCCGCCTTCCTCCCCTTGGCCTGCTTCGCGCTGCATGTAGCCAAAGCCCCATCGCATGATCACGGCGAGTTCATCGACAAAGGCCGGCTCGAACGAAGCAAGCCCGTCCTGCGCCATGCCGATCAGGGGCGTTGCGATCGACTGGTGCGCGCCGCCTTCCGGCGCCAGCGTGATGCCGGAGGGTGTTGCCGCCACCATGAAGCGCGCATCCTGGTAGCAGGCATAGTTCAGCGCATCGAGGCCGCGCTCGATGAAGGGATCGTAGAGCGTGCCGACCGGCAGCAGCCGTTCGCCATTGATGGAATGCGACAGACCGAGTGCCGAGAGCATGATGAACAGGTTCATCTCGGCGATGCCGAGCTCGATGTGCTGCCCCTTTGGCGAGAATTCCCAGGTGAAGGCGGAAGGAATCTTCTCCTGCCTGAACAGGTCGTGGTTCTCGGCTTTCGCAAACAGCCCGCGCCGGTTCACCCAGGCGCCGAGATTGGTCGAGACGGTGACGTCGGGCGAGGTCGTGACGATACGCGAGGCCAGCGCGCTGTCGCCGCGCGCCAGCTCGTTGAGGATCAGGCCAAAGCCCTGCTGGGTCGACATCTGCGCCGACGGCTTGAAGGCGAGTTCGCCGGGCACCTCGATTGCGGGCGCGGTCAGGCGGCGGCGGCCTTGCTGGTTGAACGGCACGGCTGCCAGGAATGCCTCGAGCTTGGCCGGATCCTGCGGCAGGCCCTCGAACCTGTCCCACTCATGGCCAGGCCGGATGTTCTGCGACGCCCGCCACTTCTCCATCTGCGCCGGTGTCATCAGGCCGGCGTGATTGTCCTTGTGGCCCTGCATCGGCAGGCCGACGCCCTTGATGGTGTAGGCGATGAAGCATACCGGTCGGTCGTGATCGATCGCCTCGAAGGCCTCGATCATGCTCGCCATGTCGTGGCCGCCGAGATTGGACATCAGCGCCAGCAGTTCTTCGTCGCTGCGGCGGTCAATCAGCGCCGAAACCGGGCCCTGGTCGCCGATGTCGTCCTGCAGATGCTTGCGGAAGGCCGCGCCGCCCTGGAAGCACAGCGCGGCGTACATCTGGTTCGGGCAATTGTCGATCCAGCGCTTCAGCGCCTCGCCACCGGGTTCGGCAAAGGCATCGAGCATCAGCTTGCCGTACTTCACGATCACCACGTCCCAGCCGAAATTGCGGAACATGGATTCGAACTTCGCCCACAGCCCCTCGCGCACGACCGCATCGAGGCTCTGGCGGTTGTAATCCACCACCCACCAGGTGTTGCGCAGGCTCTGCTTCCACCCCTCCAGCAACGCCTCGAAGATGTTGCCCTCGTCCATCTCGGCGTCGCCCACCAATGCGATCATGCGCCCTTCGGGACGGTCCTTCATCCAGCCATGCGCCTTCACGTAGTCCTGCACCAGCGAGGAGAACAGCGTCTGCGCCACGCCGAGCCCGACCGAACCGGTGGAGAAATCGACATCGTCGGTGTCCTTGGTGCGCGAGGGATAGGACTGCGCGCCCTTGAAGCCGCGAAAATTCTCCAGCTTGTCGCGGGTCTGGTGACCGAACAGGTACTGGATGGCGTGGAATACGGGGCTGGCATGCGGCTTCACCGCAACGCGGTCCTGCGGACGCAGCACCGAGAAATACAGCGCCGACATGATGTTGGCGAGCGAGGCGCTTGATGCCTGGTGGCCGCCGACCTTGAGCCCGTCGGCATTGGGGCGAATATGGTTGGCGTGATGAATGGTCCACGACGAAAGCCACAGCGCCTTGCGGCTCAGCGCGGACAGCATTTCCAGGCGTGCTGGGTCGATTCCCATGGCGGCTTTCCTGCGATGGCGAATGGCTGAATTCTAGTCCCGGCGGAGTGGCCAAAAATCTCAAAATTTGGCGACATACCCGGCCAGATTAGGATAAATTCCCAATCTAGTTCCAATAACTGCGAGTTCATCCCAATGTCTTCCCTCGACGCCATCGACCGCAAGATTCTTGCGCTGCTGCAGACCGATGGCCGCATGACCATGCAGGAGCTGGCCGACAAGGTCGGCCTGTCGGTCTCGCCCTGCCACCGCCGGGTAAAGCTGCTGGAGGAGCGTGGCGTGATCTCTCGCTATGTCGCAACCGTCGACCAGAAGGCGCTCGGCCTTCACGTCAGCGTCTTCATCTCGATCAAGCTGGCGCGCCAGAAGGAAGAAGACCTCAACCGCTTCGCGCGCGCCATCTCCAAATGGGACGAGGTGCTGGAATGCTACCTGATGACGGGAAATCGCGACTACCTGCTGCGCGTCGTCGCCGCCGACCTCGCATCCTATGAAGCCTTCCTGAAGAACAAGCTGACGCGGCTCGACGGCATCGCCTCGATCGAGTCGAGCTTTGCGCTCAGCCAGGTGAAGTACTCGATCGCGCTGCCGGTGTGAGTGACGGCTTACGCATGCGCTACGCGCTGTCTTCCGCTTCGGCCGCCTCGTAGGAGCCGCTCCGCCTGCCGCCGCCGCGAAGCACCCGCTTTCTGCGGGGCTGCTCCATCTCGGCCTCGCGCAGCGCAGCGCGAACCTGCCGGGCGGATCTCATGACACGGCGGATGGCTTGATCCTGCGAGTCCTCGTCGAAGAACAGAACGACCTCGCAGGTCGGACATTGACGCGAATAGCCGCTCTGAAGGCGGCGAGCGCGTTCGCGGAATACGCTCTTGCAGCGCCGGCACCTGACCTGAACGGAATCGTCGAACACCCTGCAATCCCCTGAAGCCGGCCGGCGATTGGAATGCCGGTCTCAATATGAGCGCAGCAAAGCAGCACTTTTTGAATCAAAGCCAAACGCGGGTAGCGCTGCAAACGGCTTTCGGCCGTTTCGGCCGTTCAGGTTAACAATGCGTTGACGCGATGCCGCGCGGCGGTTCCGGCCCGGGTGGCCAACGGAACATTTCCGGCGATTCCCTTGTTCAGAACAGGGGACTCAATGGAGGAACAGCCCATGGCACAGCCAGCATGGAAGCGACCGACATCACCGATCGGCAAGAAAGGACCGCGCAAGGCGAATCCATCCTACAGGCGCCGTGCCGGACAGCCGTGGTCGAGCGCAGACGTCAGAACTCTCCGGCAGCTTGCCAAGGGCAACACGCCGACCGGCGTCATCAGCGTCAAGCTGCAGCGACCCGTTGCGGCCATTCGCAGCAAGGCGCAGCGCGAGGGCATTTCGCTCAGGCCCGTCAACCGATCACCGTACAACCGTCGAACCAAGTCGTCCGGGCGGCGTTGACCTTGCGCACCGCCGGGTGGCAACCGGACGCAACGGGGAACGATGGACGCGAGGCTCATTTTTCCGGTTTCTGCCCGCGACACCAGCGCATCGGTACGCGCCGACATCTAACCCGCTCCCGGCGAGTGCACCTTGCCGATTACCTGTCCAGCAGCCGATTTCGCCGCCGGCTCGCAGCACCCGGATCCGACCTGTTCAAGTAAAGGCGAACACGAGCACCAGCGCGGCCGCCACAATGAGGCCGATGCCGAGTAGGATCGAAAACGAAGCGGCTTTTTCCTGCGACATTCGGTGATGCTAACCTGGCCCCCGCGGCGGACTGTGCGCTGGAGCACAATCCGGCCTGCACTTGGCAAATGGAAACTCGACTTACAGGAACGGCCCGCCGCCGGTGACGGCGATGGTGGCGATAGTGGCGCCTGTCTTTTCCGTCCATCCCGGCATCGGCTGGCGCTGCGCCGGGAAAGGCGGTTTGGAATATTCTGCTTTCATCGCGTCGGCTCCATGCCTGCTTCAGGCAACGCCATGCGGCAGGCATGGTTGCATAGACCGCTGCGGCATCTCTGCGAGCCCGACTTGAAGGCGCTCCGCCTCAGGCGGTCACGCTTTCCGGCGCCTCGACAGTTGCCTGCGCCGCGGGCTGCGGCATCGGCGTTGCCGGCTTCGGCTCGGCCTGCAGTTGCACGATGCGGGCGCGCTGGCCGACGATCAGCTCGTTCAGTTTGACGATGGTGCCGTCGGGGAATTCCAGCGCGTCGTGGTGCGTGGTCGGATTGTCGACGTCGACATGGCGGAATCGCGCGACGCGATCGCCCGTCTTCCTGCGGAAGATCAGGCCTTCCCTGAAGGCTTCTTCCTCGAACGCGATCTCCGTACCCGCACGCAGGCAGACCGCGACGTTGGGCGCCGCGGGCGAGGCGAATCCGCGGGATGAAGTTCCGTAGAATCCGCTCACGACCAAAGTCTCGCCGGCTTCGGCTGCGCGCGATGCCACGGCGTGCAAGCTGTAATCACACATGGTGGGCCACTCCTTGATGCCGCCCCGTCGTGAAAACGTCATGCCGGAGCGAGCGTTCCTAAGGCTGCCCGAATCACGCTCGAGTCCTTTTCGCGCCGACGGACCGAGCGCCTTGATCGCCAGGTTTGCGATCTGGATGGGATCGCGCACGCCGGTCTGCCCGATCTCGATGATCTTCCGCGCGACGATTTCGGTAATCGGATCGCTCCGGCTCGCCAGCTCGAGCGCCGTCAGCGTCGCTTCATACGCCGCGACCAGCCGGCCGATGTCTTCAGGCGAGAGCGGAATGTTCTGCAGCAGCCGGTGAATGGTCATCGCCGCGTGTCCGGGACGTTTCAGGTCGGCTTCTGCAGGCCGCTGCTGCTGACCCATTTCTCGATGTTTTCGGCGACGCGGTCATAGCTCGGGCGGCGCGGCGGCCGCTCCCTGGATTTCCGCTCCGGTTCGATCCTGTCGTTCTTGTCGGTGATGGCGAGCGCCTCTACTCGCCCCATTGCCGGCCATGTTAACGCAATTCGAACCCTTCGCAAACCATTGATTTTATTGATTAATGTTACTAATTCGACGCAAGAGTCAACATCGTTGGAACCGGAGCGAAGTTTGCAAGTTGAGTAAGTTACTCAATCTGATCGCGGGGGATTAGGAATGAGCGATTTACGTGGAGAAAGGCTTCAGGTGATGCTCTCTCCCGAAGAGCTCGCAACCGTTGACGATTTCCGGTTCAAGCACCGCATGCCGACGCGGGCAGCCGCCGTGCGCGAGCTGTTGAAGCTCGGCCTGGCAGCGATCGGCAGCAATGCCGGCGCCGGTATAAAGTCGAGCGATTACGGCGTGTTCAACCGCGGACCCGACGGACATCGGGTGGCCAAGACGGAAGCGGATTAGCCGGTTACGCCGCGTCGCAGGATATCCGTGAGCATTCGACGCCGCAGCTCCGGCAGTTCCACTAAAGAACTTTCCGCTTCGCCAGGTTCCGCATCAATTCGCCGATGCCGTAGGTCCACGGCTCGCATTCGTCGCTGCCGCGCATGCGGTTGACGAGCTGGCCGAGTTGAGGCGCCGAGATCGTGACGATGTCGTCGCGCTTGTGGGTGAACCCCTGCCCCGGCGCGTCTCGGTCCTTCACCGGTGCGAACATGGTGCCGAGGAACAGCGCAAAGCCGTCGGGATATTGATGTTCGCTGCCGATGGTTTGCGCGACGATATCGGTAGGATCGCGGCTGATCTTGCCGATCGAGGAATGGCCCTCAAGGACGAAGCCGTCGGCGCCCTTCACGGTGAGGCCGACATCCATCTTCCTGACGTCGTCGAGCGAGAATGTCCTGTCGAACAGACGCAGCAGCGGGCCGATGGCGCAGGAAGCGTTGTTGTCCTTGGCCTTGGAGAGCAGCAGCGCCGAGCGGCCCTCGAAGTCGCGCAAATTGACGTCGTTGCCGAGCGCGGCGCCGACGATCCTGCCGCGGCTCGACACCACCATCACCACTTCCGGCTCCGGGTTGTTCCAGGTGGACTTGGGATGCAGTCCGGCGTCCATGCCTGACCCGACGGAAGAAAGCACCGGCGCCTTGGTGAAGACCTCGGCGTCGGGACCGATGCCGACTTCGAGATACTGGCTCCAGGCGTTCTGGTCGACCAGCACCTGCTTCAGCTTCATCGCTTCCGCCGAACCGGGCTTCAGCCTGGAGAAGTCGTCGCCGACGAGACGCACCACTTCCTTGCGGATCGCCTCGGCCGATGCCGGATTGCCGCGGGCGCGCTCCTCGATCACGCGCTCCAGCATCGAGATCGCAAAGGTAACGCCGGCGGCCTTCAGCACCTGCAGGTCGACCGGCGCCAGCAGCCAGGGCTTTTTGCGGTCGCGGCGGTCGGGCGGCGTGTTGGCGAGGATCGAATCGAGATCGCCGATCCGCGCGCCCTTTGCGCCTGCGAGCGCCGCGGCCGGATCGTCCTGCTCGCACAGCGCGCTGACGGTCGGGAAATTCGCCGTGACGTCGAACACGCCGTCGCCGCGCACTGCGACGACCGCGGGACCCGCAGCCTCCGGCAGCCAGACCCGCCCGGCCAGCGTGCCGGATGTGCCGTCCTGCGGCAGGACGTCCTTTGTCGTGAGCGCGATCATGCTTCCTCCATTCCCCGTTTCCGCATCCTTCACAATGCTCAGGTGCAGCCAATCCCAGACAGATGCCATACGCCGAGGCTCTTGTCGCGCCAGCCGCCGCCGGCTTCCGCACAATCCTCGTTGAGCAGCTCCGTCGGCCGCCCCCAGTGAAACGGCGCGTGTTCGAAATTGAGCGCGCGCCAATCGCCGTCCTCGCAATCGAAATTGTCGCGCCAGTCCGGAAACGTGGTCGTGATCAGCCAAGTTGCACCCGAACGGCGGAAATTCGCGATCGCGCGATCGATGTTGGCAAAACTCAGATGCACGAGGCAATCGCGGCACAGGATGGCTTCGCGGCGCGGCAATGCGTCCTGCGTAATGTCGGCAAGATGGTAATCGCCCCTGATCTCGTTGCGGCCGGCGCGCTCGCGTAGCGTCGCGACCAGTTCCGGCACGATGTCGACGCCGGTGAAGGCGACACCGAGATCGGCCGAATTGATCCATGCTGCATCGCCGCAGGGCGCGTCGAGCAGAGAGGCGACCCCGAGCTTTCGCAACAACCCCGGCAGATCGCGGCGCAATACCGCAGTTGCATCCGCCTCCGATCCGAGACCCGAGACGGACGCCGGCGCACCCCAGAGGTTGGTTGCGTGGATGCGCTGGAAGCGCTGCCGGAGATCGAGACCGACAAAGGCCTCCCTGTCCGCCTCGAAGCGTTGATGCGCCAGGACCGGCGGGCGGCTGGAATTGTCGATGCCCATCGCTACTTCATCCGCCAAGCTCTCACCGCCACGGCTCGACGATGATCTTGGTGTGGGCCTCGGGATTGGCGAGATCGGCGAAGGCCTGCGCCACGCCGTCGATGCCGACGTGGCCGGTGACCAGCGCAGCCGCATCGACCGTGCCTTCGGCGATCAGGCGCAGCGACCAGGCGAACTCATCCGGCGTGTAGCCGAGCACATACTGGACGTTGAGCTCCTTCAGGATGCCGAGCATCGGCTCGGAGCGGTCGCTCTCCATGCAGACGCCGACCACGACGATCCTGGCATCGCGCGGCGCGCCCTCGAACACCTGCTGCAGCAGGCCGGGCACGCCGACGCATTCGAAGATCAGCGCGGGCTTCAGCGCCGGCAGCATCGCCTGCAGCGGCGGGCGCGCCGCCTTCTCCTCCGGCGACATCTGGGCGTGCTCGGCCCAGGTCACGTAGGGCTGCGTGCGCGCGGGATCGACGACGATATCGGCGCCCATCTTCTCCGCCAGCGCGCGGCGCGCGGGCGAATAGTCGGCGGCGACGATCGGGTGCAGGCCCTTCAGCTTCAGGGCCGCGATCACCGCGAGCCCGACCGGGCCGCAGCCGATCACCAGCGGCACCTCGCCGCCGCGAATGCCGGCTTTCGCCACCGCATGGACGCCGACGGCGAGCGGCTCGGTCAGCGCCGCATGCGCTGCCGGCAGCCCGTTCGGCACTTCCAGCAGCAGCGGTTCGCTGAGCAGCATGCGCTCGGCGTAACCGCCGACATTGTCGTTGGAATAGCCGATGCCCTCGATCCCCGCGGGCGTCAGCAGCGCCGGCAGCGAGCACACCTTGGTGCCGGGCTTCAGCTTGCGGGACGTAGCAGGACCGTAGTCCAGCACCTCGCAGCAGAATTCGTGGCCGAACACGATGTCGCGCGACAGATCCATCGGCTTGCGGTGGGGAATGTGCCTCGCCAGTTCGACCATGCGGTGGGCGTGCTGGCGCGCATGCAGGTCGGAGCCGCAGATGCCGCAGGCGAGCGTCTTGACCAGCACCTGGCCTGCCCCGGGTTTCGGATCCGGCCAGCTGCCGGCCACGATCTGGCCGTTGCGAAAAATGGCTGCGCGCATCTGGACTTATCCTCCCTTTTTGCCAGTTCCTTTGTCACAACCGGCGGCGGAAGGAAAGAACGAAAGCAGGACGCGATGCCTGCCGGCTTTCGCATCGATAGACGCAGGCTATGGCGGTTTTCGAACCATTCGCGAACGCTTCCGCTAGACTGCCCGTGCACATTGCGATTTCCGAAGGGGCAGACTTCATGGAAATGCACCAGATCCGCTACTTCCTCGCGGTCAGCCGCACGCTGAACTTCACCCGCGCCGCCGAGGAGTGCAACGTCGCCCAGCCGTCGCTGACCCGCGCCATCAAGCAGCTCGAGGCCGAACTCGGCGGCGACCTGTTCCGCCGCGAGCGCCCGGCGGCGCAGCTCACCGAGCTCGGCCAGCGCATGCATCCGCTGCTGAAGCAATGCTATGAAGCCGCCGTCGGCGCCCGCTCGCTCGCGACTTCCTTCAAGGGCGGCAAGATCGGCACCTTGCGGATCGCCATTGCCGGCGCGGTGGATATTGCCCTGCTGATCCCGCATCTCAACCAGCTGAAGCGGATGTTCAGCACGCTGGAATTCAGGCTGCTGCGCGGTACCGGCAAGGAAATCGGCGAATACCTGAAAAAGGGCGAGGCCGAGCTCTGCATTGCGGTGGAGATCGATCGCGACTGGGACCGCCTCGACAGCTGGCCGCTGTTCACCGAGGGCTTCCAGCTCGTCGCCAACCGCCGCCATCCGCTTGCCGCCAAGGACCGGGTCGAACTCGAGGAACTGAAGCAGCAGCAGTTGCTGTCGCGCGGCTACTGCGAATGTGCCGGACAATTGAATGCCGCACTGAATGCCGGCGACGTCGATCTCGGCGGCAGTCATGACGTATCCTGCGAGCACGATCTGATCAGGCTGCTGGAGGCCGACATCGGCATTGCGATCATGCCGCGCAGTGCCTCGACGCCGCAGAGCTTGCAGCGCGCCGAGATCGAAGGTCTCGACGTCAAGCGCACCGTGCAGCTCTACGGCGTCGCCGGACGCGAGCGTACGGCCGTGGCGTCCGCCGTGATGAAGATGCTGCGCAGCGCGGACTGGCAGGCCTTCACGCAGCCGCAGCCGGCGCCGCCAAGAGACGCAAATCCACCTCTCTCCATCATCGCCGCCTGACCGGGACAACAACAATGGCCGAGAAGACCGTCGCCGAACTCCTGAAAGAGACAACCGAAGACAGCCGCATGATGGATGCGCCGCTCAGCGTTCGCCTGCAGACGGTGGCGGATGCGGTGCGCCGGCTGCGGCCGGAGTTCACCGCCGTCGTGGACCGGATGGTGGCGCGGCTCGAAGCCAACCAGGTCGGCCAGAGCTCGCCGCAGGTCGGCGATCCGATGCCGGATTTCATCCTGCCGGACCAGGACGCCAGGCTGGTCCGCCTCGGCGAACTGCTCGAACGCGGGCCGGTGGTGATGTCGTTCAACCGCGGGCACTGGTGCCCGTACTGCAAGATCAACGCCGACGGGCTGGCGGAGATTGCGCCCGAGGTCCGGCGTCGAGGCGGCGAAATCGTTGCGATCTCGCCGGAGACGCATCAGTACGGCGCGGCCCTGCGCGACTATGCCGGCGCCCCCTTCCCCGTGCTCACCGATCTCGACAACGGCTATGCGCTCTCGATCAACCTGGCGTTCTGGGTCGGCGACGAGAAGCGGGAGGCGATGAAGGACAGCGGCTTCGATATCGAACCCTATAATGGCAACGACACGTGGATGCTGCCGGTGCCCGCGACCTTCGTGGTCGGCCGCGACGGCCTGGTCAAGGCACGCCATATCGATCCGGACTACCGGCGGCGGATGGAGCTGGACGCAATCGTGGAGGCAGTTGCGGCGGAAAGCAGCGGCGAACGCCGGCTACGCTCGGCCTGATCCGCGCTCACCAGGAATGGCGCAGCACGCCCTTGCCGGCGTAGGAGCGGTTGACGTCCGAGAACTGGCCCTCGAAGGTCGCGGCGGCCGACCAGCCGTTCAACCACTTCATCTCCGCCGCTGCGGTGGTCAGGGCCGAGTTCTGCGGCTGTGCCGCGCCATAAACGATGAAGGACGTGCCCGGCAGCGTCTGGAACGCCGGCGCGATGCTGCGGTCGCTGTAGAAATCGTGCGCCCAGGCGAGCCTGCCGCGCAGCGTCAGGATCGCGCTCTGCATGGCATAGGATCTGTCGAGCCGGACGCCGAGTTCGGTCCGCGCGGCGGTAACGTCCTTGGCGGCATAGTTCAGCGCGAAGGTGCCCGGACCCGCCAGCACCTGCTCGGCATAGGCCGGCAGGAAATAGGTCGTGAACTGACCCGCCGCATACGGCGTCACCCCCATCCATGGCGTGGCATAGCGGTAGCCGCCTTCGATGCGGCCGGTGATGGCATTGGCGTCGAACCGGGCGCGCAGCTGTTCGAATCCGGCGGCCGTCACCGTGCGGTCGGTCGTGACATCCTGCCAGCTCCAGGCGGCGGCGGCCGTGACATAGGCCGGTCCCGTCCTGTGCCGGACGAAGGCGCCGGCCTGGAACATGTCGGAACGTCCGGAGCCGCTGCCCACCACGCTGAAGCTGGTGCCGCCGCCGGCAACGGCAAAGCCGGCGAGCGTTTCACGGCTGATGCGGAAGTCGGCCCCGGCAGCGAAGCCGAAGGCGCGCGCAGTCGCGGCATTGGAGCCGACCACGGCGTTGCCGTCGGTGTTGTTGCCGCCGCCGAACGCCGCGCCCCACAGGCTCCAGCGGTTGTCCAGCAGGTCGTTGCGCGCGACGTCAGCCTTGGTCGGAAGTTTCGCAAAGGCCTCGCGCGCCGTGCCGGGGGACTTCTTGCCGGCATAGGCGAGCGATTGCTCATCGGCATAGGCCGTCGCTCCGGCAGTTCCGCCCACGCCGCCGTTGCGGCCGGCGACGAAGGGATCGGTGAGCAGCCCGATGAACAGGTTCATCGCGTCGAACGTCGCCTGCTGGGTGCCGGTGGCGAGTTCGCCCGACACCTGCGTCAGGCCGGCGGGCGTCAGCCCGGCGAAGGCGGAAGGAATGCTGCCGTTGCTGTTGTAGTAATTCTGCAGCGTGTCAGCGACGTTGCGCTGGTTGATGTTGAGATTGTGCTTCGCCGACCAGTCGAGCGCGAAGTTGAGGTAGATATTGCCGGGATCGGACGTGATGGTGCCGACGAGACCGCCGGGCGCGGCGACGCCGGCAAAACTGCCGCTGTGGGTGCCGACCTGCATGATCGTGTATTGCGGCAGCACGGTGCTGCCCGGCAGGAACGCGGCCACGACGGTGCCGTCCAGCGCGGCGTTGCCGGCGACGTTGGCAAAGCTAGACGTGACGGAATTCAGCGCAACCAGATAGAGCGCGCCGGACTGAAAGGCGAGATTGCCGTTGACGGCCTGGAACGAGCCCGGCGTGCCGCTGCCGGGAGCATAGATGCCGCCATTGGCGACGATGGTATGGCCGACGGTGCCGATGCCGGTGAGCGCGCCGCCTGCGTTCACCGTGGTGAGGCTCGAAGCATCGTTGAAGCCGTCCACCTGCAGCACGCCGCCGTTCACCGTCGTGGTGCCGGTATAGGTGTTGATGCCGGACAGGATCAGCCTGCCGGAGCCGACTTTCTCGAGATTGCCTGGCAGGCAGCCGCAACCATCCTCGATCGTTCCGCTGACTTCGGTGGAGAGGTTGTTGCCGCCGACGACCAGCGTGTTGCCGCCGCCGATATAGTAGGTCCCCGCGCCTTCGATCGAGCCGGCGGTGATGCGGCCATCGCCATTGGGGCCGATGCTGCTGCTGAAGTCGACGATGCCGCCGGCATTGGTGATGAAGCGCGCATTGCCGCCGGTGGAATTGTCGTAAAAGTCGGTTTCGCCGCCGTTGTTGGTGATGATGGTGGCATTGCCGGCGGTTGAGAAGGCGTTGAACTCGGTCAAGCCGGTCGCGTGGTTGACGATCGTGGCATTGCCCGCCGTCGGCGCGTCGGTCAGGCTGAACGGCTGGCCGAAATTGGTCGAGCCGGAATTCTCGTTCACGATGGTCGCCGAACCCGCGGTGGACTGCTCGGCAAAACCGGTAAAGCCGCCGAAGCGGTTGGTGATGCTGGCCGTGCCGGCGGTCGTCTGCGAGTAGAAGAAGGCGGCGCCGCCGTCGTTGATGATGGTGGCGCTGCCCGCGGTGGCGGTGTGGACGCCCGCGCCGCTCGCGCCGAAATTGGTGACGCCGCCGTTGAAATTGGTGATCTGGATGTTGCTGGCGGAGGTGTTGTTCAGGAAGTTCGTCTCGGCGAACGGATTGAAGGTGCCGTCGTTCAGGATCGAGGTAATGCCCGAGGTGTTGGCGTTGACGATGTTGAAAGTGCCTTCGTTGACGACCGCGCCGACGATGCTCGCCGTGCGCGTGGCATCGCCGAGCTGCAGCGTGGCGCAGGCGCAGATGGTGGTGCCGCCGGCGTAGGTGCTGGCGCCCGAGAGCAGCAGGGTGCCGGTGCCGGTCACGCTGATGCCGCCGGTCCCGGTGATGCTGGAAGCGACCTCCGCCGAGGGATCGGTACCGCCGGAGACAGGCAGAACGGTGAACGTGGTGCCGCCCGCCGCCACGCGCAGCTCGCCGCCCTGAATGGTGTAGATCGTATTGTCGCCGGTGAAGCTGAATATGACGCTGCTGGTCAGCTGCACGCCCGACGGCGCGACCGTGACGGTGCCGCCGCTGGCCGGCGTCGAGGTCCCCGAGGCGCCGAAAATCGTGGTCGTCGCGGCCGACGGATCGTAGGCGCTCGAAGTGGTGCCGGGATCGTCGGTCCAGTTGGTGGTGGTTGTGTCCCCAACGCCGCCGCCGCCGTTGATGGCGCCGTTCGGCGTGGTCTGGGAGCCGTTGAAATATTGCTGGGCCGGAGCGGAATTGACGCCCGCATCGGCCGCAAGCGCAGCCATCGCGACGGCCCAAAATGCCGTTCGGCCCAACTTCGACACCACCCCAGCCCCTGCCATTCGCCAACCCATTGGGGTGGCATTCCGTTGCCGGAACTTTGGCAAATCAGGGCGACGGAGTCACGACAGGCAAGCCGTGCGACACGCAAGTTCGGTTGATTGGACAGTGATTTAGCCGAGTTTTTTGTCCGGCTGTGGCCAAAAGGATACGAAACGATCAGGCGTTGGGCGACCGTTCGGCCGGAACCGCAAGTTGCGAATGCCGTACCCGCTCGCGATGTGCGGTGTAGAGACCGCTTGCCACGATGAAGCCGGCGCCGACCACAGTCCAGGCGTCCGGGATCTCGCCGAAGACGAAGAAGCCGAGGACGCTGACCCAGAGCAGCTGGGTGTAGGAGAACGGCGCAAGCACGGAGGCATCTGCATAGCGGAACGCGAGCACGACGATCCACTGCCCGGCGGTGGAGGCGACGCCGATGAAGATGCCGAAGGCGATCGCCTGCCAGCTCGGCGTGATCCATACGAACGGCACCAGCGCCGACAGGATCAGCAGGCCGGCAATCGACGAATAGGTCATGGTGGTGATGGCGCGGTCGGTGCCGCTCAGCATGCGCGTCATGATCAGCGTGCACGCCCAGCACAGCGCCGAGACGAGCGGGAAGAAGGCGGCGACTTGAAACGCCGACGTGCCGGGCCGCAGGATAATGAGGACGCCGAGCAGGCCGACGCCCGTGGCGATCCAGCGGCGCATACCGACCATCTCGTTCAGGAACACGATCGACAGCGCCGTGACGAACAGCGGCGCGACAAAGCCGGTGGCCGAGGCCTCCGCGATCGGCAGGAAGCCGAGCCCGGTAATGAAGAACAGGGACGAGCCGAGCACGGTGGCGCCGCGCATGAACTGCAGCCCGCGACGGCCGGTCTTCAGCGCGAAGAGCGGCGAGCCGGGAATCATCGCCGGCGTCATGATCAGGAAGAAGACCAGGAACCTGATCCAGGCGATCTCGATCGAAGGCAGCGACGAGGAAAGATACTTCGCGGTGACGTCCGACAGGCCGAGGAAGATGGTCGAGGCGAGGATCAGCGCGATGCCCTTGAACGGCCGGTCGGTGCGCGCGGGCGCCTTCGGCATGGCAGGCTTGCGTTCGGGCAACGATATCGGAGCGCTGTCGAGCCTTGCGGCTGCGGCGGGGGGTGGATTCACGGCTGGCTCTGACGGTGGAAAATCGAATCTAACGCGCCTCAGAAAACGCCAGTCGGCGCCGATACACAAGGCACGATAGCGGGATGCCGATATGCGCTGTGCGGGCACACCGCAAAAGTAACGCTTTGTTAAGAGTATGACATCGCGATGATCGCGACCACGCTCACAGCATCGGCAGTCCGCGCGGCTTTGGCCCGCGCGGGAACGCCTTGTCGATGGCGGAAATTTCGCTGGCGCTGAGCGTCAGGTTTCCAGCGACCGCGTTCTCGGCGGCGTGTTCCGCGGACGACGCCTTTGGAATTGGAAACACGCCCGGCGCGCGCGAAAGGAAGCTGAGCGCGACCTGGTGAGGTGTCGCCTTGCGGGCGTCCGCGATCGACTGCAACACCGCGCCGCCCTTGCTGCGCGGCGACGGAAAGTCGTTGTGGCCGAACGGCGAATAGGCGACGACGGCAACGCCGTGCTTCTCGCACCAGGGAATCACGGCATGCTCGATGGCGCGCTCCTGCAGGTGATAGAGCACCTGGTTGCAGGCGATCCTGCCCTTGCCGGAAACCGCCAGCAGCTGACCGAGATCGTCCGCGTCGAAATTGCTGACGCCCCAGGAGCGGATCTTACCCGCGGCGACAAGTTCCTCGAAGGCGGCAACGGTGTCTTCCAGCGGATAGGAACCCCGCCAGTGCAGCAGATAACAATCGAGATAATCGGTCTTCAGCCGCTGCAGCGAACGCTCGCAGGCCGTGACGGTGCCGCGGCGCGAGGCATTGCTGGGCAACACTTTCGACACCAGGAACAGGCCGTCGCGCCTGCCGGCAATCGCATCGGCAATGACGAGCTCGGCATCGCCATACATCTCGGCGGTGTCGATATGGGTCATTCCGGCGTCGATGCCGCACTGTAGCGCCGCGATCGCGCGCTTGCGGTCGCCGCGGTCCAGATACCACGAGCCCTGCCCGATCACGGAGACATTCGGGCCGCCTTTGCCGAAAGGTTGTTGCCGCACGAATGCCTCGTCCGCCAGTCCTGGAATGGGCGGACGATAGACGAAGTCTCGCAGCACGGGCAACTACGCGAAGCGGTGGTCCCGCTATGCCCGGATCACTCCGCCGCCTGTGCCTTGCCGTAGGCTTCGGCGACCATGTAGCCGGACAGCGTGTCGTAGGCCGCCGTCCATGCAGCGGCGGTCTCGGGGGTCCAGGCCGCGCCGAGACCCTTCTCCAGCGTCCACAGCAGCGCGCCGCCGACCACCGGATAGTGCTCGGGCCTCGCACCGTAGCTGACATGACGGACGGCGAGCGCGCTTGCCGCCGGCAGGATGGATTCGAGGTTGGAAAGGCCGTTGACGACGGCGGCAAGCGTCGCCATCAGCTTCTTGCGCTGCTCGGTCATGTCGGCGGGAAACATCGCTTTCACGCCCGGTGCAACCTCGAACAGGCGGTCGTAGAAGATCACCGCCGCCTGATCGGCGATCGGGGCGACCTTGGCAAAACTGTCCTGGACGAATTTGACTTGTTCGGGTGTCATCCGTGCCTCCTTGCACGTTGCCTCCCTCGCCGCGCCGTTGCGGTGAGGTGAAGATGAGCCGAGGGCAACATGCCCTAAGCAGCCTCGACGAAGCGATGCCGCTCGTAGAGGAATTCCAGCACGCGCTGCCGGCATTTCAGGTACGCCGCGTTGGTCGCGAGCTCGAGCCGCTTGCGCGGGCGCGCCAATGGCACCTCCAGCACCTCGCCGATCCGCGCGCTCGGGCCATTGGTCATCATCACGATGCGGTCCGAGAGCAGCACGGCCTCGTCCACGTCATGCGTGATCATCAGGATGGTGTTGCCGAGCTTCTGGTGCAGCGCCATCACGGAGTCCTGCAGGTGCGCCCGGGTCAGCGCGTCGAGCGCGCCGAAGGGCTCGTCGAGCAGCAGCACCTTCGGCTCCATGGCCAGCGCCCGCGCGATGCCGACGCGCTGCTTCATGCCGCCGGAAATCTCCGACGGACGCTTGTCCTTGGCATGGGCCATCTGCACGAGGTTGAGGTTGTGCATCACCCAGGCGTCGCGCTCGGCGCGGGTCTTGCTGGAAGCGAACACCTTGTCGACGCCGAGCCTGACGTTCTCGTAGACGGTGAGCCACGGCAGCAGGCTGTGGTTCTGGAACACCACCGCGCGGTCGGGACCGGGCGAATTGACCTCGCGGTTCTCCAGCAGCACGCCGCCCTGCGTCGCATTGGTGAGGCCGGCGACGATATTGAGCAGCGTGGACTTGCCGCAGCCGGAGTGGCCGATGATCGAGACGTATTGTCCCTTCTCGATCGTCAGGTTGATGTCCTTCAGCACCTCGGTGGTGGCGTTGCCGCGGGTGAAGGTCTTGTCGATGTGATCGAGCTTGAGATAAGACTGCATGGACGTTTCCCCCTCAATTCGCCGCGGTGCCGCGGGTCACGAACTTGCCGACGATCGCGATCATGCGGTCGAGCAGGAAGCCGATGATTCCGACATAGAACAGCGCGAGCACGATCTCGCTGATGTGCGAGGAGTTCCACGCGTCCCAGATGAAGAAGCCGATGCCGACGCCGCCGATCAGCATTTCCGCGGCGACGATGGCGAGCCACGACAGGCCGATACCGATCCGCAGGCCCGTGAAGATGTAGGGCGCAGCGGCCGGGATCATGATCTTGCCGAAGAACTCCAGCGGATTGAGCTGCACCACGGCGGCGACGTTGCGGTAATCCTGCGGGATGTTGCGGATGCCGACCGCGGTGTTGATGATGATCGGCCAGATCGAGGTGATGAAGATCACGAAGATCGCCGACGGCTGGCCGTCGCGGAACGCCGCCAGCGACAACGGCAGCCAGGCCAGCGGCGGGATGGTGCGCAGCACCTGGAACAGCGGATCGAGACCGCGCATCGCCCAGACGGATTGTCCAACCAGCGTGCCGAGCGCGACGCCGGCGATCGCGGCGAGCGAATAGCCGAGCGCGACGCGCTGCAGCGAGGCCGACAGGTGCCAGAACAGGCCCTTGTCGATGCCGCCGCGGTCGAAGAACGGATCGAAGATCAGCTCCCTGGTTTCGTTGAACACCCGCGACGGCGGCGGCAGCGCCGAGCCGGCGCGGCGGCAGGCGAGCTCCCAGAACAGAAGGAGCAGCGCCAGCACCACCAGCGGCGGGATCACGCGCACCGCGGTCTCCTTCGCCAACTTGGCGTACTTTTCCGCGACCGGCGCCCGCTTGGGCGTCATCGTCACGATTTCCGCAGGAGCAGAGGCAGCCGGCACGGCCACAGCGGCTTCAGATTTCATGGCAGGCATCGACATCTGGAAAGTGTCTCCGTGATGGAATGGACGGGCCGCGCTTTCCGCGCAGCCCGCAGCGATCAGACCTCGACGCGCTTGATGGAAAGGGACTTGAGGTACGCGGCCGGATTCTCGGGATCGAACACCTTGCCGTCGAAGAAGGTCTCCTTGCCGCGCGACTTCGACGCCGGGATATCGGCAGCTGCGACTCCCATTTCCTTGGCGGCCTCGCGCCAGACGTCCTCGCGGTTGACCTTGGCGATCAGCGCCTTGGTATCGACCGTCGGCTCGAACTTGCCCCAGCGGATATCCTCGGTGAGGAACCAGAGATCGTGGCTCTGGAACGGATAGGAGGCGAAGTCCTTCCAGTACTTCATGATATGCGGCGAGTTCTCGACCACCTTGCCCGGGATGCCGTAGTCGAACTTGCCGGCGGAACGGTCATAGACGTCGTCGACCGGGCAGTTCATCCACTGCCGCTTGCCCATGATGGTGGCGAGTTCCTTCTTGTTCTCGGCCTTGTCGGACCACTGCTGGGCTTCCATGACAGCCATGGTCAGGGCTTTCGCGGCCTTCGGATATTTGTCGACCCAGGCGGCGCGCAACGCGAACGACTTCTCCGGATGCTTGTTCCAGAGTTCGCCGGTGGTGACCGCGGTATAGCCGATGCCCTGATTGATGAGCTGCAGGTTCCACGGCTCGCCGACGCAGAAGCAATCCATGGTGCCGACCTTCATGTTGGCGACCATCTGCGGCGGCGGCACGACGATGGTCTCGATGTCCTTGTCGGGATCGATACCGCCGGCCGCGAGCCAATAGCGGATCCAGAGATCGTGGGTGCCGCCGGGAAACGTCATCGCGGCCTTGATGGCCTTTCCGCCCGCCTTCTTCTTCTCCAGCGCCGCCTTGAAGGGCGAGGCGTCGGTCGAGAGTTTCAGGTCGGCATATTCCTTGGCGACCGAGATGCACTGGCTGTCGAGATTGAGGCGCGCCATGATGTACATCGGCGTCGGCTGGTTGTTCTGCGTCACCTTGCCGGCCGAGATCAGGTACGGCATCGGGGTGAGGATGTGCGCGCCGTCGATGCCGTTGCCTTCGGAGCCGAGCACGAGGTTGTCGCGCGTGGTGCCCCAGGAAGCCTGCTTCTGCACGTCGACGTCGGGCATGCCGTATTTGGCGAAGAAGCCCTTGTCCTTGGCGACGAACAGCGGACCGGCATCGCTCAGCGCGATGAAGCCGAGCTTGGCGCCGGTCACTTCGGGCCCTGCGGCCTGCGCGAACGCACCGGCGGGAAAATTGAGCCTGACGGTGGCGAGAAGTGCGGCGGTGCCGCTCGCGGCCGTCAGGAGCTGGCGGCGGCTGAGGCCTGAAGTCTTGTCGGTGCGCTTGGTCATCGGTCGTATCGTCCTTTGCGTCGTTGCGTTGGTTGGTGCGTCTGTGCGTTCGAGGCCGTACCGATGACGCTGCGCGGGGCGCATGAAGGCACGCTCCGGGGAGGCCCCGGATTTGCGGCGTCACAATTCGGATGGGTTGGTCTCGAGGGACGGCATCAATGGCGTCAGCACCCACTATTCAAGCGGTGTGCCAACCTTGCCGCAGCGCAATAACGCTATGAATTACATGAGCTTATGCGCACCGCCGATTAACGGCCGTTAACTTTTGCGCGCTTCGAAAATTTGCGATTCGCTCAAATCTTGTGGGCCATTCGCCCAATCCCTGTGCGCCGCACAAGGATTGGGCAAGTGACGCCGTTTTATACTCAGGCGTCTTCCGTGGCCTTCGCTGCGAGCGGTTTCGGTGCCGCTCCGCCGCCCGGCTTCATCCTGAACTCGTAGGTCATGAGGTGCCAGGGCGAGCCCGCCGGCTTGCCGTCGGGCATCGTGGCATCGCTGCGCTTTTCGATGGTGGCGATTAGTTCGTCCTTGACGCCGAACACGACGTCGCAATCGATGTTGGGATCGCCGCCGATGAAGACGTGGGTGACCAGCGGCTCGTAGCCGGGGGCCGCGACCAGGAAATGCACATGCGCCGGCCGCATCGCCGGACGTTTGGTGTATGTGATCATCTCGCCGACCGGCCCATCCACGGGGATCGGATAGCTACACGGCACGATGGAGCGGAAGAAGAAGCGGCCGTCGGCGTCGGTGATGAAGCGCGCCCGCGACGTCGCTCCCTCGGTCGCATAGGTCGGCTTCTGCGAGTCGTAAAAGCCGTCGTCGTCGGCATGCCAGACGTCGACGGGGACACCAGCCAGCGGTTTGCCGGCGATATCGACGACCCTGCTCTGTACGAACATCCGCTCGCCGGCCAGTTTGGCTGAAATATCGGTGCCGTGCGGCGTCACCTTGTGTTCGCCGACATAGAAGGGCCCGAGCACCGTGGTCTCGGTCGCCCCTTCGCGTTCGCGATGATTGACCGCGTCGACCAGCATGGAGACGCCGAGCACGTCGGAAAGCAGGATGAACTCCTGGCGGATCGGCGTGCACTTCTGTCCGGTCCGGGTCAGGAAATCGATCGCCAGCTCCCACTCAGCGAAGGTCAGGTCGGTCTTGCGGACATAGTCGTGCAGCGACTTCACCAGCTCCTGCAGCAGGAATTTGGCCCGCGGGTCCGGCGTGTCGTTGAAGCTGTCGAGGACGGCGGCGGTCAGTTCGGCTTCGCTGAATTGGGTCATTTTCTGGCTGTCCTGCGGATAACGCGACGGGAAGGTCGGCAAGCCTACACCAGCCTACCGGTCCTGCGTAAGCACAGCGATTGGAAAGCGACACGCTTTTCGGCTATCAAACCCATCCCTGCCAGTTCCGGAGACCCGTCCGATGCTCGCCCCGACCCCCGCCTCCCCCGAATCCGCCGGCATGTCGAGCGCCGCGCTCGCCCGCGTCGATCGGCACCTGAAAGAGCGTTACATCGACGCCGGCCGTTACCCGGGAGCGCAGCTGACGGTCTACCGCCGCGGCAAGATCGTGCACTCCTCCGTGCAGGGCTATGCCGACCTCGAGCGCAAGGCGCCGGTCAAGGACGACACTATCTTCCGCATCTATTCCATGACCAAGCCGATCACCTCGGTCGCCTTCATGATGCTGGTCGAGGAAGGCCGCGTCGCCATCGACGAGCCCGTGCACAAATACATTCCGGAATGGAAAAATCTCGGCGTGTTCGTCGCCGGCAGCAATCCGGCCTACCTTACCAAACCGCCGGTGCGGCCGATGCAGATCGTCGACCTGCTCCGCCATACGTCGGGCCTCACCTACGGCTTCCAGCAGCGCTCCAACGTCGATGCCGGCTATCGCGAAAGGAAGCTCGGCGAGGTCGTCACGTCGGGCACACTCGATTCGATGATCGAGGATCTGGCGAAGATGCCGCTGGAGTTCTCGCCCGGCGAGGCCTGGAACTACTCGCTTTCGACCGACGTGATCGGCTATCTCGTCGGCAAGATTTCCGGCCAGCCGTTCGAGCAGTTCCTGAAGGAGCGCATCTTCAAGCCGCTCGGGATGAACGACACCGACTTTCACGTGCCCGCCGACAAGGCGCATCGCTTCGCCGCGTGCTACTCCGCCGATCCGCCCGGCGAACTCAAGTTCCACGCCGCCGAGCGCAAGGCCATGCTGACCCTGCAGGACGATCCGAAGAAGAGCCCGTATCTCACGCCGCCCACCTTCTTCTCCGGCGGCGGCGGCTTGTGCTCGACATCGGCCGACTACCTCACCTTCTGCCGCGCGCTGCTCAACCGCGGCGAACTCGGCGGCGTCCGCCTGCTCGGGCCGAAGACGCTGGCCCTGATGACGACCAACCACCTGCCCGGCGGACGCGATCTTCCGGCACTGTCGCGTTCGATGTTCTCCGAGGCGACCAACAACGGCGTCGGCTTCGGCCTCGGCTTTGCCGTCACCATGGATCCGGCGCAGACACTGGTCGCGGGCAGCCCCGGCGAATATTTCTGGGGCGGCGCCGCCGCGACCGCGTTCTGGATCGACCCCGCCGAGGAACTGGTCGCGATCTTCATGACCCAGGTCATGCCGTCCACCGCCTACCCGATCCGGCGCGAGCTGCGCACCATGATCAACGCGGCAATCACGGACAGCAATCTCTGAGAGCTGCGGGTTCCGCGCTGCGCCGCGGAATCCGGCCTGCGATTATTTTCCTTGGCGGATTTTCGGGCCTTCTCCTATTGTCCCCGGGCGGTTTAGTATCGCCCGGGTAATTTGTGTCAAAACTGTCCCTGCCAGTGCGCCTCGCCCTTCTGGTGGCGGGAACCACGCTCCCGCTGATCGTGTTCGCGGGCGGCATCGTCTTCTACAATTACAAACAGGACCGCGAGGACGCGACCCAGCGCGTGCTCGCGACCGTACGGTCGATCCGCCTCGTGCTCGACGCCGAGGTGCAGCGGATGACCGGGGGATTGCAGGTACTCGCGCTGACGTCTCCGCTGAGCACCGGCGATTACGACGCCTTCCGCCCGATAGCGCTCGGATTTCTCGAGCAATATGGCAGGGATGGCGTGCTGCTGGTGGCCGACCGCAGGGGACGGCAGGTGTTCTCCTCCGTCACGGAGGATACGCCGAGCCTGCCGCCGCGCAACAACCGCGACATCGTCGAGAAGGTGTTTGCGAGCAAGCAGCCCGCCTACTCGAACCTGTTCATCGACGCGGTCAGGAAGCAGCACATCGTCACGGTGGAGGTACCGGTCATCAAGAACGGCGACGTGGCCCACGTCATCTCGTTCAACCCGCCGATCGAGATATTCCAGAACATCATCGAGAGACAGCGTCCGAATAACGACTGGACGATTTCGATCTTCGACGGCGAGGGCATCAATTTTGCGCGGATGCCGAACCCGCAGGAGACCGTCGGCAAGCGCGCTTCGCCGACGCTTTTCGCGGAGATGTTCCGCAAGCCTGAGGCGACCGTGTCCACGGTCTCGCTTGAAGGCGTGCCGTTGATCACGAGTTACACACGGTCTTCGCTGACGGGCTGGACCGTCGCGGCGGGTATTGCCGAAGGATCGCTGGTCGGACCCCTATGGCGCAATCTCGCCATCACAAGCGCGATTGGCGGCCTGCTGCTGCTGATCGGTCTTGCCTTCGCGGTGCGGATGGCGACGACGATCGCGCGCGGCGAGATGCTGCAGGAGCTGCTGGTCGAGGAGTTGAATCATCGCGTGAAGAACACGCTCGCCATCCTGCAATCGATCGCGGCGCAGACCTTCCGCAGCGCCAGCCGTCCCGAACGGGAGAAGTTCGAGGGCCGCCTGCGCGCGCTGGCCGAAGCACACAACCTGCTGAGCACGGAGAAATGGCAGGGCTCGGACCTGCAGGACGTGGTCGGCCGCGTGCTGCAGCCCTACGCCGTCGCCGACACCGGCCGGGTGAAAATGTTCGGCCCGAAAGTTCCGCTGGCGCCGCGGCTGGCCGTCGTGCTTTCGATGATCCTGCACGAGATCGCCACCAACGCCGCCAAATACGGCGCGCTGTCGAACGACGGCGGCACGGTGACGCTGGACTGGGAAATCATCGAAGAGGACGCCAGGCGGAAGCTGCGCCTGATCTGGACCGAGGCCGGCGGCCCGCCGGTGAGCGCGCCCGTACAACGCGGCTTCGGCTCCCGGCTGATCGAGCGCAGCGCGCGCGACCAGCTCGGCGGCGAGGCGACCGTCGATTTCCTGCCGCGCGGCGTGGTCTACACCATATCCGTTGCGCTGGAGAGCGAGGGTTAGCGGCTTCTAGGGCGCGACGAGATTGGGATGAATCGTCATCCCGGTTTGGATTGTTGCTCGAGCATGATCTTTTCGGAAAACCGCTTCACGTTTTTCCGGATCATGTTCTAGGTCACGAGCTTGAGGTCGGGGCGGCTACGGCGGCGCCGTCCCCGCGGCGCCTTTGGCTCGCGCGCCGCAAGCACCTGCTCCTCGGCCGCCTGCGCATCGCTGAGCAGCCTCAACTCGGAATAGGTCACGCCCTTGAGGTTCATGCGAAGCTGCAGGATGGCCACCGACAGCAGGTCCGCCGTGTCGTGCTCGGATTGGTCGTTCAGCGAGGACCGGCACTGTTCGAGCGTCGCGAGGACCGATCGCAATTTGGCTTGCGAGTTGGCGGCCAGCGTTTCCGCCGCGATCGAGCTTGCAAGGTAGATCGAAGACTGTTCGTTCGGCGGCTTCATGACCATCTCCCCACGCCCCCGGGCTCACGACAGGGCTCGGCGCGGCGCCTGTCCCAGAATGCGCCACCGGCCGACGGCCGGACGTGCCCTGCGCTGCCGGTAGATCTGCCGAGTTGTGCTGGGTTGGCCGTGGCGGTGCCGCCGGACGAGCCCGAAGCGAACAACCGCCATATCCAGATACCCCAAAAATGCCGCCCTTTGGGCAAAAACCCCGTAAGAACCCGGGATTCGCGGCTGGGCAGCAATTTTAGGCGTGAATAATCGGGGCGCGAGACCCGCCCTGGTTGTACTGCTCGACATCTTCTGCCAAGATTATCCGAGGTAAAGAGGCCTGTATGTCGCTTACGCTGGAAAGGGGTGTTCCACAGGAAGAACGCCGGACTGCATCCCTCGGCGGTCTTTCCGATTGGGACGCGGCCCGCATCTTCCTGGAGGTGGTACGCTGCGGCAGCTTCCGCTCGGCCGCCGAGCGGCTCGACCTGTCGATCAACGTCGTGCGCCGGCGGATCGACGATTTCGAGCGGCAGGTCGGGGCCACCCTGTTCACCCGCGACGTGCACGGCACCCACCTCACCGACGAGGGCGCGACGGTGGTCTCGGCCGTTGAGCGCATGGAGGCCGCCGCCTTCGACCTGATGCGGGCGAGCAACTCCGTCAACAGCACGATTTCCGGCGAAGTCCGCGTTGCCGTCACCGAGGGTCTCGGCACCTTCTGGGTAGCCCCTCGCCTGGTCGAATTCCAGCGATCCTATCCCAACATTCTCGTCGACCTGCACTGCGCGATGCGCTCGGCCGACGTCTCCCGGCACGAAGCCGACGTCGCCATCCATCTGTCGCAACCGGCTTCGCTCGACGCCAAGCTGGTGCGGCTCGGCCGCATGCACCTGATGTTCTTTGCGAGCGAAGCCTACATCGCCGCCCACGGCGCACCGAAATCGTTCGCCGACCTGACCAGGCACCGCATGGTGCTGCAGAGCGCGGACCAGACCGCGACGAAGGAATTGTTCGAGAGTTTCTTCCCCGGCTTTTCCCAGCGCGACCTGCTCGCGATGCGCACCAATGTCAGCAGCGCCAACTACTGGGCTGTCGCCAACGGCGCCGGTGTCGGCGTGTTTCCCACCTATACCTCCGCACTCGGCGGCGTCGTGCCGCTCGATATCGAGTTTCGCAGGCCTTTCGACATCTGGCTCTCCTACCATCCCGGCAGCGGCCGCATCCCGCGGGTGCGCCGCACGATCGACTGGCTGGTGGAGGCTTTCAATCCCGCCAAATTCCCCTGGTTCAGGGACGAGTTCGTCCATCCCAGGGAATTCAAGGCGGTGTATATGGGCGAGTCCCTGACCCATCTTTTCGGGGGCTTCTCGACCGAAGGACGGTAGGAGCGAATGAACAAATCAGCAGCAAAGAGAATGAAACAGCGCAGCGCCGGCAAGCCCGACATCGAACTTGGCAAGCGAATCCGGTTGCGGCGGGTCGAACAGAAGATCTCGCAGGCGGAGCTCGGCGAAAAACTCGGCGTCAGCTTCCAGCAGGTGCAGAAGTACGAGAAGGGCGTCAATCGCGTCGGCGCGGCGCGTCTGCAGCAGATCGCCAATGCGCTCGATGTGCCCGTGACCTTCTTCTACGACGGCGACAACAAGGCGCGTGAGGTCGAGAGCCTGCTGTTCCTCGACAGCGCGTTCAGCCTTCGTCTGCTGCGGGCCTACAGCAAGATCAAGGACCAGACCGTGCAGCGGCAGCTGGTGTCCCTGATGGAGTCGATCGCAGCCAACGAAGACTAGACGTCGCTTGCGCTTCTGGTTTGCAGCACCGCGGACCCGCTCCAAGAACGCGAAACAATCGGCGGGTAGCCTGTTGCTGCGCCAGGCCACGTGTCGGTCGGGCATCGACGACACGCGAATGTCACCATCCGGCTCGGTGGAGGCCGGAGGGTCGACATCCAGCCAGGACGCCGGGCCTGCGGACAGCCGGCCCTGCAAATAAACATCGCCGCAGCGGCGACGGCTTGGGCTACAATGCGGGCATGAGTGGCTGATTGCCACCGAACGCTCCCGCCTGAAGGCCGCCCGCGATGCTCGACACGCCCGGAACCACGCCAAAATCCCACGCCGACGGCAAGATTCTGCAGCACGCCGATGACGGCGTCGGTATCGTCACCTTCAACAATCCGGAGAAGCGCAATGCGATGTCGCTGGAGATGTGGGAGGGCCTGGGCAGGGCACTGACCGAGCTACGCGACGATCCCGCCGTGCGCGTGGTGATCCTGGTCGGCGCCGGCGACAAGGCGTTCGTTTCGGGCGCCGATATCAGCCAGTTCGAACAGACCCGGCACAACGCCGAGGCCTCGGCGGAATACTCGAAGCGCAGCGAGGCTCAACGCGCGCTGCTCGCCAACTATCCCAAGCCCACGATCGCCTGCATCCGCGGCTTCTGCCTCGGGGGCGGCATGCAGGTTGCGATGCTCACCGACATCCGCTTTGCCGCCGAAAACAGCCAGTTCGGCATTCCCGCAGCCAGGCTCGGCATCGCCTATGGCTATGACGGCCTGCGCCACCTGGTGTCGCTGGTAGGTCCCTCATGGGCGCGGCTGATCATGTACACGGGCATGCGGATCGACTCCGCCGAAGCGCTGCGCATCGGCCTCGTCGATCGCGTGCTGCCGGACGGCGAGCTCTGGAGCGCGACGATGGACGTCGCGCGCACCATCTCCAGCAACGCCCCGCTGGCGATTCAGGCCGCCAAGATCACCATCCGCGAAGTGCTGAAGGACGAAAGCAAGCGCGACATGGAGGCGATCAAGGCGATCGGCAATGCCTGCATGGACAGCGAAGACTTCAGGGAAGGCCGCACCGCCTTCATGGAAAAGCGCAAGCCGCGGTTCAAGGGGAAGTAGGGTGCCGTAGGATGGGTAGAGCGTCAGCGAAACCCATCAATACGCGGCCGTGAAAGTGATGGGTTTCGCTTCGCTCTACCCATCCTACAGAGCATCCAATACCGCTTTCGTCACATCGGCGGTGCCGTTGCTGCCGCCGAACTCCGTCGGCTTGATGCCGCCGGCATAGGCCTTGTCCACGGCGCGCTCGATGCGCTCGCCGGCTTCGGCCGCGCTCTCGACGCCATGCTTGTCGGCGAGCCAGTCCAGCATCATCGCGGTGGAGAGGATCATCGCTGTCGGGTTCGCCTTGCCATGCCCCATGATGTCAGGCGCCGTGCCGTGGCAAGGCTGGAACATGGCGTGGCGGTCGCCAATATCGGCGGACGGCGCCATGCCGAGACCGCCGATCAGGCTGGCGGTGAGATCGGACAAGATATCGCCGAACATGTTCTCGGTCACCAGCACGTCGAAGTCCCAGGGGCGCTTCACCAGGAACGCCGAGCAGGCATCGACATAGACATGATCGGCCTTGACGTCGGGATGGCGCTTGGCCGCCTCGTCGAAAATTGCGCGGAAGAAGGCGAAGGCGCGAAACACGTTCGCTTTGTCAACGCAGGTGAGCGCACCGGGGCGGCCGCGCGCCTTGCGGCGCTCGGCGAGGCGGAAGGAGAAGTCGAACAGGCGCTGCGAAGTATGGCGCGTGATCACCATCGTCTCCCGCGCCTCGCTGTCGGTGACGACGCCCTTGCCCATCGAGGCGAACAGGCCTTCGGTGGATTCCCGGATCAGCACGAGGTCGATGCCGCGCGCGTCCGCACCGACGATCGGACTCGGAACGCCCGGAATGAGCCGCGCCGGGCGTACGCCGGCGTAGAGGTCGAAATGAAAGCGCAGCTCGATCTGCGGGGCGATTTCGGTGTTGTCGGGATAGCGCACCGAAGGCAGGCCGCAGGCGCCGAGCAGGATCGCGTCGGCTTCCTCGCACAGGCGGATGGTGGAGTCCGGCATCGACTTGCCGGTCTCGCGGTAATGGCCGGCGCCGGCGGGTGCCTCGGTGAAGCGGAACGCAAGGTCCGACTTCGATTCGATCTTGCGCAGGATTTCCAGCGCCGGCGCCATCACCTCGGGGCCGATGCCATCGCCGCCGAGCACGGCGATGTGGAAGGCGTTGTTGGCGGACATGGGGTTCCTCGGGGAATGTCTGGAAGGGCCGTCATTGCGAGGAGCGAAGCGACGAAGCAATCCACGCCTCGCATGCGGCTCGATGGATTGCTTCGCTTCGCTCGCAATGACGGGAGTGATTACGGCGTCAGTACCGCGCGGCCGACCAGTTTGCCCTTCTGCAGGTCGAGCAGCGCGTCGTTGGCTTTCGCCAGCGGCAGCTTTGTCACCGGGATCGGTGGGATCTTCTTCGTGCGCACGAGATCGAGCAATTCCTGCGTTTCGCGGAGATTGCCGACATAGCTGCCCTGGATGGTGACCGCCTTGATCGGGATCAGCGGCAGCGGGAACGTGGCGCCGCCGCCGAACAGACCGACGATGACGAGCTTGCCGCCCTTGGCGAGGCAATCGAAGCCGAGCTGCGTGGTCTGCGCGCTGCCGACGAGGTCGATCACGGCGCGGATCGGCCCGCCTGCCTTCTTCTGCAACTGCTCGAGCGCATCGGGAGCCTTGCCGTCGACGGTGGCGAGCGCGCCGGCCGCTTCCGCCGCCTCGCGCTTGCGCGCGTCGATGTCGACGACGATGGCGCCCTTGCCGCCCATCGCCTTGAGCAGCGACAGCAGCATCAGCCCGAGACCGCCCGCACCGAACACCACGATCGGCGTGCTAAGGTCGACCTTCTTCAGCGCGCTGTAGGTGGTGACGCCGGAACACGCATAAGGCGCGGCGGTGACGGGATCGAGCCCTTTCAGGTCGATGAGATACTTCGCGTTCGGCACGGTCATGTGGTCGGCGTAACCGCCGTCGCAGTAGACGCCGAGCGAATTCGGCTTGACCGCGCACATGTTCTCGTCGCCCCCGAGGCAGGTCGGGCACTTGCCGCAGCCGAGCCAGGGATAGACCAGCGCGACATCGCCGACCTTGAGGCCGCCCTTGTCAGCCGCCGTGACGTCCGGCCCGAACGCGACGATCTCCCCGACCGTCTCGTGGCCCATGGTGCGCGGCAGGGATACGCCGCGGTCTTTCAGCGACAGCGGCTTGCGGCCGTGGCCGAGATCGTAGCCGCCTTCCCAGATGTGCAGGTCGCTGTGGCAGACGCCGGCAGCCTTCACCTTGACCAGCACCTGCGTGCCGGTCGGCTGCGGCGTCGGCGCATCGACCTCCTTCAGCGGGGCGTTAAACTCGGCAACCTGGAAACTCTTCATCGCGTCTCTCCCGAACAACAGTTTCTTGTTGGGCCGGACCTTGCCACGTCCATCCCGTCAGGACAAACGCGCGTACGCGTGGCTGGTATTCAGATCAGCGGATAATGGCAGGCGGCATATTGGCCGGGCGCGACAGCACGCAATTCCGGCACCTCGGCGGCGCATCTGGCGTCGGCGCGCGGGCAGCGGGTGCGGAAGCGGCAGCCGGACGGCGGCGCAATCGGCGACGGCGGCTCGCCCACGGCGACTGCCTCGGCCGGGCGCATATCGGGATCGGGCACCGGAATGGCCTCGATCAACAGCGCGGTATAGGGATGCGCAGGCTTGGCGAACAGCTGCTCGGACGGGCCGACTTCGCACAGCCTGCCGAGATACATCACCGCGACGCGGTCGCTCACCGCCTTCACCACCGCAAGATCATGGGCAATGAAAAGCAGCGTCAACCCGTACCGCGCCTTCATCTCCTCCAGCAGATTGAGGATCTGCGCCCGGATCGAGACGTCGAGTGCGGAGACCGGCTCGTCGCAGATGATGAAGTCGGGATTGAGCACCAAAGCACGGGCAATGCAGATGCGCTGGCACTGCCCGCCGGAGAATTCGTGCGGCAGACGGCCCATCACCAGCGCCGGATCGAGGCCGACGGCTGACAGCACGTCGGAAACCATCTGCTTTCGCTTTTCGGGGTCCTTGATGCCGGCGATCACCAGCGGCTCGGCGACGATATCGCCGATCCGCCGCCGCGGGTTGAGCGAGGCGATCGGGTCCTGGAAGATCAGCTGCACGCGCTGGCGCATCTTGCGCAGGGCATCGCCCCGCATCGCGGTCAGGTCGTTGCCGTCGAACAGCACCTTGCCGGACTGCGCGTGGCGCAGCTGCAGCACCGCGCGGCCGAGTGTCGATTTACCGCAGCCGGACTCGCCGACCAGACCGAGCGTCTCGCCACGCGCGATGTCGAGGCTGACGCTCGTGACGGCATGGACGGTCTTGCCGCCGACGGCGTATTCGACGACGAGGTTCTCGACCTTGAGCAGCGGGTCGGTTGTGGGCGAAGCTTGCAGCATCATGCGGGAACGGCGGCTGGCATTTCGATCGGGTGGAAGCAGGCATATGTATGCGCCGGCGTTTCCGCCTCGGTCAGCGCCGGCTTTTCCTGGTGACAAAGCGCGACCGCATAGCGGCAGCGCGGCGAGAAGGAGCAGCCCTTGATCGGGCGGGTTGGATCTGGCGGCCGGCCGGAGATCGCCGGCAGCACCGTATGCGGCGCGGCATTGAGCTTCGGAATCGCCGCCAGCAATGCCTCGGTATAGGGCATGCGCATCTTCTTGAACAATGCCGGCGTCGGCGCCCGCTCGACGACGCGGCCTGCGTACATCACGGCGACCTCGTCGGTGCGGCCGGCAACGACGCCGAGGTCGTGGGTGATCAGGATCATCGCCATGTGGCGCCGGCGCTGCTCGCGCGCGAGCAGGTCGAGGATCTGCGCCTGGATGGTGACGTCGAGGGCCGTGGTCGGCTCGTCCGCGATCAGGAGCTTCGGCTCGCAGGACAGCGCGATCGCAATCGCCACGCGCTGGCGCATACCGCCCGAGAGTTGATGCGGGTACTGCGTCAAACGCTGCTCCGGCGCTGGAATTCCGACCGCGGTGAGCAGTTCGACGCTGCGCTTCCTCGCCGTGGCAAGATCGAGCTCGAGATGCTCCTGCAAGGTCTCGATCAGCTGGGTGCCGATAGTGAGCACCGGATTGAGCGAGGTCATGGGATCCTGGAACACGACGGCCAGCGAACGGCCGCGCAGCTTGCGCAGCGCTTCCCGGTCGATACTGGCCAGATCCTGCCCGTCGAACATCACACGGCCGGTGAGCTTTGCCTTCTTGGGCAGCAGCTGCAGGATCGCACGCGACAGCATGGTCTTGCCGCAGCCGGATTCGCCGACCACGCCGAGCGTCTGACCGGCGCCCACGGCGAGATTAACCCGATCCACCGCGCGCAGATTGCCGCGCGGGGTCGGCAGGTCGACCGCGACGTCCTCGACCGAAAGCAACGCCTTGTCCATCACAGCGCGCCCTGCCGCGGATCGGTCAGCGCACGCGCAGTGTCGCCGACGAGATTGAACGAAAGCACGGTGAGGAACATCGCGATTGCCGGCAGGAAGGCCAGCCGCGGCGCGATGTCGAGGCTCTCCCGACCCTCTGCGATCATGCTGCCCCAGCTCGATATCGGCGGCGGCACGCCGAGGCCGAGGAACGACAGCGAGCCTTCCACCACGATGGTGACGGCAACGCCGAGCAGGAAGAAGGCGAGCAGCGGCAGGATCACGTTCGGGAGCAGTTCGCGCAGCAGGATGCGCGCATGCGAGGCGCCGAGCGCCTCCGCCGCGATGACGAATTCGCGCCGCGACAGCGTCAGCGTGGTGGCGCGGGCCACGCGCATGAAGGCGGGAATGCCGAGCACGCCGAGGATGAGCGTGAGATTGAGGATCGACTGCCCGACGAAGGCGATGACGGCCAGTACCAGAATAAGCGGCGGAAAGGCCAGCAGCACGTCCATGGCGCCGACGACGAAGGTTCCGGCCCGGCCGCGGAAATAACCCGAGAGCAGGCCGAGCGCTCCACCAACGGTCAGGCCGATCATCGGCGCACAGATGCCGACGAGCAGCGATATGCGTGCACCGTAAATCAGACGCGAGAGTTCATCGCGGCCGAGCCCGTCGGTGCCAAGCCAGTGCGCAGCCGAGAACGGCGCGCGTTTCTCCAGCATGTCCATGGTGCTCGGATCGGCAATCGGCAGCACGGTGGCGAAGATCGCAACCGCAAAGACGAAGATCATCCAGACAACCGCGGCCCAGAACAATATGCCGAGCCGCCTGCCCTTGCGCGCCGGCTGCGAGACCGCCTCCTCGGCAAGGTCGAGTTCAAGCGTGGCCATGGCGGATCCTGGGATCGAGTACGGCGTAGAGCAGATCGACGATGAAGTTCACGATGACGAAACCTGCGGCAACCAGCAGCACTACGCCCTGCAGGATGATGAGATCGCGGGTGAGAATCGCGCCGACCAGCAGCCGCCCAATGCCGGGAAGGGCGAAAATGGTTTCAACGATCAGCGCGCCGCCGATCAGGCGGCCGATGTTGATGCCGGTGATCGTCACCAGCGTCAGCGACGAAGGTTTCAGCGCATGCACGAACAGGATGCGCGCCGGCGTCAGGCCCTTGGCCTTGGCCAGCGAGATGTAGTCTTCCTGCAATGTCGCGATCATGTCGGATCGCAGGATGCGCATGATCCCCGGCCATTCGGCCAGCGCGAGCGTCATTGCCGGCAGCACCATGAAACGAAGGTTACCCAGCGGATCCTCCGTGAACGGCACGTAGCCGGTCGCCGGCAACCAGCGCAGTTCGACCGAGAACAGATAGATCAGCAGGATCGCGGAAAGAAAGGTCGGCACCGACAGCAAGGCAAACGCGGAGCCGGTCATGAAGCGGTCGAACGGGCCGCCGCTGCGCGCGGCACAGACGATCGCGAGCGGTACACCGATCGCCAGCGCCCCCAGCTGTGCCAGGAGCATCAGCTCGATCGATATCGGCAGCCGCTCGGCGAGCGCCTGCAGTACGGTCTGGCCGGTGCGGAAGGAGCGGCCGAAATCGCCCTGCATGATATGGCCGAGCCAAGTGAAGTAGCGCTGCCAGATCGGCTGATCCAGCCCCATGTCACGCCGCAGCGCCGCCAGATTCTCCGGCGTTGCCTGGTCGGCGAGGATCGTCATGGCGAGATCGCCAGGTAGCAGCGACGAGATCGAGAACGTCAGCAGCGACACCGCAAGCAGCACCGGCACCAGATAAAGGAGCCGGCGCGCGATAAAGAACGCCATGCGCGGCTATTCCTTCCAGGTGCGCGATACGTCGATCACCCCGCTATACATCTTGGGCAGGCCCTTCACCTTCGCCGTCGAGATCGCATAGTAGGTGTTCTGGAAGGACCAGTACCAGATCGCCTCCTTGTTGATCAGCCTTGTGATCTGACAATAGAGATCGATGCGCTTGTCGGTGTCGGCCGTGGTACGGGCCTTCTGCAGCAGACCGTCGAGCTCCGGATTCGAGTATTGGGCGAGATTCGCCGGGCTGCCGGTGTGGAAATTGGCGTACATCTGGACGTCGGGATCGGCGAGATCGATGATCCGCCAGCCGATCACCTGGAACTGGCGGGTGAAGCCGCGTGCCGGAAAAGTCGCCTGGTCGACCTGCTCCATCTCCATGTTGGCGCCGATCTGCTTCCAGAGCTGCTGCTCAACCTGGCCGGCGGCACGTCCGCGCGGCGTTGCGGTGAAAAGCTTCTTGAATTCAACCGGCTTGCCGTAATCCTTGATCAGCGCCTTGGCCTTCTCGACATCATAGGGCAGCGCACCGTCATCCTTGCACTTGACCCACGAGCCGTCGCCATAGGGATTGGAGGCCGGCTTGGCGAGACCATTGGTAAGCGCCTGCGACATCTTCTTGCGATCCAGCGCCATCACCAGCGCCTGGCGCACGCGGACGTCGTCGAGCGGCGGGACTTTGGTGTTAAAGGCGGTGACCCCTGCGCCGGACCCGGTATAGGTATGCACGGTCAGCTTGGAGTCCTTTTGCGCCCTCTGGATGTTGTCGGCGCTGTATTCGTCCTCCCAGATCAGGTCGACCTCTCCGGACTGGAGGCTCGCGAAACGCGACTGCGCGTCAGGCAGTGGCTTCAGAACAATGCGGTCGAGGTAGATCTTGTCCTTGTCCCAGTAGTCCGGGTTCTTCTCCAGAGTCATGCGATCGCCGGCGGTCCACGACTTCATGATATAGGGGCCGGTGCCGACGGGATTACGGTTGTAGTCGTCGCCCTTGGCTTTCCAGGCCGTGGGGGAGTGAACCGCGTTGTTGGAGCTTGCAAAGGACACCAGCGCGGGAAAGTTCACCGATGGGTCGGTGAGGTTATAGACAAGCGTCAGTTCGTCGGGCGCATCGACGCTCTTCGTTCCCGCGATATAGAAAGCACAGCGACACTTGTTGGCCGGGTCCTTCTGCCGGTCGAAATTGGCCTTGTAGGCCGCGGCATTGAACGGCGTGCCATCATGGAATTTCACGCCGGGACGAAGCTTGAAGGTCCAGGTCTTGAAGTCCTCCGACGGCTCCCAGGACACAGCGAGCCTGGGCTGAACTTTTCCATTGGCGTCGAGATAGGTGAGCGTTTCGAAGATCGCGGATGAGGCGGTCAATGCGGCGGTATCGTAGACGCCGACCTTGAGCGGATCGAAACCGGGGATGTCGAGTTCGAGGCCGACGGTGATGGTGCCGCCTGCCTTCTGCGCGCTGGCGGGACTGCCCGACAGTGCAAATGCCGCAACAAGGAAAATCGGCGCAAATGCGCTCGAGCGGGGTGCCGCGATCATGGTTTCCTCCCTCCGGTCTGACGCCTGTCCGGTGTTCCGGATCGTAAACGACGTCTTGTCAGATTGACGGGAATCGCGCGCGGCTGCAAGCCCGCAACTTCACCGGCGGGATGAAAAGCCGCAGCCTGCTCAGCGCCGTGCCGCCACCGCCGGCTGTTCGGCAAAGGCTGCGATCTCGCTGTCCGAAAGCCCGATCTCCCTGAGATAGGCGCGCGTGTGCTCGCCAAGCGTCGCCATTTTCCCTGCGGCGGAAACCTTCGCGCCGGACATGCGGAACGGAAGGTTCAGCACCCTGAAGGTCCCGCCGCCATCCTCGACTTCCGCCAGCGCGCCGCGATGCGCGATCTGGGGATCGGCCAGCGCTTCCCTGACGGTACGATAGGCCGACGACGGCACGCCTTCCGCGTTGAGCGCGGCCAGGCATTGCGCCGTGCTTGTCGAGCGCGACCAGGCCTCGACGCCCTCCATCAAGCCCGCCCAGTTCTCGCGCCGGTCGGCATATCTGGCAAAGCGGGGATCGCTCACCCATTCGGGATGGCCGATCACCTGCATCAGGCTCTGGAAGGTCTTTTCGCTGGCAATCGCAACCATCACATAGCCGTCACGGGTCTCGATCGGGCCGAACATCGGCCGCTGCGTCGGCTTGACCTCGAACTGCGACCATTGCAGCTCGTTCAGCGTCAGGCTCAGCATGGACTCCAGCATCGATACGTCGATGTGCTGGCCCTTGCCCGTGGCGTGGCGCTGATGCAGCGCGGCACCGATCGCGCCGAAGGCATAGACGCCGGTCAGCACGTCGGCGTGATAGATGCCGCAATAATCCGGCCGGGTGCGGCCGGGCTGATAGGCCAGATGCGCCATCTCGTAACCGGAAGCGGCATGGATGACCGGCGCATAGGCCGGCAATTCCGCCGACGGACCGGTCTGGCCGTAGCCGGAGATCGAACAGTAGATCAGCTTCGGGTTGAGCGCGCGGAGCGATTCATGGTCGAGCTTGAGCCGCTTCATCACGCCGGGACGAAAATTCTCGACCAGCACGTCCGCGGTCGCAACCAGGCGGCGCACGGCCTCGACGCCCGCCGGCGACTTAAGGTCGAGAATAAGGCTGTTCTTGCCGACGTTGAGCTGGCCGAAAGCCGTGCTGCAATGATTGCGCACCGGCGGCCGCGTTCGCATCGTCTCGCCCTCGGCGGTCTCGATCTTGATGACCTCGGCGCCCATATCGGCTAACATGCGGGTGCAGTGCGGCCCGGCGATGGTGGTCGAAAAATCCAGCACGCGCAGGTCCGCGAAGCTGCCTGTTAAGTTGCCTTCACCCTGCACGGCTATCGTCATTTCAGCTCCCGACGTCGCATCGCGTTTCGATCGCGGCGAACCTAACGGGTGGCGCCGGTCCGGGGAAGGCTTCGAATTGGAACCAAGTGGCCCCATGCGCATTGGCGCACGGGCAAGAAACTGGACCCGATTTTGCATGAGGTCATGCCGAGGGTCAGTTCGAGGGCGGGCACCTTGAGGGTTCTTTTCGTCACGACGGAAATGGACGACTTCGTCCGGGTTGGCGGGCTTGCCGCCGTCTCGGCCGCGCTACCCCGGGCATTGCGCGCTTGGAGTGACGTCCGGATCATCCTGCCGGGTTACCACGACCTCCTCGAACAACTCACCCGTGTTGAAATCGTTGGAAAATGTGCCGCGCTTGCGGAGATGCCGGCCTGCTCGATCGGCCGCACGGCGACCCGCGACGGTCTTCCGGTCTATGTGCTGCTGTGCCCGGAGCTCTACGATCGGCCGGGCACCCCTTACGGCGACGCGTCCGGCCAGGACTGGCCCGACAACGACGTTCGCTTTGCCCGTCTGGCCTCCGCCGCCGCTGAACTTGCCATGGGCATGGTGGACAAGGATTGGGCAGCCGATCTCGTCCATGCCAACGACTGGCAGGCGGCGCTCGCGCCGGCCTATCTGGCCTGGAAGGGCGCCAAAACGCCATCCATCCTGACCATTCACAATCTCGCCTATCAGGGACTGTTTCCGCGGGAGTCGCTGCGGCGGATCGGCGCGCCGGAAGACTCCTTCCACATCGAAGGCCTCGAATTCTACGACAAACTATCATTCCTCAAGGGCGGCCTGAACTTCGCTTCGCACCTGACAACCGTCAGCGCCACATACGCAAAGGAAATCACCACGCCCGAACTCGGCTGCGGCCTGGAAGGTCTGCTCAGCAAGCGATCGAACGAGGAGCGGCTGACCGGCATCCTCAACGGCATCGACGAGACCTGGGATCCCAGCGTCTGCCCGCAGCTCGCCCAGCAATTCAGCGCCGGCGATTGGCAGGGCAAGCAGGCCAACAGCGACTATGTCCGCAAACAGTTCGGGCTCGCGGTATCGCGCGGGCCGCTGTTCGGCCTGGTCGCCCGCCTCGTCCATCAGAAGGGCATCGATCTCGTGCTGGCGGCCGCCGACGAGATCGTCGGTTCGGGCGGCCAGATCGTCGTGACCGGCAGCGGCGAACCGGCACTCGAGGAGGCACTGGTCGAGGCACACCGGCGCCGGCCCGACTCGGTGGGCGTCGCCATTGGATTCAACGACGGGCAGGCGCGCCGCATCTTTGCCGGCAGCGATTTCACACTGATGCCCTCGCGCTTCGAGCCCTGCGGCCTGAGCCAGATGTACGCGCAACGTTTCGGCTCGCTGCCGATCGGTCACCAGACCGGAGGCCTTGCCGAAACCATCCAGGACGGCGAGACGGGCTTTCTGTTCGAAAAGCCGTCGACGGAGTCGTTACTCGGCAGCGTCCGCCGCGCCTTCTCGACCTTCAAGACCAAGGACCAGCTGGACGCGATGCGCCGCAGCGCGATGGCGAAATCCTACAGCTGGGGTCTTTCCGCGGCGCGCTACAGCACGCTCTACCGCCGGATTGCCGCCACCTGAAGACGCCGATGCGGATTCAACCCGCAGGCTCGTCGCGCGTCAGCGCAAGGGCAAGAAACCTGATCGCGGGCGCGGCGAGCACGACAACCGGCAACATCGCAATCCATGACACGAGCCAGGACGCCAGCCAGTTCCACAGGAAGTGGCCGGCTGCGATGGAGTGAAGACTGGCGATGCCCGCCGCAATGAAGCAGGTCAATCCGGATTGGATGACGCCAAAAACAAAATGGCTGAAGCGACGCGGGATTGCGAACATGGACCACCTCTCAGTTCGATCCAATGCAACCCCTATGCCACCCGGCTCCCGCACTTCAAGCCCTCATTGCGAAAAAGTCACTCCGCCGCCATTGCCACCGCCTCCGGCGGATCGTGCAAGACCACGCCTGACAACGGATCGAACTCCCCGACCCAGGGCTTGCGCTCCAGCACCGCTTTGGTGTGAGCATAGCCCGCGTCCCAGCGCTGCATGATGCCCGCCGGCGAGAAATCGATATCCTTGGTGTGGGTCTCGCATTCGAGCTGCGGCGCCAGCAGGCGCACCACGTGCATCCGCGTGGGACAGCCGTAGCTGGCGAGCTCCCGCACCGCTTCAAGCCGGCGTTCGTCTTCGGGCAGGCGCGCGACCAGCTGGTTGATGACGTGGCGCAACCGGTGGGCCTGCTGCTGGCGCGCGATGTGGCTGGCGATCCGGCTGGAATACTGCACGTCCTTGTGGCGGTTCAGCACGTCCTTCATGGTGGCCGGCTCTTCGCCGGAAGGATTCCACAGATGCACGGCGAAGATCAGCGAGTTCCGGCGCGGGTTGTCGTCGAACACCGCTTCCGTCGGCGTGTTGGAGAGGATGCCGCCGTCCCAATAAAGCTCGCCGTCGATGCGGATGGCCGGGAAAGCCGGCGGCAACGCGCCCGACGCCATGATGTGGCGGACCGTGAGCTCGCCGTCTCGGCTGTCGAAATAGCGCATCTGGCTGCTGCGCACATGCGCGGCGCCGACGGTGAGGCGTGGCCTGCCCTCGTTGAGCATCTTGAAGTCGACGAGATCGCGGAGCGTCCGTTCCAGCGGCGCTGTCGAATAGTAGCCGGCGTTGTCGGCGCCGAGCGGGTAGGAATCGCCGGCATGGGCCAGCGGATTGGGCCGGAAGAAACCGGGAATGCCGTTGGTCACCGTCGCCCAATAAGAGAGCTTCTCGTTGAAGCCCGGGAAGATGTCGCGAAAGCTCCATACCGGGTTCTGCTCCATCTTCTTCCAGAACTCGCGCAGACGGGACAACCGGTTCTGCGGCGAATTGCCGGCGATCAGGCTGGCGTTGATCGCGCCGATCGAGGTGCCGATGATCCAGTCCGGCTCGATGCCGGCCTCGTGCAGCGCCTGGTAGACGCCGGCCTGGTAAGAGCCGAGCGCACCGCCGCCCTGCAGCACCAGCACGACCTGTCCGGGATCCGGCTTGCCTGGCGGCCTGATATTCGATGCATTCCTGTCAATCGCGTTCATCGCCCGCTCCTGCCTAATGAGCCGTCCAGCCGCCGTCGACCGGCAGCGCAATGCCGGTGATCGAGGCGGCCGCCTCGCTCGCCAGAAACACCGTGAGCGCGCCGAGTTCCTCGACGCTGGCAAAGTGCTTGTTGGGCTGCTGGGCCAACAGCACGTCGCGAATGACCTGATCGCGCGAAATGCCGTGTGCCTTGGCCTGCCCGTCGATCTGCGCCTCGACCAGCGGGGTATAGACGTAGCCGGGGCAGATCGCGTTGCAGGTGATGCCGGCTTCCGCAGCCTCCAGCGCCGTGACCTTGGTGAGACCGACGATGCCGTGCTTGGCCGCAACATAGGCCGCCTTGAAGGGCGAGGCGACGAGGCCATGGGCCGAAGCGATATTGACGATGCGCCCAAACCCGTTGCGGCGCATCGCCGGCAGCGCCGCCCGCGTGGTGTGAAAGGCCGAGGAAAGATTGATCGCGAGAATGGCGTCCCACTTCTCGACCGGAAATTGCTCGAGTGGCGCGACATGCTGAATGCCCGCATTGTTGACGAGCACGTCCAGCCGACCATGTTCGGCGATCGCCGCGGCTACCATGTCCGCGATCCCGGCGGGATCGGTCATGTCAGCCGGCGAATAGCCGACCTTGACGCCGAAGTCGGCGGCAAGCCGCTCGCGGGTCTTGGCGATTTCGGCGGCGGCACCGAGGCCGTTGAGCACCACCGCCGAGCCGGCTTCCGCCAGCGCGCGCGCAATGCCTAGACCAATGCCGCTGGTCGATCCCGTGACCAGCGAGACCTTGCCGGCGAGCGGCCGCGCTGCGGCGGCACCTTGCGTCTTTACCTGGATGTTCATGACGGGCCCTCTGGCGTGATTTCACGCCAATCTGGCGGGCCGGCCCCGACAAGAGAAATACCCTTTGCCTCGGGAAACGATAGTCGCCCGCTATAGCACTTTCCCTGTCAATTCAGCGCCTTGTCGGCTAGCTTGGCGGCGATCTGAGATCGGGGCAGACGATCCATGGAAATGCACCAGGTGCGATATTTCCTCAGCGTGGCGCGCACGCTGAATTTCACCAAGGCGGCGGACGAGTGCAACGTGGCGCAGCCTTCCCTGACGCGCGCCATCAAGCAGCTCGAGGCCGAGCTCGGCGGCGACCTGTTTCGCCGCGAGCGGCCGGTGCAACTGACCGAGCTTTACGGAGCAAGCGTAGACGGGTCGTCGCGCCGCTCCTCGCAATGACGGTGGATAGATTTGCTACCCCTCCTCGCTCGCGCTCTGCAGCGCCGCAAGCAGGTCGTCGATCTCCATCCGCCTGCGGAAATCCGGATCGACGAAGCGCGCCTTCACCAGGCCGTCGCGCCCGACCACGAAGGTGGCCGGTATAGGAAGCAGCCAGCCGTCATTGCCGTGGAAGCTGGCGAGATTCTGGCTGGACATCAGCCGCTGGATTTCGGTGCCGAGCCAGATCGCAAGATTGAGCGAGAGTGCATATCCGTTGTCGAGATCGGTCAGCACCGGAAACGGCGCTCCGGAATCGGCCTTGAATTTTTCGGCATACTCCTGCAGCTCCGGCATGATGGCCACGACCTGCGCATTCATCGCCTTGATGCGGTCCATCGCTTGGATCACCGCGCGGACGTTGAGCCGGCAGTACGGGCACCAGTGTCCGCGGAAGAACATCACGGCGACCGGCCCCCGGGCGATCAGGGAAGTCAGGGTGACCAGCCTTCCAGTGTCGTCCGGCAGCATGAAAGGCGGCATCGGTTCGCCCGGACGAGGCGAACTCTCGCCGCCGCCGTTTTCGTGAATCCGCTCGACCAGCCGGTCGACCGCCTCTCCATAGGCGGGAAAGATCTCGCGTCCCGCCGCGGCATAGGCCTCCAGCTGCTCGCTCAGGGTTCCTTCCATATCCCGACATTGCAGGAAAGCGCTTCGCAGACGCTCGGCATTGGCTGGCGTCAACTGCGTCATGTTCAGCTCCGGCATTCTGGTTGATTGATCTTATTTTCGAGCCGCAGCCGCCCGCAAGGGGCGGCGCGGCATCGCTTGCCGTATCAGTTCCGGTAGAAATTGCCGGTCGGGTCGAGCGTGCCCGAAACCGAATACAGCTCGCCCTTACTCATGAAGAACGTGGTGTTGGCGGGCACCTTGGCGGCGTGCTTCATCATGGCGTCGTGATTCTTCTCGCCGGCGGCCATGGCCATGGCGTTCATCTTGCCCGGCCCGCCGTACATGTAGGCCATGCCGGACTTGAATTCCCAGGCGCCCTGGGAGAACGCGGCGGTGGTGGCGATCGCGGCGAATGCCGCGGCGGCGATCAGTGTCTTGGACAGGGTGGACATTGTGGGCTCCTTGAAGGTTGGACGCCCGCCGATCGGGCGCAGCTGCAATCAAAGGGCGGATCGGCGCAATCAGGAAATACCGATCGGAAATCGGTTCGATAGCCCGGATGCATCGAGCGTCCGATAGCGGACCGCTATCGCAACGAGAGCGCATTCGCATTTCATATCGTGACGCCGCGCGCGCATCCTGACCGCCATGAATCCCGCCAACGGACAGGAGTTACCCATGATCCGCCGCCTCTGCGCTCGACTGGCATTTGCCGCCCTGCTGGTACTGACCGCCGCTTCGGCCCGGGCCGACAGCGACGACGGCATCGTCCGCGTCAAGAGCGCGGTTCCGATGCAGGAAGCGATCACGCGCATCAAGGCGGACATCGCCGCCAAGGGCATCAAGTTCTTCTCGGAGATCGACCAGTCGAAACTCGCCGCCGACGCAGGTATCAAGCTGCGGCCGTCGACATTGCTGGTGTTCGGCAATCCGCCGCTCGGCACGCAATTCATCACATCGAATCCGAACGCCGGCCTCGACTGGCCGGTGCGGCTGCTGCTGACCCAGGACGACAACGGCGATGTCTGGGCGGTGTGGACCGACTTCGAGTGGATCGCCCGGCGCCACAACATCAGGGATCGCGTCGCGCAGTTCAAGATGGCGACGACGGTCGTCAACTCCATCACTTCGACGATCGCCACCAAATGATGCCGGCGACGAGCCGCATTGATCTTGCAGGCCGCGGCACGTCCGCGGCCTTCCCGCATCCGGCAGGGAGATGATCCGATGAGTACTGAAAAATTCGACGTGGTGATCCTCGGCGGCGGCAATGCCGGCATGGGCGTCACGGGGCCGGTGCGACGCGCCGGCATGTCGGTTGCCATGGTCGAGGCACGCGATCTCGGCGGCACCTGTCCGAACCGTGGATGCACGCCAAAAAAGATCCTGGTCGCAGCCGGTCATGCCCTGCATGAGATCGAGCGCGCTTCAGTGCATCATATCGCCGTCGGCAAGCCGAAGCTCGATTGGGCCGCCCTGATCGACCGCGAGAAAGACCTGATCAAGGACATCCCAGCCAACCTGGCGCGCTCGATGGCAAAGCGGCAGGTCGAGGTGATCGCCGGAAAGGCCGCGTTCGCGGGCCCAAATACGATCCACGTCGGCGACCGAACCCTTGAGGCAAAGCACATCGTCATCGCGAGCGGCTCCAAGCCGCGGCCGCTGCCGATTGCGGGCGCAGAGCACATGATCACCTCGGACGAGATGCTGAGCGACCGTCAGCTGCCGGGTTCGGTGATCTTCATCGGCGGCGGCGTCATCTCGCTGGAATTCGGTCACGTCTACGCCCGCGCAGGCTCGGAGGTCACCATTCTCGAAGCGCTGCCGCAGCTGCTTCCCGCGATGGATGCCGACGCCGTTGCGCAGCTGCAACGTGAGAACGAGCGGATCGGCATCCGCGTCAGGACCAGTGTCAGCGTGCGCAGGATCGAGCCCCTCGGCGGCGGGTTTCGCGTCGTCTTCGTTCACGATGGCAGGGAACAGGCAATCGAGGCCGACCGCGTCGTCAACGGCGCCGGACGTGTTGCCAACGTGGACGAACTGGACCTCGAAGCCGGCCGGGTCGCCCATGCCAACGGCCGCGTGGCGGTCGATGCGCACCTTCGCTCGACGTCCAATCCGTCGGTCCATGTCTGCGGAGACGCCGTGCCGACTTCGCCGCAGCTCTCGCCGATCGCCACCTATGAGGGCGACATCGTCGGACGCAACATCGTCGAGGGGCCGAAATACACTCCCGATTACCGGAGCATGGCAAGTTCGGTCTACACCGTGCCCGCCCTCGCCGCCGTCGGCCTTACCGAGCGGGCGGCGCGGCAGCAGGGTCTCGCCGTCGACATCCACGTCAACGACATGCTCGACTGGTTCTCCGCCCGCACCTATGCGGAGACGGTGGCGTGGTCGAAGGTGATCGTCGAGAAGGCCACCGATCGCGTCATCGGCGCCCATTTCGTCGGCCATGCCGGCCAGGAGCTCGTCAACATCTTCGCTCTCGCGATGCGGTTCAGCATCACCGCGGCGCAGATCCGGGAGAGCGTCTACGCCTATCCGACCTTTGCGTCCGACATCAAGCACATGCTGGGACACGCCTGAGGCGGAAATAGCGCGTCGCTATCGAACCCAGAGCCATCCGGTATTTCCTTGTTGAGGCGTCTTCAACGAAATTGGTGCCGTAGCCGGCCAGATCGTTTGGGGCCGGGGCCAAACGGCCAACACGGCCAAAGGAGATCGAGACATGTTCAAGCCCAGCAAAATTTCGCATCCACTTCTCGCCGCATTGACCATCGCAGGTGTCGTTGCCGCAGCGCCAGCAGCCTTCGCCGGCGAATGCCCGGCCGACAAGATGAAGCCCAATGTGCGCCCGATGGTCGATTACAAGCCGGTCGGCGTCACCGACGTCACGCTCGGCTCGATCAACCTGGAAAAGCAGCCGGCCGCCATCAAGGACCGCGAGCTGCGCTTCCGCAAGCTGACCATCGAGCCCGGCGGCGTCGTGCCGTGGCACAGCCATGACGACCGGCCCGCGCTGATCTACGTGCAGCAGGGCGAGATCGTCGAGTACGCCTCGAACTGCGCCGACCCGATCGTGCACAAGGCCGGCGACATCCGTCCCGAAGTGTTCGGCACCTCGCACTGGTGGAAGAATCTCGGCAAGGAAACCGTGATCCTCTATGTCGGCGACATCCGCAAGGATCCGCACGACAAGCACATGTAACGAGCCCCGCCCCTGCTCGTTATAGGGATGTGACGTCCCGGAATCCCCCGTGTTGCCCCACACGCCCGGGCGTCACATCCCCCTCCTTTCGGGAGATATCCCATGAGCGACCTTGCAGCGCCAATCGGAGCAAGCGACATGCGCGGCCACTCGCCGGGCGTGGCGCTGCGTTCGCTGGTGATCGGGCTCACCGCCTTTCTGACCGTCGTAGACCTGTTCGCGACCCAGGCCATCCTGCCGTCGCTGACGCGGCATTACGGCGTGACACCGGCGGCCATGGGCTTTGCCGTCAACGCCAGCACCATGGGCATGGCGGTCGCAGGCCTCGTCGTCGGCTTCTTCAGCCCGCATATCGACCGCCGGCTCGGCATCCTCCTGAGCCTGGTACTGCTTGCCGTGCCGACCGCGCTGCTCGCCAGCGCGCCGAACCTCACTGCATTCACACTGCTTCGAATCGCGCAGGGCCTCTGCATGGCGTCGGCCTTCGCACTGACGCTGGCCTATCTCGGCGAACAATGCAGCGCGATGGACGCCGGCGGCGCGTTTGCGGCGTACATTGCCGGAAATGTCGCCAGCAATCTGGTCGGCCGACTGATCTCGGCGGCGGTTGCCGATGGCCTTGGCCTGGCATCGAACTTCTATTTCTTCGCGGCGCTCAACCTCGCCGGGGCCGTGCTGGTCTATTTCACGATCCATCGCGTGCAGCCGATGCAAGCGATGCCGTCGGCGCAGTCGCCGCTGTCGGCGGCATTGGCGCACTGGCGCAGTCCCCAGCTTCGCGCCGCCTTTGCGATCGGCTTCTGTATCCTGTTCGCCTTCATCGGCACCTTCACCTTCGTCAACTTCGTGCTGGTCCGCCCGCCGCTTAAGCTCGGCATGATGGATCTCGGCTTGGTCTATTTCGTCTTCGCACCCTCGGTTGTAACGACGCTGTTCGCAGGAAAGGCCGTGGCGCGTTTCGGTACGCGGCCCTCGATCTGGGCGGCATTGGCGGTCGCCGCCGTCGGGCTGCCGCTGATGCTGTCCGCAAATCTGGCGGCGGTGCTGGCCGGCATGGTGCTGGTCGGCGTCGGCACCTTCTTTGCGCAGGCCTGCGCCACCGGCTTCGTCGGGCAAGCCGCCCGGGACAACCGCGGCGTTGCCAGCGGGACGTATCTGGCCTGCTATTTCCTTGGCGGGCTCGTTGGCAGCGCCGTGCTCGGCCAGCTGTTCGACCGCCTCGGCTGGATGGCGTGCGTCGCCGGCGTCGGCGTCGCGCTCGCGGCGGCGGCGCTGCTCACATCTCGTCTGAAGCTGAGCGCCGTGGCCTAGGCGACCGGCGCTCGCCTCGGCTCGACGATCTCGAACATCCGCGGGAACTCGTCCATCAGCATCATCAATTCGCCGAGCTTCAGCGCATTCCCCGACACCTTGATCCTGCCTGCGCCGACCGCGTCGGGGAACGTGACGAGCCTGGCGATTACCTCGTCGAGCACGCTGCGCGCCAGCGTGAATCCGGCATCGGCATCGGCGGCCTGCGCGCCCGCGACATAGGTCAGCGCGGAATTCTCGAGGTTGAGGACGAATGTCTCGCCGGTGTCGGTGAAGCTCCAGTTCAACACGATGCGCTTGCCCTCGGCCTTCGGTCCGTTGAGACGGACGCCCAGCACGTCCCAAAGCTGCTCGGTCCGAAGCGCCGCCAGCGTCTCGCGCGGCATCGCCGGGCGAGGCGGCGCCTTCGGCATGCCCTGCCGCAATTCCTGTGCGCCGAACAGGTAGGCGTTGCGCCAGGTCGAGCTTTCCGCGGCATAGCCTAGCTGTTCGAAGGTGTCGGCGAGCAGCGCCCGTGCCGCCTGATTGTCGGGATCGGCGAATACCAGATGACTCACGGCCTGCGCGACGAAACGAAATTCACCCTTGGCAAAATCCTTGCGGGCGCGGGCGAGCAATGCGTCTGCGCCGCCCATGTACTCGACATACTTCTTGCCGGACTCGACCGGCGGCAACGGATCGAGGTTGACGGGATTGGCGTCGTACCAGCCGAGATACTTCTGGTAGATCGCCTTCACATTGTGCCTGATGTGGCCGTAATAGCCGCGGCCGTGCCAGGCGCCGTCGAGGCTCTCCGGCAGGCGGATGGTCTCGGCAATCTCCGCCGCCGTCAGACCGTGGTTCATCAATCGGATGGTCTGGTCATGCGCGAACTTGTAGAGATCGCGCTGCTCGCGGATCATGGTGTCGATCCGCTCCTTGCCCCATACCGGCCAATGATGCTGGCCGCACATCGCATCGGCCTTGCCGCCCCACATCTGCAGGGCCTCGCCGAGATATTTCGACCACGCCAACGCATCGCGCACGTCGGCGCCGCGGAACGGCAGCAGATTGTGGAAATTATGCGTGCAGTTTTCCGCGAGGTTGAGCAGCCTGTAGCGCGGCACGTAGAAATGCATCTCGGCCGGCGCCTCGCTGTTCGGCGCCATCTGGAATTCGAATTCCAGCCCGTCGATCACGCGCCTGTCACCCGTTGCCATGATGAGATCGGTGGGACGCACCAGCGCCACGGCGCCCGCCGCCATGGTCTTGCCGAGCCCGCAATCGACATGGCCGCGCACGCCCTTGGCGAGGAACGGCCCGAACTGGTATTGCGCACGGCGCAACATCGCAGGCCCAGCGATGATGTTCTCGGAGACCGCATGCTCCATGAAGAGATTCGGCGCGATGACCGGCACCTCGCCGCCGGCGAGCGCCGCATCGTCGAGCACGCCGCGCGCGCCGCCCCAATGATCGGTATGGGTGTGGGTGAAGATGACTGATGTGACCGGCTTCCTGCCGCGATGCTGGAAGTACAATTCCATCGCGGCGCGCGCGCCCTCGATCGAGGTCAAGGTGTCCACCACGACCACGCCGGTGTCGCCTTCGATCAGCGTCATGTTGGCGATGTCGAGCCCGCGCACCTGGTAGACGCCGGGCACCACCTCGAACAGGCCGTGGTGCATGTTGAGGCGCGATTGCCGCCACAGGCTGGGGTCCACCGTCGGCGGCGCCTTCTCGTCTTTCAGAAAGCCATAGGGCTCCAGGCTCCAGACCAGCCTGCCCTGCGGCGAGACGATCTTCGCGTTCTCGATGCTGCCGAGGAAGCCGCGCGCCGCGTCGTCGAAATCTCTGACGTCGGAGAACGGCAGCGCCTTCAGCGTCGCCTCGTGCTGCGCAACGACGAACGCCGACGCGTCCTTCGGCGTCTCCCTGGGCATTCCGGCGGCCATCTCGGTCATATCAGCCACTCCCCTGCTTTTTCCCGTCGCGATGCTCAGCGGAATTCCAGTCCCGCGAACCGGCCGTTGCTGCGCCACTCGTCGATATACTTGAAATAGGTCAGGGCCCCCGCAGGATGACCGACATTGAGCTTGGTCGCGGGACCAGGCTCATGGCCCTCATTGTTGTAATAGCCGGGCGTGCACTCCTGCGAACCGAGCATCCGCCCGGCGCCGCTCAGCAGGAGCTCGATCCAGCGGTCCTCGGCCTCCCTGGTGACCTCGATCTCCCGTGCGCCAATCGTCCGCGCGTGACTGACCATCGTCGCAATCGTCCTGGCCGCTTCGGTCAGGTTGTGCGGCACGTTGGAGATGAGGTTGGCACCCTGGGTCGGCTGCACGAAGAACGCGTTCGGAAAGCCGTGCACGTGGATACCGTGCATGGTGCGCATGCCCTCCGACCAACGATCCGACAGCTTCGCGCCGCCGCGGCCGGTCAGATCGAAGCCGGCACGGCGCTTGTACGCGGTGCCGACCTCGAAGCCCGACGCGTAGATGATGCAGTCGAGCGGGTATTCCCTGCCCGCGACCACGACGCCGTTTTCGGTGATCTTCTCGACGCCGCGGCCGTCGGTATCGACCAGATGCGTGCCCGGTGTGTTGAAGGCCTGCAGATAGGAATCATGGAAGCACGGGCGCTTGCACAGCTGGCGATACCAGGCTTTCAGTTTGGCGGCCGTCTCACGGTCGTCGACGATGGCGTCGACGCGCGCACGGATTTCCTCCATCTTCTCGAAATCGGAGTCCTCGAACGCAGCCAGCATGTTCGCCGGCGTTCGCTGCTCGCGCGGCAATTGAACGATCCTGGCGCGGATACGCTTGCTCAGATCGGTCCAGCCGTCCTGCACCAGGTCGACTTCGGCATTGCCGCCGGCCTGGTTGGCGGTGAAATTCTCCAGCCAGCGCTGCTGCCAGCCGGGCGTTGCGATCCCGGCAAACCACTCCGGATCGATCGGCGCGTTGTCGCGCACGTCGACCGAGGACGGCGTGCGCTGGAACACGTAAAGCTCCCTGGCTGCACGGGCGAGGTGCGGCACGCACTGCACGGCCGTCGCCCCCGTGCCGATGATGCCGACGCGCTTGTCGGCAAGCTTGTGCATCAGCGCGCCGGAGGGGTCGCCGCCGGTGTAGTCGTAATCCCAGCGGCTGGTGTGGAAGGAGTGTCCTTCGAAGGACTCGATGCCGGGAATGCCCGGAAGCTTCGGCACGTGCAGCGGCCCGGTGCCCATGCCGACGTATTGCGCGGTAAAGGCATCGCCCCTGTTGGCGCGGATCAGCCATCGCGATCCGGCCTCGTCCCAATCGAGGCTCACGACCTCCGTGTGGAACAGCGCGTTGTCATAGAGGCCGTACTTCCTGCCGATGCGCTGGCAATGCGCGAGAATTTCCGGTGCATGCGCATATTTCTCCGACGGCATATGCCCGGTCTCTTCCAGCAGCGGCATATAAACCATCGAGGCGGTGTCGCATTGCGCGCCCGGATAGCGGTTCCAGTACCAGGTGCCGCCGAAATCGCCGCCCTTCTCGATGATGCGAACGTCGCGGATGCCGGCCTCCACCAGCCGCGCCGCAGTAACGAGGCCCGCAAAGCCGCCGCCGATGAAGGCGAAGGTGACGTGATCGTTCTTCGGCTGCCGCGGGGCGACCGGCGTATAGGGATCGTCGAGATAGTGGGCAAGCTGGTCCTTGATCTGCAGATACTGGTCGTTGCCGTCGGGGCGCACCCGCTTGTTGCGCTCTTCGCGGTATTTCGCGCGCATCCAGTCCTTGTCGAGCCCGGCGGTCTTGTGGGGTTGATCCATGATCGTCATCGGAAAGCGCCTCGTTGCGAAGTCGGCCGTCGCGCCATTATGGCGCAAGCAGGATGAGCCGCCAATTGACAGCGCCGCCTGTGCTTACAACAATCGCTACCGGCCCGATGCAGCCGCCCGGCTGCGGGAGATGGTCTCGAAAATCCAAGGAAGATTGCGTGACAAGCAACGAAATCCCTACCCACGAATGCGACGTGCTGGTCGCGGGCTCCGGTTGCTCCGGCATGTCGGCAGCGGTTACCGCCGGCCATCACGGCCTCAACGTCCTGATCGTCGAGAAGGAGCCGAAGTTCGGCGGCACCACCGCGCGCTCCGGCGGGTGGCTGTGGATCCCGGGCACGTCGCTGGCGCGCGACTGGGGCATCGTCGAAAGTCCGGAAACGGCGCGAACCTATCTGCGCCACGAGGCGGGCAACAGTTTCGATGCCGCGCGGGTCGACGCCTTCCTTGCCACCGGCCCGGAGGCGGTCGACTTCTTCATCGGCAAGACCGCGCTGCGCTTCGACATGCCGCTGACCTTCCCGGACTACCACGCCGAGGCGCCGGGCGGCACGCAGGGCGGCCGCTCGATGGTGACGCGGCCGTTCGACGGGCGCGAGCTTGGACCGCTGATCAAGGACATCGGCATGCCGCTGCCCGAACTTACGGTGTTCGGCATGATGCTGGGCTCCGGCAAGGACATCGTCCACTTCATGCGCGCGACGAAGTCGCTGACCTCGGCGATCTACGTGGTCAAGCGCCTGTCGAAGCATTTCATGGACGTCGTGCGCCACGGCCGCGGCATGACACTCACCAACGGCAACGCGCTCGCCGGCCGCCTCGCCAAGTCCGCGCTCGACCTGAAGATCCCGCTGTGGCTCTCCTGTCCCGTGCGCGAACTGATCGTCGAGGACTGCGCGGTGCGCGGCGCAATCGTCGAGCGCGACGGCCGGCGCATTCGCGTCATCGCCCGGCGCGGCGTCGTGCTCGCCTGCGGCGGGTTTCCGCACGACGTCGCAAGGCGCAAGACCATGTTCCCGCACGCGCCCACTGGCGTCGAGCATTTCTCGCCCGGGCCCGTCGGCAATACCGGCGACGGCCTGCGGCTGGCGGAAGCCGCCGGCGGACGCGTCGAGGATACCCTGCCCCATGCGGCGGCCTGGGTGCCGGTCTCCATCACCACCCGCAAGGACGGCAGCAAGGGCGTGATGCCGCACTTCATCGACCGCGCCAAGCCCGGCGTGATCGCGGTGACTCGCGAGGGCAAGCGTTTCACCAATGAGGGCAACTCCTACCACGATTTCGTGCAGGCCATGGTGAAGGCGGCAAAGCCCGGCGAGGAGATCTGCGCTTTCCTGATTTGCGATCACCACACCTTGCGCAAATACGGCCTCGGCTGCGTGCCGCCCTTCCCCATGCCGCTCGGCCACCACCTCAAGACCGGTTATCTCAAGCGCGGCGGCACGCTCGCCGAACTGGCGCGCGAGACCGGCATCGATGCCAAGGGGCTGGAAGCCACGGTTTCCGCGTTCAACAAAAATGCCGTCAACGGCAACGATCCGGAGTTCGGCAAGGGCTCGCGCGCCTATAACCGCTACCAAGGCGATGCGCAGCACGGGCCGAACCCTTGCGTCGCGCCCGTTGGCAACGGGCCGTACTACGCCATCAAGATGGTGGTCGGCGATCTCGGCACCTATGCCGGCATCAAGACCGACGCGCATGCGCGCGCGCTCGATGCCGACGGCAGGGTGATCGAGGGCCTTTATGCCGCCGGCAACGACATGGCCAGCATCATGGGCGGCAATTATCCGGGCGCAGGCATCACGCTCGGACCTGCGCTGACCTTCGGCTATATCGCGGGCAAGCATCTGGCTGGTCGCGCGTAGCGCAGCGCCGGTAACCAACCTCTCCCCGCTCTTTGCGGGGAGAGGTCGACGCCGAAGCGCAGCGAAGGCGGCGGGTGAGGGGCAAGCCGGGATGCCTCCCGCACGAATGCGCTCGCCGGAGCCATGGCTCGAAGATTCCAGCCGGAAGGCCTGCCGCCGTGGAGATGCCGCGCACGGCCCCTCACCCGGATCGCATCTGCGATGCGATCCGACCTCTCCCCGCGGAAGAGCGGGGAGAGGTGAGCCGAGGCGCTCGACCGATTTCATTCTGTACGTAACCTTCACGCGCGCCGCAGGCTCGGCGGCCGCGCCTTGACGGGGTCGAGCAGCGACCAGTCGCCGTCGGGCAGCACATAGCCCTTCGGGAATGGTGCGCGCAGTTCGATACCGAGCGAGCGCAGCACGCGGTCGTCGCGGTAGTAGCATTGCAGCACGACGCGGACGAGCGTCGCGGCGGCCGCGCCGCCGGTGGCGCGGAATTCCTGCGCGACGACGTCGCGCTTCGCTTGATCGAGCGCGGCGAGCGGCTTGCCGGCAAGCCGCGCCAGATGATCGAGCGCCTTCGCTACCTGCTCCGTATCGCGGCCGAGCGTCTTCAGCATGTCGGCCTGGATCGCGGGATCGTCGGCGCCGGGAACCTTGTATTCGTCGCTCGCCGGGATGATCATGGCAGCGACCGTGCGCAGATCGTTTCGCTGGGCCTGGGTGAGTTCGGACATACCTTCCTCAGTCAAAGAGATTGGCGAGGCGCTGCTTCATCTGGTCGGCGATGTAAAGCGCGATGGCCTGGATGGTGGAAGTCGGATTGACGCCGCCGGAAGTGACGAACACGCTGCCGTCGACGATGAAGAGATTCTTCACGTCGTGCGAGCGGCCCCATTCGTTGACAACGGAGCGCGCGGGATCGGTGCCCATCCGCGCGGTGCCGAGCAGGTGCCAGCCGCCCCACGGGATCGGGTCGTTGACGCAGATGTCGGTGGCCCCTGCGGCTTCCAGAATCTCGCGGCCGCGCGCGAGGCCATGATCCATCATCTTCCGGCTGTTCTCGCTGATGGTGTAGTCGATCCTCGGCGCGGGGATGCCGTGACCGTCCTTCAGCACGGGATCGAGCGTGACGCGGTTGTGCTCCTCCGGCAGATCCTCGCAGATCGCCGAAACCGCGAGGCGATGGCCGTTGAGCCGGCGGAACACGCGGTGATGCTCCGCCCCCCACGGCAGGATACCCTTCTGTTCGCTCGCGACCGCCTCGAACACCGGCCCGGCGCCGCGGCCGAACTGGATGCCGTAGCCGCGGACGAAGCCGCGCGACAGGTCGGTGTCGTAAAACTCCTTGCTCCAGAGGCAGGTCGGCGGCGCGCGGTTGGAGTCCGTCACTTCCTTCACGAAGCCGTAGACCTGCGCATAGGGGTGGAACATCAGGTTCTTGCCGACCAGGCCGGACGAATTGGCGAGACCGTTGGGGAAGCGGCCGGAGACCGAGTTCAGCAGCAGCCGCGGCGTGCCGACGCCGTTGCAGGCGATGATGACGACCTCGGCCGGCTGAAACTGCTCGACACCGTCCTTGTCGTAGTAGACGACGCCGGAGGCCATGCCGTGCTCGTTGGTCAGGATCTCGCGCACACGGCAATGCGTCTTGAGCTCGACCCCGGCGCGGATCGCGTGCGGCCAATACGTAATGTCGGTCGATGATTTTGCGCCCTGCGCGCAGGCCGGCGTGCAATGGCCGAGATTGATGCAGCGCGCCCTGCCCTCGTAGTCCATCGTTGCGACCGTGGTGTCCGACGGCCACCAGTGCCAGCCGAGCTTGTTCATGGCCTTGCCGATCAGCGGACCCGACAACCCAAGAGGCTGCGGCGGCATCGGCGGATGCGTCAGCGGCGAACGCGGATCGCCCGACAGGCCGGATACGCCCATCATGCGATCATTCTCTTCGAAGAACGGCGTCAGCGCGTCATAGTCGATCGGCCAGTCGTCGGCGACGCCGTCCAGCGTCTTCACCTTGAAGTCGCTGGGGTGCAGCCGCGGCCAGTGCGCGGTGTACATGATGGTCGAGCCGCCGACGGCGTTGAAGTTCACGACCTTGATCGGCGAATTGTCGTCGTTGATCGGATAATCCTCGGGGCGGCCGCGAATGTTCGGGCTGGTCGCCCAGTCGCCGTAGAACTTCGCCTCCCAGTCACGCCCGGTGCTCGGATATTCCGCCGGATTCATCCAGCCGCCCTGATCCAGGCAGAGGATGTGCATCTTCGTGTCGGCCAGGCTCCACGCCACCGCCGCGCCGGAGGCACCGGCGCCGATGATCAGGACGTCAACGGGATCGTTCATGCTTGCTTACCGCCCCGGCCATTGTCTCGCTCCGTCGGTCCGTCGCCGCTTGGCGGGCGATCGGCTCAAGCGAGACGATAAGGTGAGAAGCGGCGGTGAGTAAACCCGGCGGAAATCGATACCGCCATGCGGGAAATGCCGTGGACTTGTGTCGAGGTGCTGCTCGCGGTCTCGCGCCCCGGATGCAGCGCAGCGCGATACTCCTGTATCGTGGTGCGCTGCCAAGCCGGGGCCCAGACGCCGGAGATGAGAGGAAGTGTGGTCCCGGTTCTGCGGTGCACCGCTTGCGCGCTGCACCGCGCCCGGGACACGAGAGGAAATAGACATGCATCATCGCTCTCACGGCGCGATTTTCGCCTGAGCTTTGCAATTTCGTGCTCCCTCTTGTGTAGAGGGCGCAGGGAAGGCCGGGCGCCGGCGGCACCCGCAGCACCGTGTGCAATGGGTTGATAGAAAAGCGCACACGGATTTGACAGGTACAGCCAGGACATCCCGGCCTTCCCCGCGCAATGGTTTGGCGGCTTATTTCGTGCTCTCCCCGGGGAACGGCCTTTCTTGCCCCCGTTGCCCGGCCCGCACAGGCAGACCGGGATAGACGCCAGGGTCGCGG
>CAZDEZ010000014.1:0-21723 GCA_964504705.1 uncultured Bradyrhizobium sp.
GCGCGCCTGCAGCCGGCGATCGGCCGGCTGGCGCCGAAGCTCGCGCGCGCCAAGGGGCTGTTCGAGACGGTTGAGCGGCCCGGCCGGCTGACGGTGTTCCAGCTCGCGGGCGGACGGGCGACGCTGGCGCCCGGCGGGGCGCTCGCCGCCGGAGTGCCGCGGGCGCGGATCGTGTTCGTGGCCGAGATCGGGGTGCTCTCGGCGTCCGAGATCGACGGGATCATGCAGGCGTGCATCGCCGGCTGATCGGGCCCGGCCGACTCGATTGGCCTTCTCCCTCGCGTGCGATTTCGTGATATCCTCGCTGAGTCCGACGACTTGCCTTTAGCGAATGACGATCACCCGCCGTGATGCCCTGCTCGGAACTGCAGCGCTTGCATCTGCAAGCCTGCTTCCGGCCGTGCCGGCGCCTGCCTCGCCCTCCCTGAGATCCACGCGCGGCGGCGACATCGACAAATCGTTGCACGCCGCCGTCGCTGCCCGCGACATCCCCGGCGTGGTTGCGATGACGGCGAGCGCCGATTCGCTGCTCTACGAAGGCGCCTTCGGCCTGCGCGGATCGGGGGCGGATGCGCGCATGAGCACCGACACGATCTTCCGTATCGCCTCGATGGTGAAACTCTTGACGTCGGTGGCGGCCATGCAACTGGTCGAGCGCGGCCGCCTGAAGCTGGACGAGCCGGCCGGCAATATCGATTCCCTGCTGTCGGCGCCGCGCGTTCTCACCGGCTTCGACGACAAGGGCGCGCCGCAGCTGCGCGAGGCCCGCGAGCACCTGACGCTGCGCAATCTTTTGACCCACACCTCCGGCCTGTCCTATCCGCTGTGGGACACGAATGTGCTGCGCTATGTGCAGTTCGTGCGCGGCAGGAAGGACAAGGACCTGCCGCGCATGCCGCTGATGTTCGAGCCCGGCGCGCGATGGGCCTATGGCGGCAGCATCGACCGCGTCAGCCGCATGGTGGAGATTGCGAGCGGACAGGGCATCGACCGCTATTTCCGCGACAACATCACCGGGCCGCTCGGGATGAACGACACCGGGTTCACCATCACCGAGAAGCAGCGGACGCGGCAGGCGCGGTTGCACCGGCGCGGCGCCGACGGCAGGCTGGTGGCGCAGCCGTTCGAGAAGCTGGAAACGCCCACCGCCTTCTCGGGCGGCGGCGGCATCTATTCCACCGCGCCCGACTATCTCCGGCTGCTGCGGGCGCTGCTGGGTGGCGGCAGTCTCGACGGGGCGAAAATCCTCAGGGCCGAAACCGTGGCGCAGATGGCCCTCAACCAGATCGGCCAGCTCGAGGCCGGAATCATGAGGACGACCAACCCGGCGCTGTCGAACGACGTCGATTTCTTCCCGGGCACGCGGCTGCGCTGGGGACTCGGCCACATGATCAATGCCGATGCCGTGGCCGGCGGCCGCCGGGCCGGCAGTCTCACCTGGGCGGGGCTCTACAACACCTATTACTGGATCGACCCGGCGACGCGCGTGGCCGGGGTCATCATGATGCAGATCCTGCCCTTCGCCGACCGGCCGGCGCTGAAGGTGTACCGCGACTTCGAGCATGGAATTTGCCGCGCCGTCCGCCGAGTCTGACGATGCGTATTGTCAGTTTGAATAACCGCCGCCGCCCGGGGTGATAACCTCGACAAGCCGGCGCCAACCCCGCAAGCTGCCCGTTATTTCATCCGGATGGCGCGTGGCCGCATGCAGAACCTTTTGGCTCGCCCGGCGACATACCTAAGTGGCGCTACCCCGGGGCATCTTCGACATGACGACCTTCCGTCCTACTGAAATCCAGCAATTTGCCATTCAAGCCAGGCTCAATTTCGCGCTCGGCGCCCGCGTCTATGACGACGTCTTCGCGGGGTTCGAGATCCTGGAGATCGCCGGCGGCGAGCTCCGGGGCTGGGCGACGTCGGAATACCGTGCGGCGGTCATCGACATCCATTTCTCGGACGAGGTCGCGCGCATCGTGCAGGGCGTCACGCGGCAGCCGGTGCGGCGCACCAGTTTCGTGCTGCGCGGCCTGAAGCACGATACCGAACAGCAGCCGGCCTGGGACTTCGATGCATGCGCGCCGGAAGCGATTGCGTTCTTTCCGAACATCTCCAAGCGCCGCGCCATCATCGCCCGCAGCAAAGGCGTGAGGTCGCTGCGCAAGAAGCTGCTGCGCTCGCGATCGTAGAGGTTCGCGGCCGCCATCGCGGATTGCATGCGCGGGCTTTGGTGGTAGAACCTCGGCCGATGTCCCCGCCGATAGACGCCGCATGTCTACCGTCCTGATCGTCGCCCCGGTCTTCGCCCTGATCGCGGCGGGCTATGTGGCCGTGTTGTTCCGCTTCGTTTCCGAGACGGCCAACAAGGGCATTTCCGAGTTCGCCTTCAGCATCGCGATCCCCGCGCTGCTGTTTCGCACCGTCGTCATATCGGAATTCCCGGCGGTTAGCGCCTTCCATGTATGGGGCGCGTACTACGGCTCGCTGGCGCTGGTCTGGTTCGCCGCGCTGCTGATCTCGAGGCTGCTTCGGCAGGAGCGCGAGGACGGCCCGGTCTTTGCGATCGGCTCGGTCTACGGCAACATCGTCATGCTCGGCATTCCGCTGACGCTCTCGGCGCTGGGCAGCCAGGCGGCGGGGCCGATGGCGCTGATCCTGTCGGTGAACACGCCGCTGCTCTGGCTGTGCGGCACCCTGCAGATGGCATGGACGGACCGCAAGCGTTCCGGCTCGGCCGTTTCGCTGGTCCTGCCCATCGTGCTCGATCTCGCCCGCAACCCGATCATGATTGCGCTCGGCCTCGGCCTGCTCTGGCGCCTGACCGGGCTTGGCCTGCATCCCGTCGTGGACCGGACCGTCGAATTGCTGGCGCAGGCCGGCTCGCCGACGGCGCTGATCGCGCTCGGCATCAACCTCTTCCGGTTCGAGATTCGTGGCGCCAAGCTCGGTATCGTCGCGATCTGCGCGCTGAAGCTGCTGGCGATGCCGGCACTGGCCTGGATACTGGCGCAGCTGCTGCAACTGCCGCCGCTGGTGACGGCCGTCGTGGTGCTGTTTGCGGCGATGCCGACCGGCGCCAACGCCTATATTTTCGCGATTCAGTACCAGCGCCTCGTCAATCCGGTCTCGGGCAGCGTCGCCCTCGGTACCCTACTGGCGGCGGCGACGCTTCCCGTCATTGTGCTGCTCGTGACGGCCGTGCCGCGCTGAAGCTAACCCCTGCCTACGGACCGATCGCGTTCTTCGCCACCACGTCCCGGTAGAATGCTGCGCTCAGCTTCGGTGTTCGCGCCTGGGTCTGGAAATCGACGTGATAGACGCCGAAGCGCTTCTCGTAGCCGTAGATCCACTCGAAATTGTCCATCAGGCTCCAGAGAAAATAGCCCTTCACCGGCACCCCCTCCGAGGTCGCGCGCTGCAACTGAGCGAGGTAGTTGCGCAGGAAGCTGATGCGGTCGAGGTCGTAGACCTTGCCGTCGTCGCGCAACTTGTCTTCGGATGAAGTGCCGTTCTCGCTGATGTAGATGGCGTCGATGTTCCAGATCTTCGCGGCAATCTTCGGCGCCCAGTAGATCACCTCCGGTCCGATGCGCAGCCAGTCCGAATTCATGTGCGGAAAGGACGACGGGAACGGCAGCACGTCCCAGCCTGGCTTCTTGTCGGATGCGGCGATATAGAATTGCGGCGCATAGATGTTGAGGCCGACGAAATCCGTCTTCGAGCCGATGATCTTCAGTTCGTCGGCGGTGAATTTCGGCGCGTCCTTGCCGGCATATTCCAGATAGCCGTCGGTGTATTTGCCTTCCAGCGTCACGCCGAGCAGGCCGGCGTTGAGCTCGCGCGTCGCTATCTCGGTCGCACGGATGTGCTCCGGCGTCGCGATGACGGGCACGCAGGTTGCGATGTTCTCGGCGATGCCGACCCTGGTTCCCTTGCGCGCGCTGGCGCGAATCGCCTGCACGGCAAGGCCGTGGCCGAGCACGACGTTGTGGCGCGCCTGGTTCAATTCACCCGGCGGCAGTTTCAGGCCGGGCGCGTCGATGCCCCAGCCATAGCCGAAATTGAGGAAGCGACCGGCCTCGTTGATCGTGAAGATGTTCTTGACGCGGTCGCTGATCCCAGCGGCAACATATCCGGAATAATCGCCGAATGCCTTCGACGTGTCGCTGGAGCGCCAGCCGCCGAGGCGGTCTTCCAGTGCCTGCGGCAGATCCCAGTGATAGAGTGTCGCCCAGGGCTCGATGCCGTTGGCCAGCAGTTCGTCGATCAGGCGGTTGTAGAAATCGAGACCCTTGGGATTGGGCGCGCCGGTGCCGTCGGGAAACACGCGCGGCCAGGCGATCGAGAAGCGGTAGGCCCTGGCGCCCAGCCGCTTGATGAGCTGCACGTCCTCCTTGTAGCGGTAGTAGTGCTCGTTGGCGCGATCGCCATTGCTGTGGTCGGCGATCTTGCCGGCGGTGTGCGAGAACGTGTCCCAGATCGAAGGGCCGCGGCCGTCGGTATCGACGGCGCCCTCGATCTGATACGATGAGGTGGCGGTGCCCCACACGAAGCCCTTTGGAAAGGGCGCCGGCGCGAAGCGGTCCCGGGCCGGCTTGCCCTTCTTTTCCGCGGCGCCTGCCGGCATCGCAAGACCGAGCGCGGAAAGCCCGGCGACGCTTGCCAGCTGGCGTCGCGACAATCTCAAATCCATCGCTCCATCGGTCCTCGTTCGCTCCCTTTGCATTTAAACGTGCGCCGCAGTTACCTGCAAGAAACCGACGAACAAGTGATCGCGGCCCGCGCCGGGACTGGCTGCATCGGAAACAAAACATGATAGACGGGACCGAACCCAACCTGATCCGATCAGACCTGCGATGAACCTCGATATGACCCGCCGCACGATCCTGCAAATGGCCGGCGCCTCCTCGCTGGCCGCGGCCGCCGCCGCTGCCGCACGTGCCGAAGGCAATGCCGGCGGCGGTCCAACTTTCGCCAACCGCACCCCGATGCGGGTCGGCATGGTGACCTTGCGGGTCCGCAAGCTCGATCCGGTCGCCGATTTCTACCGGGACGTCATTGGCATGGCCGTGATGGAGCGCAGCACGACCTCGGTGACGCTGGGGGCGGGCGGCGTGAAGCTGCTGGTGCTCGAGGCGCATCCTGATGCGGCCGAGGAATCGAAGCGCGCCGCCGGCCTCTATCACACCGCCTTCCTGATGCCGACGCGCAAGGATCTCGCGCGCTGGCTGGTGCATGCGGCGATCCATCGCGTACCGCTGTCGGGTTTTGCCGATCACCGCGTCAGCGAGTCCGTCTATCTAGACGATCCCGAGGGCAACGGCATCGAAGTCTATGCCGACCGCGATCCCGCGCTATGGCAATGGAATGCCGGCACGGTGACGATGGGCACCGACCAGCTCGACATCGACGATCTGGTGTCGCTCACCAATACCAGGGTCAGTGATTACGCCAGGGCGCCCGACGGCCTGCGCATCGGCCACATGCATCTGCGCGTCGGCGACCTCGTGCAGGCCGGCGGCTTCTATCGCAATACCATCGGCTTCGATCCGACCCGCGAACGGCAGGGCGCGGCCTTCCTCTCCTCCGGCCGCTACCACCATCATCTTGGCCTCAATGTCTGGCAGAGCGCCGGCGCCGGCCGGCGCGACGACAAGGCCACCGGCCTTGCCTGGTTCTCGCTGGAGATCGAGAAGCCGGATTTGTTTGCCGCTTTGGAAGAGCGGCTGCGCACGGCCGGCGCCGAGGTGGCGGCGGTCGGAAGCGGCATCGAAGTCAGCGACCCCTGGGGCACGCGAGTGCGGCTGATCAGGCTGTAGCGGCCTGCTTTTTCAATGGTTTGGATAGGGTTCCGGCCTTCTGTGACCTTTTGCACATAAGCCGACGGGGCGATCGCCTAGGGTCCGTTTCAGGCGGATCGAGCCAACCGTTTTCCCAATTCCAATCCCGTCTATGGCTCAACCAGAGGGGCTACCAATGAAAAAGATTGCCTTGATGCTTGTCGCTGCCGCCACGCTTGCGGCTTCCGTTTCCGCGCCCGCCGAAGCTCGTGGTGTGCGCGTGGTCCGCCCGGCCGCTGCCGTTGCCGCCGCAGCCGCTGCCGCGATCGCCGCCGACGCCTACGTCTACGGCGGCTATGGCTACTACGCTCCCGGTGTCGTCTACTACGGCGCCCCCGGCTGGTACGGCTATCCGGTCGTTCGTTACGGCTGGTGACGCCCACGATGGCCCGGAGTTCCTGGCTCCGGGCCATCTCGTTCGTAGTGCGTTTGACCTGCATGCGCGCAGGGTTCTAAGATCGCCGCGTCATGAGCGGCTTCCACGGCGTCTTTCCCTATCTCGTCTCCCCCATCGATCCATCCGGCGAAATCCGCACGAAAGTGCTGGAAAAGCTTTGCGACGATCTCATCGCTGCCGGCGTGCACGGTTTGACGCCACTCGGCTCGACCGGCGAATTCGCCTATCTCGACGCCGCGCAGCGCATGGCCGTTGTCGAGACTACCATCGCGGCGGCAAGGCGGCGCGTGCCCGTGGTCGCCGGCGTCGTCTCGACCTCGACGGCCGATGCGGTGGCGCAGGCGAGGGCCTATCAGAAGTGTGGCGCCGACGGCATCCTGGCGATCCTCGAAGCCTATTTTCCGCTGCCCGATGCCGGGGTCGAAGCCTATTTCCGCGCGATCGCGGATGCCGTCGATATCCCCGTCGTCATCTACACCAACCCGCAATTCCAGCGCTCGGATCTGACGCTCGACGTCATCGAGCGCCTCGCTGCGCATCCGCGCATCGGCTACATCAAGGATGCTTCCACCAACACCGGCCGGCTGCTCTCGATCATCAATCGCTGCGGCGACCGCATCAAGGTGTTCTCGGCCTCGGCGCACATTCCTGCGGCAGTGATGATGATCGGCGGACTGGGCTGGATGGCCGGGCCGGCCTGCATCATCCCGCGCCAGAGCGTTGCGCTCTACGAGCTCTGCAAGGCGAATCGCTGGGACGAGGCGATGGTGCTGCAGCGCAGGCTGTGGCGGGTCAACGAAGCCTTCGCGCGCTTCAACCTCGCCGCCTGTATCAAGGCCGGGCTTGCCATCCAGGGCTATGACGTCGGCGATCCCGTCCCGCCGCAGGCCGCGTTGACATCGGAGCAGCGCAAAGCGGTGGAAACGGTGCTGCAGGAGCTCGGCTAGCTCGATCGAATTCGAGCGGTATTCCTGCCACCGAGAAACCACCGGGCGGCTTCCGCGTTTGTTGCGAGGGAGAAAGCACATGAACCGCCGCCTTGTCGTCGTCCTCGCCGTCGCTGCCGGCCTTTTCCTGGCATTTGCCGCAGGCAATCTGCGCTTCTCGGTCTGGACCGAGCCGAACGTCCGCGCCGTGGAGCGGCGCGCCCCGCTGTCGGAAGCCGAGCGGGCCAATATCGAGATGTTCGAGCGGGTCTCGCCTTCGGTGGTGCAGGTGGCGGCGCAATCGGCGGTCAACCCGCTCAGCGAGGACACGGAAGGTGGCGGTGGCTCCGCTTCCGGTACTGGCTTCGTCTGGGACGACGCTGGCCACGTCGTCACCAACAACCACGTGGTGCAGGGTGCGCGCGAGGTCGCGATTCGCTTCGCCTCCGGAGAGGCGGTTCGCGCCGGGCTGGTCGGCACGGCGCCGAACTACGACCTTGCGGTACTGAAGATTCGCGGCGCCCGCAATTTGCCGCCGCCGCTCGCCATCGGCAGCTCCTCCGACCTCAAGGTCGGGCAGTTTGCGTTCGCGGTCGGCAATCCCTTTGGCCTCGATCAATCGATGTCCAGCGGCATCATCAGCGCGCTGAAGCGGCGGCTGCCAACCAGCAGCGGACGCGAGATCGCCAACGTGATCCAGACCGACGCCGCGATCAATCCCGGCAATTCCGGCGGGCCGCTGCTTGACTCGGCCGGCCGGCTGATCGGCGTCACCACGGCGATCCTCTCGCCGTCGGGTTCCAATGCCGGCATCGGCTTCGCCGTCCCGGTCGACATCGTCAACCGCGTCGTGCCCGAGCTGATCCGCAGCGGCCGGGTGCCGACGCCCGGCATCGGCATCGTCGCCGCCAGCGAAGCGGTTGCCACCCGGATGGGCAGCGAAGGTGTGATCGTGGTGCGGACCGCGCCGGGCTCGCCGGCCGAGCGCGCCGGCATCCGCGGCGTCGATCTTTCGACCGGCGCTCTGGGCGACGTCATCACGGCGGTGGACGGCAAGCAGGTTCACCGGCTCTCGGACCTCACCGACCAGATCGAGCAGGTCGGCGCCGGCAAGACCGTGCGTCTCAGCCTCAAGCGCGGCTCGACGACGCGGGACGTGGAAGTCGCCGTCGTCGATATCGGCCAGCGATGAGACTTGCCTGAGAGCGAACACATTTTTCCCGGCGCGCGTCTGCGCCGTACGGGTGGCATGCGTCCTTGTCACCGGCATCGGTTGTCTCGCCGCCAAAATCCGCTAAAACCTCGCCGCGACAAGCCAGCTCGAAGGACATGCGAATGAACATACTTCCCGGCAATCTACGTTTTGGCGCGGGCAAGCCGATCAAGCGTTTGGAAGACCAGAGGCTGCTCACCGGGAAGGGAGCCTTCATCGACGACAAGCCGGAGGACGGCGCGCTCTGGCTCCATGTGCTGCGCTCGCCGCATGCGCACGCGAAAATTGTTTCGATCGACACTGCCGATGCCGCGAAGATGCCTGGCGTTGCCGCTGTTTATACCGGCGCCGATCTCGTCAGGGACAACATCGGCTCGCTGCCGACGCTGGATATCTTCAAGCGGCCCGACGGCTCGCCGATGACGGTGCCGCCGCGACGCCTGCTCGCCCATGAAGTGGTGCGCTTCGCCGGCGAAGCGGTCGCCGCCGTGGTGGCGAAGTCGCGGTTGGAGGCGCAGAGCGCGGCCGAGGCGATCGTCGTCGAGTACGAGATACTGCCGTCGGTGGTCGATCCCGTGGAAGCGACAAAGTCCGGGGCGCCGGTGGTGTGGCCGGATGCGCCCGACAACATCGTGGCAGCGATGAGCTATGGCGATGCCGCCAAAGTGGAGGAAGTTTTCTCCAAGGCCGCGCACACGGTTTCGCTGGAGGTCGTGAGCCAGCGCCTGGTGCCCTCGGCGATGGAGCCGCGCTCGACCATCGCGGAAGTCGAGAAGGGAACAGGCCGGCTGTTGCTGCACACGCAGTCGCAGACGCCGGGCTCGACCCGCGACCTGCTGGCGGGCGCCATCCTGAAGCGTCCGCCGGACAGCGTGCGCGTGCTGGTCGGCGACATCGGCGGCGGGTTCGGCCAGAAGACCAGCATCTATCCCGAGGACGGCATCGTCGCCTATGCCGCCGTCAAGCTGAACAAGAAGATCCGTTGGCGAGGCGACCGCACCGACGAGTTCGTCGGCGGCACCCATGGCCGCGATCTCACTTCGACTGGCGAGTTCGCGCTCGACGCCAAGGGAAGGGTGCTGGCCTATCGCGTGCGTTCGATCGGCGCCACCGGGGCCTATTCCTCGGGCACCGGCAACATCATTCCGCTGGTGCTCGGCCCGTTCGTGCAGAGCGGCGTCTACGATCTGCCGCTGGTGCATTACGAGGTCAAGACGGTCATGACCCACACCGCGCCGGTCGGCGCCTATCGCGGCGCCGGGCGGCCGGAGGGCGTGTTCATCGTCGAGCGGCTGATGGACGCGGCCGCGCGCCAGCTCGGGATTGATCCGCGCACCATCCGCAAGGCGAACTACATCAAGCCGGCGCAGCTGCCTTATACGAATGCCGTGGGCCAGGTGTACGACTCCGGTGCGTTTGCGCACATGCTGACGCGCGCGTCCGAACTGGCCGACTGGGACGGCTTTGCCGCACGCAAGCGCGCGGCGAAGAAGCGCGGCATGCTCTATGGCCGTGGGCTCACGTCCTACATCGAGTGGACCGGCGGCCGCGCCCATAACGAGAAGGTCAGCCTGCACGCGACGAGCGAGGGCCGCGTCATCCTGCATTCCGGCACCATGGCGATGGGGCAGGGGCTGCAGACGACCTACAGCCAGATGGTGTCGGACGCGCTCGGCATTCCCATCGACAGGATCGACGTGGTGCAGGGCGACACCGATCTCGCCACCGGCTTCGGCAGCGTCGGCTCGCGCTCGCTGTTCGTCGGCGGCACCGCCGTAGCGGTTTCCTCGAACGACATGATCAACAAAGCGCGCGAGAAGGCGGCGAACCTGCTGGAAGCTTCCGTCGGGGACATCGAGTACCGCGACGGATGGCTCACCGTGGTCGGCACCGACCGGCGCATCAATCTGTTCGAGATCGCCAAGAAGGAAGGCACCGGAAAGCTCTCGGTCGACAGCGAAGGCGAAGTCGACGGGCCGAGCTGGCCGAACGGCACCCATATCTGCGAGGTCGAGATCGATCCGGAGACCGGCGTCACCAAAGTGGTACGCTACACCACGGTCGACGACGTCGGCGTCGCCGTCAATCCGATGCTGGTCACCGGCCAGGTGCATGGCGGCGTCGCCCAAGGCATCGGCCAGGCGCTGTACGAGGGCGTCGCCTACAGCGAGGAAGGCCAGCTGCTCACCGCGAGCTACCAGGATTACTGCCTGCCGCGCGCCGACGACATTCCGCGGATTGAAGTGACGCTCGATCCCTCCGCGCCCTGCAGGACCAATCCGCTCGGCGCCAAGGGCTGCGGCGAATCCGGCGCCATCGGCGGGCCGCCCTGCATCACCAACGGCGTGATGGATGCGTTGTCGGAGCTCGGCATCAAGCAGCTCAACACGCCGCTGACGCCGGCCAAGATCTGGCAGGCGATCCGGGACGCGAAGGCGGGGACGTAGGCGACGACGCCGGCGACGCGGTGGCTTCAGCCCTGAAGCTGCAGCCAGGCGTGCGCCGCCGCGCCCGCGGCAAGGCAGATCAATGCAACGACGTCGACCGCAAACACGCGGGAGAGCAGCGCGTTGTACCCACCGATTGACCACGCCAGCCACAGATAAGAGATGACGCTGACGAAGCCGGCGATGAACGCCAGGGTTTGAAGGGCAGGACGGAACGCCGCGAGCAGCAGGAACGCGCCCAGCAGCCCAAACAATACGGCGCGGTGCCGCATCAGGATGGCGAGGTTGGGTTCGTCGAAAGGCAAGGCCCCGTACAGCGCAACGAGCCTGTCGCCGCCAAGCACGCCCTGCAGCGGGAGCAGGTGGATCACGGCTGCGACGATCAGTGCGGCGGGCACAACATATTGCATGCGGCAATCTCCCTGAGGGCCGAAACAGGCCGCGCGGCGAGGCGCGGCGGCAGATGTCCCACTAGACGATCGCCGAAGGGCCGGCTTTCAGAAACTGGCTGCCGCCGATCGGGAGACCTGGCCGGTCAGATCCCCAGCACCATCTTGGCGATGATCTCGCGCTGGATTTCCGAGGAGCCGCCGAAGATCGTCCAGGCGCGGCCGTTGAGATATTCCGGCACCGCCGTCAGCATCTCCTCGGGCACCGGGGGCTCGTGGTTGAGCCGGTAAAGCGGCCGCACCGGCTCCACCGCAAGCGCGTCGTGGCCGATGACGTCGACGCCGAGCCGCGTCACCGCCTGGCGGATTTCGCTGTTGCGCAGTTTCAGGATCGACGACACCGCGCCGGGGTTCTGCCCGGTCTGCAGCGCCGACAGCACGCGAAGCTCGGTCATCTCCAGCGCGTCGATGTCGACCTCGATCTCCGACATGCGGATCGCGATATCGGGATCGTCGATGGCGCGGCCGGTGACGTCTGAAACGGCGAGGTCGGAAATCGTGCGCAGCGCCTCGCGCAGCTTGGCCGAGGCGATGCCGGCGCCGCGCTCGAACTCGAGCAGATACTTGCCGTAGGTCCAGCCCTTGCCCTCCTCGCCGACCCGGTTGGCGACGGGCACGCGCACGTCGTCGAAGAACACCTGGTTGACCTCGTGGTCGCCGCCGATGGTGAGGATCGGCCTTATCGTGATGCCCGGCGTCTTCATGTCGATCAGGATGAAGCTGATGCCGTCCTGCTGCCGCTCGGTCTCGTTGGTTCGCACCAGCGCGAACATGCGGTTGGCATGGTGCGCATGCGTAGTCCAGATCTTGGTGCCGTTGACGATGTAGTCGTCGCCGTCGCGAACCGCGCGCGTCTTCAGCGAAGCGAGGTCGGAGCCCGAGCCGGGCTCGGAATAGCCCTGGCACCAGTAGTCCTCGCCGGAGAGGATACGCGGCAGATAGAAATTCTTCTGCTCCGGCGAGCCGAAGCCAATGATGACAGGGCCGACCATCTTGACGCCCATCACGTTGACATTGGGCACGCCGGCACGGGCGCATTCGGCCTCGAAGATCCAGCGTTGTGCCGGTGTCCAGTCCGGTCCTCCATGCTGTACCGGCCAGCCCGGCGCGCCCCAGCCTCGCTTGTGCAGCGCGCGCTGCCAGGCCATGCCGATATCGGGGTCGGAGAACACCGACGGCGTCAGCGCGGTGGCGCGCTTCATCTCGTCCGTCAGGTTCGCCGCGATGAAGTCGCGGACTTCCTTCTCGAAGGCGCGCTCCTCGGTGCTGAAGCTGAGATCCATAGCGGCCCCCTTAAACCTGTGCCCGTCCGCCGAGCGCGGCATGACGGCGATAATGGTGGGCGCTGCCGCCGAACAGCGTGTCGAAGGCGAGCAGGCGCTTGAAATAGAGGCCGATGTCGAGCTCCTCGGTGACGCCCATGGCGCCGTGGAGCTGCACCGATTGCTCGGCGACGAAGCGGGCGCATTTGCCGATCCTGGCCTTGGCGCCCGAAGCGGCGCGGCTGCGCGCAACCGGTTCGGCGTCGGCCATCAGCGCCGCTCGCAGCGCCAGCGAGCGCGCCTCGTCGCATTGCATCGCCATGTCGGCGAGACGGTGGCGGATCACCTGGTTGGCCGACAGCGGCCGGCCGAACTGCTTCCTGATTTTGGTATACTCCAGCGTGGTATCGAGCAGCGTCTGCATGATGCCGACGGCCTCGGCGCCGAGCGCCGCCATGGCGCGGTCGACCACCGCCTCGATCGCCGGCAGTGCATCGCCGCCGTCGCCGAGCAGCGAGTCCGCAGGCAAATGCACATCGCGCAGATCGAGGCTGCATGCGTGCCCGCCGCCGAGCCGTGGATAGTCGTGCGTGGACATGCCGGGTGTGCCCGCCGGCACAAGGAAGAGGCAGAGCTTTCCGGAAGAGCCGTTGGCGCTGACCAGGCGCGCGGAGACGATGATCTGGTTTGCGGCCTGGCCGTCGAGCACCGCGATCTTGTGGCCGTTCAGCTGGAAACCGTTCGGCGTCTTCGTCGCCGTCGTCTCGACCGCGGCTAGGTCGAATCGCGCGGCGCGTTCGGCATGTGCGAAGGCGAGATAGAGCGAGCCGTCGGCGACTTTCGGCAGCAGCGCCTGCTTCTGCGCGTCGCTGCCGCATATTCCGAGCAGCCCCGCCCCGAGCACAACTGTGGAGAGATAGGGCTCGGACACCAGCCCGCGCCCGAATGCCTCCATCAGGATGCCGACCTCGATCGCACCGCCGCCGAGACCGCCATGCTCCTCCGCAATCGGCAGCGCCAGCCAGCCGAGCTCTGCGAACTGCTTCCAGATCGCGGCACTGAAGCCGTTCGGCTCCGCCGCCGCCTTGCGGCGATGCTCGGCGGTACAGGTTTCGCCGACAAAGCGGTCGGCGCTTTCGCGCAGCAGGCGCTGCTCGTCGCTGAGGGTGAGGTCCATCTTAAATCTTCGCCGAGGTGGGTTTGCGTACGGAAGGGTGCAGGCCCGACGGGTCCACCACCATCCCGAATTCCTGGAGGTTATGCGCGTGGCAGAGCTGGTGCAGCGCAAAGGCCTGTTCGATCGCGGCCGGCTGGCCCATCACGTCGACCGAGCGGTTCACCGCTTCCTTGGTCAGCTTCAGCGCAAAGGAAGGCTTTGCCGCGATCTTCCCGGCCAGTTTCAGCACGAAGGAGGAGAGCTCCTCTCGTGGTACCACGTGATTGACCATGCCGAGCCGGTGCGCCTCGTCCGCGCTCCAGACGTCGGCGGTAAACAGCATCTCCTTGGCCTTGCGCGGACCGAGTTCCCAGGGATGCACGAACCATTCGACGCCGCACACGCCCATGGTCACCACCGGATCGCAGAATTCGGCATCCTGGCTGGCGACGATGAGGTCGCAGGCCCAGGCCAGCATCAGCCCGCCGGCGATGCACTTGCCGTGCACCTCGGCAATCGTCGGCTTGGCGAGGTTGCGCCAGCGGCGGGTGATCTGCAGGTAGATTTCCTGCTCGCGCGCAAAGCGGCCGTGCGCGTTGGGTTCGGCGAAGCCGCCCCAATTTCCGACCGGTGGAAAATCGACGCCGGCGGCGTTCTTGCCGCCCGGGCGCAGGTCGTGGCCGGAGGAGAAATGCGGGCCGTTGCCGGCGAGGATGATGACCTTGACCGCGTCGTCCTGCACGGCCGCATCGAACGCGGCGTTGAGGTCGTAGGTCATCTGCAGGTTCTGCGCATTGCGCGCCTCGGGTCGGTTCATCACGATCCGCGCGATGCGCGGATCGGGCCGTTCCACGACGATCGTCTCGTACTGCATGGCGCCCTCGCGTTTCCCTTTTCTTGTCGGGCTATGTTGTTATTTCATCAAGTGATAGGCAAGGGTGGAGTAATGCAAATTCAAGACACCGTCATTCCATCCTCGCTTCGCGCCCAGGAATGGCGGCGGAAAACTGCGGCGGCGCTGAACCTGTTCTGCTACCCTGCGGCAAATGTGCCGGGAGACGATAATGCGAAAACTTCTCACGATCCTTGCGACGCTGTCCTGCCTCAGCCTGACCAATTGCGGCTACAACGCCATCCAGACCAATGACGAGCAGGTCAAGTCGGGCTGGTCGGAAGTGGTCAACCAGTACCAGCGCCGCGCCGACCTGGTGCCGAACCTGGTCAATTCCGTGAAGGGCTTCGCGCAGCAGGAAAAGGACGTGCTGCTCGGGGTCACCAATGCGCGCGCCAAGGTCGGCAGCATCCAGGCGACGCCCGAAGTGCTGAACGACCCCGCTGCCTTCCAGAAATTCACCCAGGCGCAGGGCGAGCTCTCCAGCGCGCTGTCGCGTCTGCTGGTGGTGACGGAGAACTACCCGCAGCTGAAATCGGATGCGCTGTTCAAGGATCTGATGGCGCAGCTCGAAGGCACCGAGAACCGGATCGCGGTGGCGCGCAACCGCTACATCAAGGCGGTGCAGGACTACAACGTCGGCATCCGCACCTTCCCCAACAATCTCACCGCCATGATGTTCGGCTACAAGGAGAAGCCGAACTTCTCCGTCGCCAACGAGAAGGAAATCTCGGTCGCGCCGAAGGTGGATTTCAACCCGTCGCCGGCTCCGGCCAAGTGACCGGGCGAGGCGGCCGTATCGGATGAAGGCGCTTCGTGCCGCTCTGCTGGCGTTGCTCGTGGGTTTGGCGTTGCCGGCCTTCGCGCTGGTCGCCGTGCCGGAGCTCACCGGGCGTGTCGTCGACCGGACCGGCACGCTGTCGGGCGGCGACGTCGCGCAGCTGACCCAGACACTCGCCGACCTCGAGAAGCGCAAGGGCAGCCAGGTCGCGGTGCTGGTCGTGCCGACCACCGACGGCGAGCCGATCGAGCAGTTCTCGCTGCGCGTGGCCGAGGCCTGGAAGATCGGCCGCAAGAAGATCGACGACGGCGCGCTGCTCGTCGTCGCCAAGAACGACCGAAAACTGCGCATCGAGGTCGGCTACGGCCTCGAGGGCGTGCTCACCGACGTCACCGCCAGGCGCATCATCGACGAAATCATCACGCCGAAGTTCAGAAACGGCGATTTTGCCGGCGGCGTGTCCTCCGGGGTCGAGCGGATCATCGGCCTGATCAACGGCGAGAAGCTGCCGTCTCCGGAGCCCGCGCATTGGGACACCTCCGCCTGGACCGACGCCTTTCCGTTCTGGCTGGCGCTCGCTTTCGTGGTCAGCGGCATGCTGCGCGGCCTGCTCGGGCGGTTGTTCGGATCGATCGGCACCGGCGTTTTCGCGGCGGGACTCGCCTGGTACCTGGTCGGGATCCTCAGCATCGCGCTTGGCGCCGGCGTATTGGCCTTCGTCATTGCCATGTTCATCGACTTCATCTCGGCGAGCGGCCTTGGCAGCGGCGGCCGGTCGGGTAGCAGCGGCAGCAGCTGGAGCAGCGGCAGCTCGAGCTCCAGCGGCGGCTTCAGCGGCGGTGGAGGCAGTTTCGGCGGCGGCGGCGCATCGGGGAGCTGGTAGCATGGGCATCGCGCGCATCGGCAGGCATCTCGTTCAGCACCGCTGGAAGCAGCGCCGCCTGTTTCCGCCGAAGGCGCTGGCGCGCATCGAGCAGGCCATCAAGGCCGGCGAGGCCACGCATTCCGGGCAGGTCCGCTTCGTCGTGGAAGGCGCGCTCGACGGCGCGCCGCTGTTTCGAGGCCAGCCGGCGCGCGAGCGTGCGCTCGACATCTTCTCGCAGCTGCGCGTCTGGGACACCGAGCACAACAACGGCGTGCTGATCTACCTGCTGCTGGCCGACCGCGACGTCGAGATCGTCGCCGACCGCGGCATCGACGCCAGGGTCGGCGCTGCCGGCTGGGAGAAGGTCTGCGTTGCCATGGAAAAGGATTTTCGTGCCGGGCTGTTCGAGCACGGTGTCATCGAGGGCATCCAGGAAGTCTCGCGGCTGCTGGCGCAGCATTTCCCAAGAGGGCCCGGCGGCCGCAACGAGCTCCCCGACGCGCCGGTGGTGCTGTAGTCGCGCGGCGACCTTTTGCATGGCATCGCGCTCGCGGTTTGGGTTAGGCTCCGAAGCAAGCAAAAAGAGCCACTGGGGAGACCGCCGATGAACCGCCGCGAACTGTTGAAGGCTGCTGCCGCGTTGCCCTTGCTGCCTGCCGGCTTCACCGCCGCTTACGCGCAAGGCGCAGCCTATCCCTCCCGCAACATCACCATGATCGTGCCGTTTCCGGCCGGCGGGCAGGCCGACCTCGCGGCGCGGCCGGTGGCGGCGGCGCTGGAAAAGATCCTCGGAAAATCCGTCATCGTCGACAACCGCGCCGGCGGCGGCGGCGGCTCGGTCGGCAACGCCGCCGCGGCGCGCGCCGAGCCGGACGGCTACACGCTGTTGATGACGCTGTCGTCGCTCGCGGTGCTGCCCGAGGCGGACCGCCTGTTCAACCGGCCGGTGGCCTATGAGGTCTCGCAGTTCGCGCCGATCGCTCGCGTGCTGGCCGATCCGACGCTGCTTGCCGTGCCCGCTTCCGCGCCCTGGAAGACGCTGAAGGATTTCGTGGAAGACGCCAGGGCCCGGCCCGGACAGATCCCCTACGGCTCCTCCGGCCCTTACGGCACGCTGCACATTGCGATGGAGATGTTTGCGGCCAGCGCCGGCATCAAGCTCCAGCACGTGCCGTTCCGCGGCGCTGCGCCTGCGTTGACCGCGCTGCTCGGCGGCACCGTGCAGGCGCTGGCCTCGGCTCCCGGCGTGCTGAAGCAGCAGGTGGACGACGGCAAGCTGCGCGTGCTCGCCAATTGGGGCGCCGAGCGCATCGCTAGTTTCCCGAACCTGCCGACCTTCCGTGAGCTCGGTTACAAGGACGTCGAGTTCTACATCTGGGCCGGCCTGTTTGCGCAGAGCGCGCTGCCCGCGCCGATCATGGCACAGCTGCGCAAGGCGATGGCGGACGCGGTGAAGGCGCCGGAGGTAGTGAAGACCTTCGAGAACGCCGGCAGCCCGGTTGCATACCTGGACGCGCCGGAGTTCGCGAAGTTCGTTGCGGGCGACAGCGCGCGGCTGATCGCGGCGGTGAAGAAGATCGGCAAGGTCGAATAGCTGGTCGCCTACGCCGTCACCGGCGCCTGACAGACGTCCACCCACTCCGCGTTGGTCAGCTCCGCCATCCGCTGCGGCGCGATCCGCACCGCGCTGTGGGTCGAGCCGGCCGCCGGCACCACGATGTCGAAGGCTTTCAGCGACACGTCGCAATAGACCGGCAGCGGCGACTTCAGGCCGAACGGGCAGACGCCGCCGACCTCGTGGCCGGTGATGTCGGCAACCTCTTCCAGCCCGAGCATCTTCGGCTTGCCGCCGAAGGCCGCCTTGACCTTCCTGTTGTCCATGCGGGCGGTGCCGCTGGCGACGATCAGCACCACGCGGTCGCCGACGCGCAGCGACAGCGTCTTCGCGATCCGGCCGGGCTCGACGCCGTACGCTTCGGCAGCGAGCGTCACCGTCGCCGAACTGACCGCCGATTCGATCACACTGATCTCCGGCGCCTTCTCCGCAAAGAAGGCGCGCACGGATTCGATGCTCATGGGGATTTACGACCTCTGGGAAATCAATCTGGGCAATTCCGACAACGCGCGGATGCGATAATCCGGCTCGAAGCCGAGCTCGTCCATCTGGGTGCGGATCGCCTTGAACATGGTCAGCGGCGGCAGCGTCTCGCTTTCCAGGCAGGCCAGCGCCATCGCCTCCGGCGTCACCCGCTCGATCCAGGCGACGTTGAGCCCGAACGATTTGGCGGCACAGGCGTCCCACGGATTGGAGGAGACGAACAAGACTTCGGCCGGGGGAATCTTCAGTGTCGATTCGATCAGCGCATAGACCTCCGGGCTCGGCTTGAAAATGCCCTTGGCGTCCACGCTGATCACGGCATCGAGAATCGGGCGCAGGCCGCTGTTGCGCACCAGCGCGTTCAGCATGTCCGGGCTGCCGTTGGAGAGGATCGCGAGCTTCTTCTCCGCCATCGCCTCCAGCGCCAGCGTGGCGTCCGGATAGAGATCGAGATGCAGGTATTTTTCCATGATGCGCGCGAACGACGCCTCGTCGTATTCGAGGCCGAGGCATTTTAGCGTGTAGGCGAGGGCGTCGCGGGTGACGACGGAAAAATCCCGGTACTGCCGCATCAGCGAGCGCAGCCAGGTGTACTCCAACTGCTTGATGCGCCAGACCTGGGTGATGATCTCGCCGTAACCGGGGAATATCTCCTCGGTGATGTCGGCGACCGATTGCACGTCATACAACGTGCCGTAGGCATCGAACACGACGGCTTTGATGCTCACTTCTATCTCTCTTTGCTGCCGATCGTCGCATACAGGAATTTCTTCAGCGCGTCGATGGAGCGATCCAGCGCAGCCTGGTTGAACTCGAGGCGATGGCCGAGCAGCTGCCGTGGCTTGGCAAGGGCGGGGATGTCGAAATCGTGGTAGGCGCCGGGATGCACGATCAGTTCGATCGGCACGCCCTTGCCCTTCTCGCGCGAGATGCCCCAGTCGTTGCGGCCCTCGGCGAGGTTTTGGCACTCCCGTGCCGGGGTCCAGTCGTCGAGCTCGCCGACCATGATCAGGGTCGGCACCGTCATGTCGTCCTTGAAGCCGAGACAGGGCGGGTAGAAGCCGACCGCGGCGCGGAATTTTTCCTTCGCGTTACGCTCGATGCCACCCCGCTCGACCGACAGCAGCGCCAGCCATCCGCCTTGCGAAAAGCCGATCGCCGCGACCCGGTCGGGATCGACGGCGGGATGGCGGACGAGGAAATCCAGCGCACGATAGGCGTCGTGCACGGTCGCAGGCGGAGCGCCACCGGTGCACGCCGACTGGATACCGCGTGTTCCAAAGCGATCGATGGTCAGCGTGACGTAACCCCAGGAAGAGAGCCGCGGCGCCCAGCGCGTGTCGAGTTCCCGCCAGGCTCCGCCGCAGCCGTGCAAGAGAATGACGGCAGGCGCCGGCCCCCCGCCGCCCGGTATCCGCAACAGCCCGTGCAGCGGTTGAGGAGACACCACCGGACTTTCGAATTCGACGGGGATTGGCGGCGCATCGGCCGCCGATGCAATGGGGATGTTTGCTGCGCCAAGCACGGCGAGGAGAGTGGCGGATCTGGCGAAGGGTCTCATGGATCACCCCGCGAGTATCCGCCGACTATACTCCGCTAGATGCCCAAAATCTTCCTGGCGTTGGCCTTCATCACCTTCGGGCGGATCTCCTCGCGGATCTCGAGCTTGGCGAAATCGGACAGCCAGCGGTCCGGTGTGATCACCGGCCAGTCCGAACCGAACAGCATCTTGTCCTGCAGGATCGAGTTGATGTAGCGGACCAGGATCGGCGGGAAGTATTTCGGCGACCAGCCGGAGAGGTCGATATAGACGTTGGGCTTGTGGGTCGCGACCGACAGCGCCTCCTCCTGCCAGGGGAAGGAGGGATGGGCGAGGATGATCTTGAGGTCGGGAAAGTCAGCTGCGACGTCGTCCATGTACATCGGGTTGGAATATTTCAGCCGCATCCCCATGCCGCCGGGCATGCCCGAGCCGACGCCGGTCTGGCCGGTGTGGAACAGTGCGATCGCGCCGCCGTCGTTGATCGCTTCATAGAGCGGATAGGCCATGCGGTCGTTGGCGTAGAAGCCCTGCATGGTCGGATGGAACTTGAAGCCGCGGACGCCATATTCCTCGATCAGCTTCCTCGCCTCCCGCACTCCGAGCTTGCCCTTGTGCGGATCGATCGAGACGAAGGGGATGAGAACGTCGAGATGATCGGAGGCGACCTCCAGCATCTCGTAATTGTTGTAGCGGCGGAAACCGGTCTCGCGTTCGGCGTCGACCGGGAAGATCACCGCCGCGATGTTCTTGGCGCGATAGTAGGCCGCGGTTTCCGGGACCGTCGGCGGATGTTTGTTAGGCGAGCCGAAATATTCCGCCATCCGCGCCTGGAAGTCGTCATAGCCGTCGTCGGCATGACAGCCGCAGGGTTCCTCGGCGTGGGTATGGATGTCGATGGCGACGACCTTCTCGATGTCGGGCAGCTTCAGCTTGGGCATGGTTTCCTCTGGCGCGGGCGCAGACGGCTTGATTTTGGCTTCAGGAAAATTGATTATACTATATAACAAATTTCGCAAGGCGGTATTAGAGCGTTTTCAAGCGAAGTGGGTACCGGTTCGCGTGAAGAAAGCGCCTCAAAACAACAACCACCGCAAAAACGGGAGGACGGCATGGCCCAGGCGCAGGCCTTCGAGACCGATTTCTGGAAGGATGCCAATTTGCGCAAGGTCTGGGACGAGATCGTCCCGGGCGTGCCGCGCAAGACCATCCCCTACACGCTGACCCGGGAGGCGATCGAACTCTATTGCCGCTCGGTCGGCGAGACCCATCCGCTCTATTTCGACGAGGCCTACGCCAGGAACACCCGCTATGGCGGCCTGATCGCGCCGCCCTCGATCCATATCCTCCTGATGTTCTCCTGCACGCCGGCCGACGACTGGATGCGCTCGCCCGGCACCGTCAATGCCGGACAGTCCTGGAGCTATAACATCCCGGCGCGGCCCAATGACGTGATCACGCTGCAGGCCCGCGCGCTCGACAAGTTCATCAAGCGCGAAAGGTTGTTCGTCGTTCACGACAACGTCTTCTTCAACCAGCACGGCGACGTAATCTGTTCCGGCCGCGGCTGGACGATTCGGCCGATGTGATGGGAGGCGATCAGATGACGACGACGTTCGACAGCCTTTCCGCCGGCGACCTGATCGACGGGCCGCAATTCGCGGTGACGCGGGAATCCATCCGCCTGTTCTGCGATGCCTCGCTCGACTACAACCCGCTGCATCTCGACGACGAGTACATGAAGGGCAGTTTCGGCAAGACCAGTTTCGGCGGGATCATCATGCACGGCATGAACAATTTCGGCCTGATCTCGCGCATGATCACCGACTGGGCCTATCCGGCCGGCGCCGTCCACCGCAG
>CAZDEZ010000014.1:21823-64281 GCA_964504705.1 uncultured Bradyrhizobium sp.
TGATCTCGCGCATGATCACCGACTGGGCCTATCCGGCCGGCGCCGTCCACCGCAGGCTCGAGACGCGATGGGTCAAGCCGGTGAAGCCGGGCGACCTGATCCAGCCGTCCGGGGTCATCAAGGCCAAGCAATCGACCGCAAAGTCCCGCTGGGTGCTGATCGACGTCGTGGTGAAAAACCAGCACGGCGAGAAGGTCGCCACGGGCGAGGCCATGGTCGAGTTCCCGATGGACCTGTTTTGCCAGTGATTCCAATTGGAAAGACGGGCCGAATTGGCCGCTGAGCGGCGGAAAAAGGGCCCGTTTCGGTTGACATTTGGCCGGGATGCCTTAGAAACCGCCCCGTTCCCGGGCGGTTTGCCGCCGGGCAAAACCCCAATTCGCCAGCTTGGCAGCTGATCAGGTTCGGGCGCGAGCCACGGCCTTTCAACGTTACTATCAGGATTGTCCCATGAAGGTCCGTAACTCGCTGAAATCGCTGCGCGGCCGCCATCGCGCCAACCGCCTGGTCCGCCGCAAGGGCCGGGTCTATGTGATCAACAAGGTCCAGCGCCGCTTCAAGGCGCGTCAGGGCTGATCCGAACAGCGCCAGGCTTTTCGGCCTCTCAATTCACCCGGGTTTGAGGATCGCGCTGCTTTGCAGCGCGATTTTTCGCGTCTAGACTTGGTCCATGGGTTTGAGATTCCCACGGCTTCGACGTACCGGGATGGCGATCTTCGCCGCCGCGATACTGGCCGCCCTGCCGGGGTCGTCGATTGCGCAAGTCGTTCCCCCCGATTCCAAGAAGAAGCTGCCGGAGGCTCCCAGCAAGCTGCCGAAGGTTGGAGCGGACCGCACCAAGGGGCTCGATTTCCTGTTTGGCGCATTGAAGGCGGCGCCCGATGCGGCCAGCGCTCGCCACGTCGAGGCGCGGATCTGGGCGATGTGGATGCAGACGCCGAGCGACACCGCCGCGCTGCTGATGTCCCGCGCCAAGACGGCGATCGACGCCAAGAAGATGGACGTGGCGCTGAAAGTGCTCGATTCCCTGATCAGACTGCGCCCGGATTACACCGAAGCCTGGAACCGGCGCGCGACGATCTATTACCTGAATAACGACTATGTCCGCTCCATGCACGACATCCAGCAAGTGCTGGCCCGGGAGCCCCGCCACTTCGGCGCGCTCGCGGGCCTTGGCATGATCATGCAGGAAGTCGGCGACGACAAGCGTGCGCTGGAAGCCTTCCGGAAGGCGCTCGCCGTCCACCCGCATCTGGAGAAGGTGCCCGACCTCGTGAAATCGCTGACCGAAAAGGTCGAAGGCCGCGATATTTAGTCGGCCTGAATTAACCACTCTGTGCGATGGACGTTGCTGCGGACTGGAAGCTTTGCCGGTCCCGCGCGACCTATATCGGAAAGCCCATTGCTATGGAGCAGACCATGAAAACCCTGCTGCTTGCCGGCATCATGTCGGCCGCGTTCGCGACAGCGAGCTACGCTCAATACTGGGTGACCGGCGACCGCAGCACCGCGGCAAGTGCAACATCGAGACCAGCCAGCCGGTGGTCTTCGGGCTTCCCGGTTATGCCGGCGGCGGAAGCGAGTACAAGACCTCGTTCGCGTCGGGCCCGTACAAATCGCTCGACGACGCGAAGCTGGCGCGTTCCGGTATCAGTTCCTGCCCCCCGGAGCCGGAGCCGGCCGCGAACGACAAGAAGGACTGACGCTTCCGCTCAGTGCAGGGCGGGATTGTTGCGCCCGGCAAGCCCGCCCGGCGAGACGACGGCATAGAGTTGCGCCAGTTCCGCTTCGAGTTGCTCGTTGACCAGCAAGAGTGCCTGCAGCGCCCCCCGCAGGTCGCCGTCGCAGGCTGCCACGATCTTGTCGATGGCTGCTTCGTTCAGGGTACGCATTGAAATATCTCCACTTCTTCGCCTTCTACGCCTTGCCGTCCGCCCGGTTCCTGTGCATTGCGGGGATAGCGCCGGACTGACGGCATGTGTCTTTGGTGCAACCCGCACGTGGCGAAAATGGCGCGCGCAAATAGGAGCACCGGGCAATTACGGGGATGTGAACCCGCTATCCACAGGTATGGATAGTTGTGGAAAACTCGGCCCTGCGCAGCGAAACCGGGGTGCGTCATGCTCGTAGTTTTTCCGTGCCCCAATCCTTCCGGATCCTCTTCATGTTCTTGCTGATCGTGCTGGCAGCGCTGGCGAGTTTGGCGCTGGTCACGTGGACCGGCGCCGTTCTTGCGGAGCGCGCCCATCCCGCGCAGGGACGAATGGTCGATGTCGAAGGCGCCAGGCTGCATGTCGTGGAACTCGGTGCCCCTGGCGCGACACCGATCGTGATGCTGCATGGCGCCAGCTCCAATCTGGAAGTGATGCGTCCGCTGGCCGACCGGCTGGCGCAGCGCCATCGCGTGATCCTGGTGGACCGTCCCGGCCACGGCTGGAGCACGCGGGCAAGTCTTGCCGATTCCACGCCCGAGCCGCAGGCCCGCATGATCGCGGAGGCGCTGAACAAGCTCGGCGTGCTGCCCTCGATCGTGGTCGCGCATTCCTGGAGCGGAGCGCTGGCCCTGCGCCTTGCGCTCGATCATCCCGCGCGCGTCGCGGGCCTGACGATGCTCGCGCCGGTCGCCTATCCCTGGCCGGGTGGCGTCAGCCAGTACAATTACGCCGTCACCGCGCCGGTCATCGGCCCGCTGCTGGCGCACACCGTCACGCTGCCGCTCGGGCTGCTGCTCGCCGAGTCCGGCTCGCGCAGCGTGTTCGCGCCGCAGGCGATGCCGGAAGGATTCGTGAAGGACAGTGCCACGCGCCTGTTGCTGCGGCCCCGCGAATTCGTCGCCAACGCCTGGGATCTCGTGACCTTGCGCGCGGCCATGGCCGAGCAGGCGCCGCGCTACAAGGACATTGCCGCGCCGATCACCATCATCGCCGGCAACGTCGACAAGACCGTCTCGACCCACATCCATTCGCAACCGCTGGCGAAGACGGCGAAGGACACCAGGCTGATCGTGCTCGACGGCGTCGGCCACATGATCCAGTACGCCGCGCCGGATCTCGTGGTCGCCGAGATCGAGGCGATGGCGGACCGTCTCTCCCGGAGCGCGGAAACCGCCGCGGCGAACTAACCCGTCACCGCTCGACGAAGGCACGCTGCAGCTGGTCGGTGATCGGCTTGAACAGATAGCTCAGCATGGTGCGGCTGCCGGTCTGCATGAAGACTTCCGCCGGCATGCCGGAGACGAATTGCAGGCCGGCGAGCCGCCGCCGCTCTTCATCGGGCAATGTCACGCGCACGGTGAAATAGCCGACGCCGCCATTGCCGGCCTGGTCGCGGCTGATATCGGCCGAGATAAAGCTGACGACGCCTGCGACCTCGGGCGTCGTGCGCTGGTTGAAGGCCGGAAAGCGCGTGAACGCCTTTTGTCCGATCCGCACCTGGTCGATATCCGTCGGCTGCAGGCGGGCCTCGATCTGCAGGTCGTCGGCGTCGGGCACCACCTCCATGACGGTGTCGCCGCCGCGGATCACGCCGCCGATGGTATGCACCTTGAGCTGGTGGACGAGGCCGGAGGTGGGCGCGCGCAGCTCGATGCGGTCGAGCAGATCTCGCGCGGCGACGCCGCGTTCGACCAGTTCGGCTTCCTTGCCCTTGACCTCGCCGAGTTCCTTGACGACGTCGGTACGGAATTCCTGGTCGATGCGCATGCTCTGCAGCTGGGCCTCGCTGATCTTGGCCCTGGTCTCGGCGATGGCGGAGATCAGCTGCCCGCGTTCGCCCTCGATGCGCGCGCCCTCGCGCTGCAGCGCCGTTAGCCGCGGCAGCGGCACGAGGCGCTTTTCGTAGAGATCCTGCACGCCGATCAGCTCGCCCGCGATCAGTTCGAGTTGCTTCGCCTTCGCGCCGACCTGGGCTTCCTGCCCCGCGATCTCCTCGTTGAGCTGCGCGATGCGGTTGCGCAAAAGTCCCTTCTGGCCCTCGCGTGCGGTGGCGCGCGCCTGGAACAGGGTCGATTCGGCGGCGAGCAGGCTCTTCACCGCGCTCTCGCCGATCCGGGGCGCGAGTTCCTCGTGCAGGTCGGGCCGGGCGAGGCCGTCGCGTTCGGCGACCAGCCGGGCGCCGCGGGCGCGGAATTCGTCGAGCTGTCTCGTAATCACCTGCAGGCTCGCCTGCGCCTGGGTCGCATCGAGCCGCAGCAGCAGATCGCCGGCCTTGACGCGCATGCCGTTGCGCACGGGAATCTCCGCAACCACGCCGCCGGTCGGGTGCTGGATCGCCTTGACGTTCGACTGCACCACGAGATTGCCGGGCACGACGACGGCGCCGGCGAGCGGCACCAGCGCGACCCAGCCGCCGGCGATCACGGTGGTTGCGAGCAGCACCCGCAGCCCGACCTTCAGTTCGCGCGCATAGGTGCGCCCGGTTGCCGACGCCAGGCTGTCGCCCTCCCTTGCCGGCTCTTCCGGCGAGAAAAGGAAGGCGACGCCGCTACGGCACTGCACGACGAGCTGCCCGAGGCGGCTGTCCGCCTTGCGCGGGCTAGCGAGACGCGGCGGCTCCGCCGCGGGAGCCTCGCTGCGCGCCGGCGGGATCGCGACGGGAATTTCCGGCGCCGGTCTCGCCAGCTCCATCCTTGCGAGGTCCATCGCGACGGGCGCGACCAGCGTGACCGGCTTGTCCCGGCGCGGCTTGGGCGCGGCTTGCGGCGGCGGTGGATGCGGATGTCGAGGCGGGGACGGCGGAGCGGACGAACGGGTTGGTGGTTGCGTGCGCCGGACAGGCGGTGCGCTCGCGCTCAGCCCCAGCTGTTCGAGGCACATCTCGATCACGCGGCCCATCCCGCGCTTGCGAGACTTCTTCGGCGCGCGGCGGCGTTGACCGGCGGCGGACCGCGATTCCCTTGCCGGCGGCCGGCGCGGCGGCGGCGCCTGCGTCTCGCTCCATTGATCGCGCTCGAAGGCCCGGCGCAGCCGCTGCAACTCCAGGATCAGGGCCTCGCCTTGCGGCCCGACGTCGCGCGTCGCCTCGCGGCGCGGTCGCTCCAGCACGTCGTCATGGGGTTCGCGATGATCGATCATGAGGCGGCTCCCTCGAGCGAAGCCGCGCGGCGGGCGACCTTCGGCGCGGCAGCGGCCCGCTGGGCCGCAACCTGCTGCCCCGCGGCGCTGACGCGCGCAAACACCTCGTCGCGGCGGCCGAAGGCGATCGCCTTGCCGTCGTAGAGCACCAGGGCCATGTCGAGCGCGGCCAGCGCGCTCGGCCGGTGCGAGATCACGATGACGATGCTGCCCGCGGCGCGCATCGCCTGGATCGCACGGGTCAGCGCCTGTTCGCCTTCGGTGTCGAGATTGGCGTTCGGCTCGTCGAGCACGATCAGGAAGGGATCGCCGAACACCGCTCGCGCCAGCCCGACCCGCTGGCGCTGGCCCGCCGAGAGCGACATGCCGCCGGAGCCGACCCTCGTGGCGTAACCGTCCGGCAGGCGCAGGATGATGTCGTGCACGCCGGCGATCCGCGCCGCCTTCAGGATCGCCTCCGAGGTGGCGTTTTCGTCGAAGCGGCAGATGTTCTCCGCCACCGTGCCGTCGAACAGCGCCACGTCCTGCGGCAGGTAGCCGACATAGCGGCCGAGATCGCCGCTGCGCCATTGGTCGAGCGCGCCGCCATCGAGCCGCACCACGCCCGAGGCCGCCGGCCAGATGCCGACCAGCGCCTTGGAGAGCGAGGTCTTGCCGGAAGCGCTGGCCCCGAGCAGCGCGAGCCCCATGCCGGCGGACAGCGCAAACGACACGTTGGTGACGATCGGCCGGTCGATGCCGGGTGCGCCGACCGAAAGATTCTGCACCGACAATTCGCGGCTCGGCCGCGGCAGTTCGACCGGCGGCGCTGCAGGCGCTGCGGTTGCCCTGCAGATGTCGCGCAGCCGCCTGACGCCCTGCCGCGCGGCGATCAGCTGCTTCCAGGTGCTGAGCGCCACCTCGACCGGCGCCAGCGCGCGTCCCATCATGATGGAGGAGGCGATCATCACGCCGCCGGAAGCCTTGTCCATCACGACGAGCCAGGCCCCGAGCCCGAGCATGCCGGACTGCAGCACATAGCGCAGCACCTTTGCGCCGGATCCGAGATTGGCCGAAACGTCGCTGGCGCGAATGTTCTCCTGCAGATAGCGCTCGTTGGCGCGCGACCAGCGCGCCGTGAAGCGGTCGAGCATGCCGAGCGCGCGGATCACCTCGGCGTTGCGCTGCGTCGCGTCCGCCAGCACCTGGCGCTGCGCGCTGAGATCCATCGCCGCCTTGGCCGCGCCGCGCGACAGCCGTTCGGTCAGCAGCGTCATGGCGACGATCGCGATGGTGCCGGCAAGCGCGGTGCAACCGATCAGCGGGTGAAACAGGAACAGCGCGATCAGGAAGATCGGGATCCAGGGCATGTCGAGGAAGGCGGTCGGGCCCATGCCGGACATGAAGACGCGGATCTGGTCGAGATCGCGCAGCGGCTGCTGCATCAGCACCGGCTTGGCGCCGCGCAGCGGCAGCGTCGCGAGCGCGTTGTGGATATGCTCCTGCAGGCCTGCGTCGAACAGCGTTGCCACCCGGCACAACATGCGCGAGCGCAGCGCGTCGAAATAGCCCTGCATCAGGTAGGCGACCAGCACCATCAGCGACAATCCGATCAGCGTTGCGACGCTGCGGCTCGGAATCACGCGGTCGTAGACCTGCAGCATGTAGAGCGAACCGGACAGCATGAGCAGGTTGACGACGCCGCTGAACACGGCGATCCCCACCATGCGCCGCGCGCTTTCGTGCAGCCGCAAGGCGACGGGATCGTCGGACGGAGGCTGCGACAGCAGGCCCGAAAGTCCGGCGGATGCGGCGAGGCGAGCGTGTTGATACGCGGTACTCATACCCATGCGCCTTCCGCGCTCCCCCTGAAGTCGACGCTAGCTTGCTAGAAATCGAAGCCGACCATTTTCCGGCGGCAATGCGTCGCCGGCCATCTCGATGCTTGGAGAAACGGCGGCGTAGTGATGGCGCGATGCGTCCGTCATCGGTTGGTCAGGTTATCACCTCGCTTGGGCACGCAATGACCCGCGTATCGTCCGAAAGGTGCCACGATGCGAAACAACCTTCGGGTTCAGACGCTGCCCGCCCGGATCGGGGGAGACCGGCGCTGTCGGCGGCTCGATGCGGACCTGAGTCCCGCTGCATCGAGCCGCCGGCGTCGGGCGGTTCGTCCGATGCGCGATGCTCATTGCGCTCCCGCGGGAGCGTAATCTGAATGGGGGTGAGCCAGTTGCGGTGCAAATGTCGCGGTCATCTGCCGGGCGTGGCGCTATCCGGGCATGGAGTGCGTCCATGAAGGACCGCAGGACCGACTATGGAACGGTGCTGCTGCACGCGCTGTTTGCCGCAGCGCTCGGCGTTGCCTTCGTCACGGGCTTGCGGATGGCGACGGAAGCGCCGGACCGGCAATGGCTCAATTTCCTCGACGCGGTGCTGCCGCGCGCAAATGTCTGGGTGCCGCACATGCAGGCGGCGCTGCTGCTGGCTGCGTTGACGATGGCTTACGCGGTCTACCTCGTCCGCTCCGGGTTAACCGCGCGGGTGCGGCTCGACCGGGTCCGCCTGCGCGGGCTGTTCGGCAACGCGCAGGTCAGGTTGCGCGCGCTCAACACCGTGCTGACCTGGGCGCTATTCGCCGCCATCCTTGCGCTGCTGGCGAGCGGCGGCATGCTGTATTTCGGCCTGTTCGCCGGCCATCGCGTGGCGATGCTGCACTGGTATGCGACCTGGTCGCTGCCGGCGCTCGTCACCCTGCACGTGTTGGCGCATGCGAGGCTGGGCGGACTGGCGCAACTGCTCCGCATCCTGCGTCCCTCGCACCTTTCGCCGCCGCCGCCGCCGCTCGACGCGGCCACGCTGCTGGCCATGCTCGCCGAGCAGTCGGCGCGGAAAGAGCCGGAAACCGCGCACGAGGAAACGCACGCGCCGGAAGCGCGTCTGCAGCCGGATCATCCGCCCGAAGAGCCGTGGCCCGTCCATCCGCTGAGGCGGGGACAACGCCGCGCCACATTGCAGGCCAACCCGCTGGTCGTGGCTGCGGCCGTCGCGATGACGGGAGCCTCGATCCTCGTCGCCAGCGACCGTCTTGGCGGCGATCGCCTGCAGGTGCGCCGCATCGCGAGCGCGGATGCGCCGCTGCTCGACGGCGACACGTCCGATCGGGTCTGGCGCAACATCCGCCCGGTGACGCTGACCACCCATCACGGCGACAATTTCGACGGCAAGGGCGAGGCGCGCATCGACATCCGTGCCGTGCACGACGGCACCTGGGCTTATTTCCTGTTCGTCTGGGACGATCCGACGCGCTCGCTGAAGCACCTGCCGCTGCTCAAGGAGGCCGACGGCTGGCATCTCCTGCACGACGGCTTTCCGAACGGCGACGAGCGCAATTTCAACGAGGACAAGTTTTCCGTGCTGTTCACCCGCGCCGATGCGACGATAGCGGGCGACCGCACCTTTCACGCCAGTCCCCGGCCGCTGGCCGACAAGCCCGCCACCATGACCGGCCGCGGGCTGCACTACACCTTGGACGGCATCGGCGCGGTCGATGTCTGGCAGTGGAGGGCGACCGGCGGCGGCCCCGCCGGATGGATCGACGACGGCCATTTCGGCCCGCCATTGCCGCCGACCCCGCAGCAGGAGAGGGGCCTTGCGCCCTACAAGGGCGGTTACGCGCCAGATCCCGGCAGCGCCGGTCATTCCGACAATTTCGTCGCCGGCGCCGCTGCCGACAGCACCCTGGTGCCGCGCCGCCTGCCGCGCGATCCTGCGGCGATGAAGGAGGCGATGGGCGACATCCATCTCGATCCGGATCACGGCGAGAGCGCCGGTTCGCGCTGGTACATGAGCGAAGTGGAGTCGCTGCCTTACGCGCCGGAGCTCGATGCGCGCATGCCGGTGGGATCGGTCATTCCCGGCGTGCTGCTGGCCGGAGAGTTTTCCGGCGACCGCGCCGACGTCAGATGCGCGGCGCGCTGGGCCGCCGGCCGCTGGTCGCTGGAGGTGGTGCGCCGGCTCGACACCGGAAGTGCCTACGACGTTGCCATCGAGAGCGGCGTGTTCATGCGCCTTGCCGCCTTCGACCACAGCCAGATCCGCCACACCCGCCACGTCCGCCCCGTTCGCCTGGAGGTCGAATGATGCGGCGGATCTGCGAGGTGAGGTTCAACGACGAGCGCTATCTCGCCAATGCCGGCGACCTCTTGCTCGACTGGGCGCTGATGAACGACGTGGAATTGCCGCATGACTGCCGCGCCGGCAGGTGCGGCGCCTGCCGCGTGCGCCTCGTGGAGGGCAGGGTGTTCGGCGGCCACGAGCCGGGCGACGACATGGTCCACGCCTGCCAGGCGCGCATCGTCTCCGATATTGCCATCGTCACCGAGGATGTGCCCGAACCGCTGACGATTTCGGGGCAGGTCGCCGACGTGGTGCGGCTCGCCCCCGACATTGCCGGCCTCACCATCGAGGTGGCGAAGCCGCTTCCCTTTCTGCCCGGTCAGTTCTGCAAGCTGTCCTTCCGCGGCTATCCTGCACGCTCCTACAGCCCGACCTATCCGCTGGAACGCCGCCCCGACGATCGCCTGCTGCACTTTCACATTCGCAGCCTTCCCGAAGGCAAGGTCTCTTCCGCGCTCGGCCGCGACATCCGCTCCGGCCACCGCGTCAAATTGACGGGGCCGCTCGGCAGCGCCTTCCTGCGCCGCAAGCATCGCGGCCCGATCGTGCTGGTGGCCAGCGGCACCGGATTTGCGCCGATGTGGTCGATCGCGGCGGCCGCGATCATGGAGCGGCAGGAGCGCGAACTCACCTTCATCGTGGCGGCGCGCGAACTGCGATCGCTCTATAGCCACAGCGCGCTGTGTCGCCTCGCGCGGTTTCCCAATGTCACGATCATCCCCGTGGTCGCCGAGCCGCAGAGCGATTTCCCGGCGATCCGCGCCGGCCGGCCGACCGACCATCTGCCGCCGCTGTCGCCAGACACCGTGGTCTATGCGTCGGGCGCGCCGGCCATGACCGAGAGCGTCGGTCGTATTGCGCGCGCCGCCGGCGCGCGCTGCTATGCCGATCCCTTCGTGCCGACCACGACGCCGGCCGAACAGGCGCAGGCGCGCTGGGCGTTGCGGTGAGGCGCGTCTACTTCGTCTTGCCGTCCTTGTCGAACTTCGCCAGATACGCCCAGAGGGCGTTCGCCTCGTCCTCTTTCTTGATGCCGGCGAACACCATCTTGGTGCCGGGGATCTTCGCCTTGGGATCCTTGATGTATTCGAGGAAGGTTTCCTTGTTCCAGACGATGCCGGAGTTCTTGTTGGCCTCCGAATAGGAATAGCCCTCGACCGTGCCGGACTTGCGGCCCTCGAGGCCGTTCAGCACGGGGCCGACCTTGTTCTTGGCGCCTTCACCGACGGCGTGGCAGGCCAGGCACTTGTTGAACGACGTCTTGCCGGCATCGGCGTCCTGCGCCAGCGCGCTGGAAGCGGCAGTGGACGCCGCAATGAAAAACAGCGTGCTCAGGGTCAGTTTCTTCATGGGATGCTCTTCATCTCTTGCGGGTTGGAGGCCGCCGTTCTTGGCATGGCCGGCGCGCCGTCGGCAAGCCGGCCGCGGGCGGCCGGTTTCGCGGCGGCGGCAGGTTCTTCCAGCAATTTTCCCCGCCTGTCCATCCGTCCTTCGGCCGCCTACCCAAACCCCGCCAGACGTGCTTGATTTGCCATCACAAATCGGTGCGCGGAGGAAGCAAATGACCATCATGATGCCGGCAGCGGACGACGCGGTGCTCGCCCGACGCGAGGCCATCGTGGCGGCCCTGCGCGCCATCGTGCCGGGCGAGGGCGTGATCGATACGCCTGCCGAGATGATCCCGTACGAATCCGACGGCCTCACGGCCTATCGCCAGCCGCCGATGGTCGTCGTGCTGCCCGACACCACCGAACAGGTCTCCAGGGTTCTGAAATACTGCGGCGAGCAGGGCATCAAGGTGGTGCCGCGCGGCTCCGGCACCTCGCTGTCCGGCGGCGCGCTGCCGCTCAAGGACGCCGTGCTGCTCGGGCTGGGCAAATTCAAGCGCATCCGCGAGATCGATTTCGACAATCGCGTGGTCGTCACCGAGCCCGGCGTCACCAACCTCGCCATCAGCCAGGCGGTGGCGCATGCCGGCTTCTATTACGCGCCCGATCCGTCCTCGCAGATCGCCTGCTCGATCGGCGGCAATGTCGCGGAGAATTCCGGCGGCGTGCACTGCCTGAAATACGGCATGACCACCAACAACGTGCTCGGCTGCGAGATCGTGCTGATCTCGGGCGAGATCCTGCGCATCGGCGGCAAGGGCTGCGAAAATTCCGGCTACGACCTGATGGGCGTCATCACCGGCTCCGAAGGCCTGCTCGGGGTTATCACGGAAATCACCGTGCGCATCCTGCAGAAGCCGGAGACGGCGCGGGCGCTGATGGTCGGATTTGCAGAGGTCGAGGCGGCCGGCGAATGCGTCGCCCGCATCATCGGCGCCGGCATCATCCCAGGCGGCATGGAGATGATGGACAAGCCGGCGATCCACGCCGCCGAAGCTTTCGTCCATGCCGGCTATCCGCTCGACGTCGAGGCGCTGCTGATCATCGAGCTCGACGGTCCTGTCGTCGAGGTCGACGAACTGATCGGGCGCGTCGAGACGATCGCGAAGGCTTGCGGCTCCGTGACGCTGCAAATCTCCAGCAACGAGACCGAGCGCAATCTGTTCTGGGCCGGGCGCAAGGCGGCCTTCCCCGCGGTCGGGCGCATCTCGCCGGATTATCTGTGCATGGACGGCACCATCCCGCGCGGCGCGCTGCCGAAGGCGCTGACGCGGATTCGCGAGCTGTCGGAGAAATACGGCCTCGGCGTCGCCAACGTCTTCCACGCCGGCGACGGCAATCTGCATCCGCTGATCCTCTACGACGCCAACAAGCCCGGCGAAATGGACCGCGCCGAAGCCTTTGGCGCCGACATCCTGCGCTGCTGCGTCGAGCTCGGCGGCGTCCTTACGGGCGAGCACGGCGTCGGCATCGAGAAGCGCGATCTGATGCCGGAGATGTTCAGCGAGATCGACCTCAACCAGCAGCAGCGCCTGAAATGCGCCTTCGACGCCGATGGCCTGCTCAATCCCGGAAAAGTCTTTCCGACCCTGCACCGCTGCGCCGAGCTCGGCCGCATGCATGTGCATGGCGGGAAGCTGGCCTTCCCTGACATCCCGCGGTTCTAGAGCAAGCACGTGGACACCCTCAGAGTACGTGACGCCCGGGACGTCGAGCAGGTGGTGCGCGCCGCCATCGCGAGCGAGCAGCCGCTTGAGATCGTCGGCCATGGCTCCAAGCGCCAGATCGGCCAGCCGATGGCGACCAATGCGGTGCTGGACCTGTCGGCGCTCAATGCCGTCTCCTCCTACGAGCCGAGTGAACTGATCGTCACGGTTCAGGCCGGCGCGCCGCTCGCCGACGTCAAATCGCTGATCGACTCCAGGAACCAGCAATTCGCTTTCGACCCCATGGACACGGCGCCGCTGCTCGGCACCGCCCATGTCGGCACTATCGGCGGCATGATCGGCGCCGGCCTCGCCGGTCCGCGCCGGGTCAAGGCCGGTGGCGCCCGCGATCATCTGCTCGGCGCGCACGCCGTGTCCGGCTTCGGCGACAGCTTCAAGACCGGCGGCAAGGTGGTGAAGAACGTCACCGGTTACGATCTCTGCAAATTGCTCACCGGCTCCTGGGGCACGCTCGCTGTCATGACCGAGGTGACGCTGAAGGTGATGCCGCGCCCCGAGACCGAGCGCACGCTGGTGCTGCGCGGACTCGACGACGTTGCCGCGGGCCGCGCCATGACGGCCGCGCTCGGCTCGCCCTTCGACGTGTCGGGCGCCGCGCACCTGCCGGGCTCGATATTCCGCCCCGCCAATGGAGCGCTGACGGCGCTGGCATCGCAGGGGCAGGCGGTGACATTGCTGCGGCTCGAGGGGATCGAGGCGTCGGCCGTCAGCCGGGCCGCGTCGCTCACCAGACTGATGGCCGAGTTTGGTGCCGCCGAATTCATCGAAGACGCCGCTTCCAGCGAGACCTGGGACGCGATCCGCGACGTGCTGCCCTTTGCCGCCGACGGCGCGCTCGGCGCCTGGCCGGTGTGGCGGATTGTCTGCCCGCCGGCCTCCGGCGGCGCGCTCGGCCAGCAGCTTGCCCGCGAGACCGGCGGCGACGTGATCTACGACTGGGGCGGCGGGCTGATCTGGGCGGCGCTGCCGCCAAAGCCGGACGCGCAGGCCGCAACGGTGCGCAGCCGCGTCGAGGCCGCCGGCGGCCACGCCATGCTGATCCGCGCGGCCGAGGAAGTGCGGCGCCATCTCGACGTGTTCCAGCCGCAGGCCGCTGGGCTTGCCGCGCTCGGTGAGCGCGTGCGGCATAGTTTCGACCCGAAGAACATCCTCAACCGCGGCCGGATGGCGCGGGGAACTTAAGGCATGAAGACCGAATTCTCGCTGGCCCAGCTCGCCGATCCCGACATCCAGGAAGCCGACAAGATCCTGCGTGCCTGCGTGCATTGCGGCTTCTGCACCGCGACCTGCCCGACCTATGTGCTGCTCGGCGACGAACTCGACAGCCCGCGCGGGCGCATTTATCTCATCAAGCAGATGCTGGAGAAGGACGAGAAGCCGACCGCGGAAGTGGTCAAGCACATCGACCGCTGCCTCTCCTGCCTTGCCTGCATGACCACCTGTCCGTCCGGCGTGCATTACATGCATCTGGTCGATCAGGCGCGGGTGCGGATCGCGCGCGACTACACGCGGCCGCTGGTCGAGCAGGCCCTGCGCAAGGTGCTCGCCTGGGTGCTGCCGCGGCCCGATCTGTTCCGCGCCAGCATGTGGCTGGCGCGGCTCGGCCGGCCCTTTGCCGGCCTGCTTCCTGCTCCAAGGCCGGGGTCGGTCACCCCAACTTTATTCAGCCGGATCAAGGCGATGCTGGCTCTGGCGCCGGGGCGCCTGCCGCCGCCGGGACCGGCCTCCGGCAGCGTGTTTCCCGCGCTGGGCGAGCGGCGCGGGCGGGTCGCGCTGCTGCAGGGCTGCGCCCAGCAGGTGCTGGCGCCGCGCATCAACCAGGCCGCGATCAGCCTGCTGACCCGCCACGGCATCGAGGTCGTGCTGGCCCGCGACGAGCAATGCTGCGGCGCGCTCACCCATCACATGGGCGACGATCATGACGCGCTGTCCCGCGCTCGCGCCAACGTCGCGGCCTGGCGGCGGGAAGCCGAACAAGGCGGGCTCGACGCCATCCTGGTGACGACGTCGGGCTGCGGCACCGTCGTCAAGGACTACGGCTACATGCTGCGCGAGGACCACGATTACGCCGCGCCTGCCGCGCAGATCTCGGCGATGACGAAGGACATCAGCGAGTATCTTGCTGGCATCGAACTGAAGCCGTCGAACCAGACCGGCACGTTGAAGGTCGCCTATCACGCCGCCTGTTCGCTGCAGCACGGGCAGAAAATCACGGCTGCGCCGAAAGAATTGCTTTCCAAGAACGGTTTCGTGGTGAAAGATGTGCCCGAGAGCCATTTGTGTTGCGGTTCGGCGGGGACATACAACATTCTCCAGCCCGAGCTTGCGGGCAGGTTGCGCGATCGCAAGGTCGCCAACATCGCAAGCGTCGAGCCGGATGTGATCGCTGCAGGCAATATCGGCTGCATGGTGCAGATTGCCGGTGGTACGTCGGTTCCTGTGGTGCATACGATTGAGCTTCTCGATTGGGCGACGGGAGGTCCACGGCCAGCGCTGAACTGACGGCGAAGCAGAGATGAGGCGGTCCGCGCTCGTCCGATAGTCATTGATCGGCGGCAACAGGAGGATGATCACGATGGCGAAGAAGGCGAAGAAGAAGGCGAAGGCCAAAAAGGCGAAGAAGGCCAAGAAGGCCGTAGCGGCGAAAAAGAAGAAGGGCGCAAAGAAGTCCGCCAGGAAATCTGCCAGGAAGTCAGCGAAGAAATCGGCAAAGAAGGCCGCGAAGAAGTCCGCCAGGAAGGCCGCGCCGAAGAAGGCCGCCAAGAAGAAGAGCGCGCCGAGGAAGAAGGCGGCGCCCAAGCCCGCACCGGCTCCTGCCCCCGCCGCGGAAGCCGAGCCGGCGCCCGCACCGAGCTGGGCCAGCCCCAGCCCCGCGCCGAGCTGGAGCTCCGGCGGTTCGGACAGCGGCGGGGACAGCCACTGAACTTCCCCCTGCATCAGGGCACAGCTTGCTTCGAGGGGCCGCGGCGGAAACGCTGCGGCTCTTTGCATTTCAGCATCTCCGCGTAGTTCTACGGACGCTTTGATTCGCCGCGTCTACCGTCTTCAGCCGGCTCAAAACGCGGTCGCCGCGCGTGGCGGCCGGGCCGAACAGGTCAAAATTGTGTTGGGAATGCAACACCCGCCAACAACATCGAGCGAAAGCTCGCAAACGCCCAAAAAGGCGGCAGATGCATCTATTTTTTTCTTCACGGCATGGGTGCCTCGGACCAGATTGACCGCGAGATTGGGTTGCAGTCGGTCTTCCGGATTCCAAAGGGCAACGAGGCCCGGCTGTTCAAGAAGAGATGGGGATCGTCATGAAGAAACTTGTTCTGGCCGCCGCCATACTGGCGGTAACTGCGGGCTCCGCGCTGGCCGCCGATATGCCGGTGAAGGCCAAGGTGCCGCCGCCGGCCCCGTTCGATCCCTGGGATATCGCCTTCGGCGCCGCCATCACCAACGACTACATCTTCCGCGGCATCACCCAGTCCAACCACAAGCCCTCGGTCAGCGTCTATTTCGAGCCGCGCTACAATGTCACCAAGGACTTCCAGCTCTATGTCGGCCTCGGCGGCGCCAGCATCTCGTTCCCGAACCGTGCTGCGGCCGAAGTCGACGCCTACGGCGGCGCTCGCCTGACGGTCGGCCAGTTTGCGTTCGATGTCGGCGCCTGGGGCTACATGTATCCGGGCGGCACCTGCCACTACGGAGCCGCCACGGACACCGCCGGCAATCCCTTGAGCCCCGAATGCCAGCTGAATTTCCTGTTCAACGGCAACGTCATCAAGAAGGACCTCAGCTTCTTCGAGGTCTATGGCAAGGTGAACTACACCTTCAACGACAATTTCTCGCTGGGCGGCAATGTCTATTACACGCCGAGCTTCCTCAACAGCGGCGCGACGGGCACCTACGCCTCGATCGTGGGCAAGGCGATCGCGCCGAGCAGCTGGTTCGGCACCAGCGGCATCGGCATGTATGTGTCGGGTGAATTCGGCCGCCAGTGGCTGGGCACCTCGGACTCTTTCTATGGTACCGGCTTCACCAATCCGGGATTTGCCGGCCCGTTCCCGAACGGCATCGACTATGCCGACTACAACACCTGGAATATCGGCGTCGGCTTCACCTACAAGGTGTTCACGCTGGACTTCCGCTATTCCGACACCAACCTGTCGAAGGGCGATTGCAACGCCTTCACCAGCGACTTCGCGGCTCGCGGCAACATCACCGCCACCTCCGGGACCTTCATCACCGCGATCAATCCGTCCGGCGTCGGCTCCAACTGGTGCGGTGCCGCCGGCATCGTCAAGTTCTCGGCCGACCTGACCGCGATGACCAACCTGAAGTAATCCGATCCGGTTTCCACGGTTTCGGGGGCGGCAGAGCGATCTGCCGCCCCTTTTGCCTTGAGGCGCGCCTAGCGTGCGCCGGCCCTCTCGCGCAGCGCAAAGTGCTCGCCGTCGCGGACCAGCGCGAGGTGGCGGGTGTGGAAGGCTTCCAGGGTCGAGCGGTGGCCGATCGAGACCAATGTGGTGGCAGGCAGCTTTTCCCCGAGCAGGCGGTAGAGCGCAGCTTCCGACGGCTCGTCGAGCGAGGCGGTGGCCTCGTCGAGGAACAGGAAGGTCGGCGCGTGCAGCAGCGCGCGCGCCACCCCGAGCCGCTGCTGCTCGCCGAGCGACAGCATCCGGTTCCAGTGCGCCTCCTCGTGCAGCCGGTCGCCGAGCTGGGGAAGCCCGACATCCGCCAGCGCCTGCTTGACCGTCTCGACGTCGAAGGCGCCGGCCCCGGAAGGATAAACCACCGCCGCATGCAGCGAGCCGATCGGGAAGTAGGGCCGCTGCGGCAGCATCATCAGCGTGGCGCCCGCCGGAATCGTCACCCGCCCGTCGCCGAACGGCCAGACGCCGGCAATGGCGCGGAACAGCGTGGACTTGCCCGAGCCCGACGGCCCCGTGATCAGCGCCCGTTCGCCATTCCTCAGGCTGAGCGCATCGGCCGAGACCACCGGCGCGCCGTGCGGCAGCCGCACCAGCAATTGCTCGAGCTCGATCGCCTCGCCCTCGCCGGCCGCAAGGCGCACCGCGGACGGGCTTGCCGCCAGGTGCCGCGAGCTCTCGATCGACATCTCGAAACCGTCGAGGCGGGCCACCACCGCGCGCCATTCGGCAAGCGTCCGATACACGTTCACGAAAAACGACAGCGAGCGGCGCACGCTGTCGAACGCCGACGCGGTCTGCTGCAGCCCGCCGAGTTGGATCTTGTTGGCGAAATAAGCCGGCGACACCAGGATGTAGGGGAAAATGATCGCGGCCTGGGTGTAGCTCTGGGTAAAGGCGGTCAGGCGCTTGGTCCGGGTCATGATGCCGTACCAGTTGGAGATGACCCGGCTGAAGCGGTGCATGAGCCGCTCGCGTTCGGCAGCCTCGCCCTTCAGCAATGCGATCTGTTCGGAATTCTCGCGCACGCGCACCAGGTTGAAGCGGAAGTCGGCCTCGCGCTGCTGCTGCTCGAAGTCGAGGTTGATCAGCGGCGAGCCGATCCATTGCGTGATCATCGTGCCGAGCACGGCATAGATCAGCGCGCCCCACACCAGGTATCCGGGAATTGGAAACTCATGGCCGAACAGATGGAGCGGCGCCGCCGCCGACAGTCCCCACAGGATCACCACGAAGGAGGTCAGCGAGACCACCGCGCTCAAGAGCCCGATGCCGATTTCCAGCGTGCGCTCGACGAACAGCCTGACGTCTTCGGTCATGCGCTGGTCGGGGTTGTCGGCTGCGTCGCCGTGCAGTTGCATGCGGTAGTGGTTCGGGCCATCCAGCCACACCCCGAGATAATGCCTGGTCAACCAGCTGCGCCAGCGGATCTGCAGCCACTGATTGAGATAGAGCTGATAGACCGCAAGCCCGATGGCGCAGAACGCCAGCAGCGTGAAGATGCCGATTTCCGTGACGAAACTGTCCCAGTTCCTGTCCTGCAGGGCATTGAAGAAACGGTTCTGCCACTGGTTGATCAGGACGTCGATCGCGACCAGCGACAGCTCGATCGCGATCACTGCCGCGAGCAAGCCGCGGCCGGCCCATTTGTCCTCGGAGCGGAAATAGGGCGATGCGAGCCGCCATACGGTCGCGAGTGTCGCGCGGAGGTTCTTCACCGATAATATCTCCGGAAAATCGGGCGCAAGGCCCTGAGAAGGCGGGCGAAAAGCTTGAGGAAACTCGAGGCGGCCGGCCGGTGGTCGCAAAAGCGTTGGCGCTTCACAGGCGGCAAGTCAACCGGCGAGGTCGCCCTCTGCGCCGGTTGCCCGTGCTCCGTCATCACATTTCCGCGCCGGCCGGACTGGCCAAGGCCGCATTCGTTCCATACAAGGGCGCACCGCCGCACCCCATTTCGAGAGGATGCATGGACTTCGTCACGCCTCGTTTGAAGTTCGCCGCTGCCGTTTCACTGGCCGCGCTCCTGGCCGCTCACGCGCCGGGAAACGCTCAGGAATTCCCGTTCGGCCTCGAAATGACGCTGGAAGCCAACCGCATGCCGGGCTCCAAGCGCATCCCCTCGCTCGAGATCGGCGATCACGGCGAGGTCGTGCTCGAGCTCTGGTGCAAGGGCGGCAAGGGCCAGTTCTCGGTCGCCGGCAACACCATCGTCTTCGTCCCCGGTGCGATGGAGAACCGCAGCTGTCCGCCGGACCGCGCTCAGGCCGACGACGACCTGCTCGCCGCGCTCGGCGATGCCGCGACCTGGCGGCGCCAGGGCGATTTCGTCACGCTGACCGGCTCCCGGCAGCTGCGCTTCCGGATCAATACGAACTGATCGGCACGAACTCTTCGCCTCGCTTCCGCCTTCGCCAGGGCTTCGGTGCGACAAGCGCGGGGAGAGGGAGTAGGGCGAGCGTTACGCCCGCTACTTCCACGCCGACTTGTCGGCGTCCCAGCGCTGCCCTTTCAGCGCCTTGGCGAGCGCTTCGATCGAGCCGCCATCGTCCTCGGGCTCGGCGCCTTCGTCGTCGATGCCCGAATCTTCCGACAGGTTGAGCTTGGGCCCGGCGCCTTCATCGGCGGTCGTGGTGACCGGGCTCGACACCCACAGCATCAGCTTGTCCGATGCGCCCGGTCTGTCCGGCGAGACCTGTGCCGACACCTCCACGGTCTCGGTCAGGCCGAGCGGGGGAAAGATCTGGCTCGGCCGCTTGAAGGTCAGCGTCAGCTTGCCGGTATTGGCGTTCCAGGATGCGCCGGCCGGCGTTGCGGCAAGCGTCTTGCTCAGCACGCCCGAGATCGCCTGCGCCAGCTTGTCGCGATTGACCTTGTCGGCCTCGCGCCAGTCGGCCGCCGCAACGCGGATGGCGCGGTCCATCTCGACGATGCCGCTGGTCCAGCCGGCGAACGTCACGCCGGGCGTTGCTCTCGCCTTGGCGATGAGCGCGGCGGAACGCTCGGGATCGACGGTCATCAGGATGGTTTGTTCGCCGCCGCGCAATTCGTCGCAGGACACCGACAGGCTGCTCACGGACACTTCGAGCGCCTCGCCTTTCAGGCTCTTGAGGAAGTCGAGGACCTGCTCCAGCTTCACCCGCACCCCGACCGATTCCGGCGAAACGTCGGTGAAGTCCTTTGGGCTTGGGGTGATGCCGTCGTCGCGGGTCTGGCTCTCCAGGAATTCCTTTTCGCTGAGGTCGGAATTGTCCGGCGACATCACCTCGTTGACCTTCTGGCCGATCGAGACCTGGCCGCGGAATTCGAAGGTGTCGCCGGTCACCTTGCGCGTCAGCTTCACCGTCACGGGCTGCTTGTCGCCGATGCTCTGCGTGGTGCCGGTCAGGCTGTTGCCAGCCACCGTGAGATTGGCGACGAAGCGGTCCTTGCGCTCGGCGCCCTTTTCGACGGGATAGCAGACGTCGAGGGTTGCCGCGGTGACGGTCTTGCCCTGCCGCGTTTCCTTCAGGATCACGTCGGCCGTGCCGTGCATCAGCCCGTCGATCGCGGTGAAGTAGCGGATCTCGCTGCCGCCGGACTTGGCCGCCGGCTGCTTGGCCTGCGCCAAAGCCAGGTCAGGCGTAAGGGCCAGGAGGCCGAGCAGGCCGAGCAGGAGCGGGCGCATCTGAAATTCCTCAAGCAGCAGAATCGGGCAGCGGAACCTAGCAAACCCTGAGGTCATCGGCCAAAAAGAAGGCCGCCCGGAGGCGGCCTTCGATCGGTCATTCGTTGGCGCGCCGGGCCCTCAGAAGCCCATGCCGCCCATTCCGCCCATGCCGCCGCCGCCCGGCATCGCGGGGGCAGCCGCTTCCCGCGGCAGTTCGGCGACCATGGCTTCGGTGGTCACCAAGAGGCCCGCAACCGAGGAGGCGTCCTGCAGCGCAGTGCGAACCACCTTGGCGGGGTCGATGATGCCCTTTTCGACCATGTCGACATATTCCTCGGTCTGGGCGTCGAAGCCGAACGTCTCCGACTTGTTCTCGAGGATCTTGCCGACCACGATCGAGCCCTCGACGCCGGCGTTCTCCGAGATCTGGCGCAGCGGGGCTTCCAGCGCCTTCAGCACGATGTTGATGCCGGCCTGGACGTCGGCATTGTCGTTGGAGAGGCGGCCGACCGCCTTCTTGGCGCGCAGGAGCGCCACGCCGCCGCCGGGCACGATGCCTTCCTGCACCGCGGCGCGGGTCGCGTTCAGCGCGTCCTCGACACGGTCCTTCTTCTCCTTGACCTCGATCTCGGTGGCGCCGCCGACCTTGATCACGGCAACGCCGCCGGCGAGCTTGGCCAGCCGCTCCTGCAGCTTTTCGCGGTCGTAGTCCGAGGTGGTCTCCTCGATCTGCGCCTTGATCTGGCCAACCCGGGCCTCGATGTCCTTCTTCTTGCCGGCGCCCTTGACGATCGTGGTGTTCTCCTTGTCGATCACCACTTTGCCCGCGCGTCCCAGCATGTTGACCGTGACGCTCTCGAGCTTCATGCCGAGTTCGTCGGAGATCAGCTGGCCGCCGGTCAGGATGGCGATGTCCTCCAGCATGGCCTTGCGGCGGTCGCCGAAGCCGGGCGCCTTGACGGCGGCGACCTTGAGGCCGCCACGGAGACGGTTGACGACCAGCGTCGCCAGCGCCTCGCCCTCGACGTCCTCGGCGATGATCAGGAGCGGACGGCCGGACTGCACCACGGCTTCCAGCACCGGCAGCATCGCCTGCAGGCCCGACAGCTTCTTTTCGTGCAGCAGCACGTAGACGTCGTCGAGCTCGGCGGTCATCTTCTCGGCATTGGTGATGAAGTAGGGCGACAGATAGCCGCGGTCGAACTTCATGCCCTCGACGATGTCGACCTCGGTCTCCAGAGACTTGTTCTCCTCGACGGTGATGACGCCCTCGTTGCCGACCTTCTGCATGGCCTGCGCGATCATCTTGCCGATGGCGTTATCGCCGTTGGCCGAGATGGTGCCGACCTGGGCTACTTCCGAGGACGCCGCCACCGGCTTGGCGCGCTTTTCGAGGTCCTTGACCACGGCGGCAACCGCGATGTCGATGCCGCGCTTGAGGTCCATCGGGTTCATGCCGGCGGCAACCGACTTGGCGCCTTCGCGCACGATCGCCTGCGCCAGCACGGTCGCGGTGGTGGTGCCGTCGCCCGCGGTGTCGTTGGTCTTGGAGGCGACTTCGCGCAGCATCTGCGCGCCCATGTTCTCGAACTTGTCCTCGAGCTCGATCTCCTTGGCGACGGTGACGCCGTCCTTGGTGATGCGGGGCGCGCCGAATGACTTGTCGATGACGACGTTGCGGCCCTTCGGACCGAGGGTGACCTTCACCGCATTGGCGAGAACATCGACGCCGCGCAGCATGCGATCGCGTGCATCGCCGTGAAATTTTACATCCTTGGCAGCCATTGGAACTTACTCCTCTGAAACGGTCCTCATCCCCGGGGAGCGGCCCCCTGGCCGCGTCTCGAAGGATGAACTTGTGGAAAATGGTGGCCCTTCGAGACGGCGGCTTCGCCGCCTCCTCAGGGTGAGGCAGCGCGCTTACGCCAGCACGCCCATGATGTCGGACTCCTTCATGATCAGGAGTTCCTCGCCGTCGAGCTTGACCTCGGTGCCCGACCATTTGCCGAACAGAACGCGGTCGCCGACCTTGAGGTCGATCGGGATCAGCTTGCCGGACTCGTCGCGGCCGCCGGGACCGACGGCGACCACCTCGCCCTGCGAGGGCTTTTCCTTGGCGGTGTCCGGAATGATGATGCCGCCCTTGGTCTTCTCTTCGGCGTCGATGCGCTTCACCACGACGCGGTCGTGCAGCGGACGGAATTTGGATTTGGCCATGACGTTCCCTCAGGGCTTTCGGTTTTCAGGTCCGGTTCATGGGAACCGGCGTGTTATGCGGGCTGCGGCAGGCGCCTCGAGCGGCAGGCCGGCCAGCCGATTTAGCAATCGCGATGCGGGAGTGCTAAGGTGGGCCGGGAAATATGGCTTGGTGAAGGTCCTGTCAAGCAAGGTGGTTAAGGCCTTGGTGAGGGCAATATAGGATGGTGTTCGGAAACCATATTGGGGTCCGCGGCGTAGATTGTCCGAGGTCATTGCCCCGGTTGGTGTTTTGCGCTTGGCTGCGGACGGGAGCGGCCGTGGAGTTAGTTCGGGGGGATACCCATGATAAGGTCAGGTAACGCGCGTACCGTGGCGAGCCTTGCCGTGGTTTCGGCGCTGGCGGTCGTCTTGGCCGGCTGCGAGACCACCAATCTCGGCGGCATGTTCGGCGGCTCGTCGACGCCATCAGCGGCGCCCGAGCCCGGCGTGGCGCCGGAAATGCCGGCTACCATCCGCTCCGACGAGATCGTCGGCCGCTGGGGCCTCGCCTCCTACCAGGATCCGAAGGACCGCGCCCGCACCGAGGCGATGGCCCGTTCGCAATGCAAGCAGCCCTACACCATCACCGCCGGCGCCTCGGGCGGCGTCATCATGCATCTGGCCGACCAGGCCACCCCGCAGGAATTGCGGCTGAAGGGCTCGCCGAGCGGCAAGAACTATATCGGCCCGGCCGGCCCCACCCCCGGCGACCAGGACCGCGAGATCGTCTCGTTCGACGGCCGCGTCATGGTCACGCGCTTCGTCGAAAAGGACGCCGGCACCCGCTACGGCAACATGGTCTACGTCCGCTGCGCGCCGAGGGCGTGAGGCCTCGCCGTCATTGCGAGCGAAGCGAAGCAATCCAGCTTCCTTCGCGACAAGAAAGCTGGATTGCTTCGTCGCTAACGCTCCTCGCAATGACGGATCGAGAAACGAAAAACGCCGGCCCGGGGCCGGCGTTTTTGCTTGTTAGGTGAGGCGTTCGCTCAGTTGAACATCGCGTCGATGTCGTCCTGCGAGGCGTGACCGGCGTCGCCGTCCAGCTTGGGGCCGTTGAGCAGCTTGGCGTCGCCCTCGCGGGTATCGACGATCGGCGGCGCATGCGCCTTGATGGCGTCGACGCCGCCCCAGATTTCCATCATCTCGTTGATGTGCTGCTCGATGAACTTCATCGTGCCCATCACCTTGGAGATGCGCTGGCCGGTGAGGTCCTGGAAGTTGCAGGCCTCAAAGATCGAGACGACGCGTTCCTGGATTTCCTCGGAGAGAAGTTTCTGCTGTTCGGGCGAGATGTTCTTCGACAGTGCGGTGGCGGCCTGGTCGATCGCTTCGGTTGCTTCGAGAATCTGCTGGGTGGCCTGTTCGGTGCCGCCGACGACCGCGCCGAGTTCGCCGTTGACCTTGGCCATCTCGTCGCCCTGGAAGCTCTTGCCGTGCAGCACGGCGATCTCGCGCTTGGTGCGGTTGATGGCGTCGTGGATCAGGTCGAGCTCGATCTTGAGCTTCTCGCATTGTTCGATCTGGGCGCGATAGGTTTCCAGAAGCGCCTGCGTCTCAGCCATTTCGCGCGAGGCAGCTTCTTCCATGGTTTCCGTGGATCGGCGGACGGGCGCAGCCATCTCGGCGCGGATCGCGCGCAACTCGTTCATGATCTCGCGGTGCATCGGGCCGACGTCGACCTCGGGACCCGCGGGCATCACCATCGGCGTATCGCCGAGAATGGCCTGTTCGACACGAAAGCGCTTGCGATTGACCGACATGGTTGTTCTTCCCACCCCTTGGTACTCCGCCCCCTTTTTAGAAGATGCGATTTAACGCGAGGTTCACGCGCGGAACTGCGGTGGTGGCGTAAACTACGCACGCGCAAACAGGCGATTAACCATACGCCTTGAGCGTTCACCGAAAAATAAGGTTAACCGCCAAATCAGCGCGTCGCCGGCGGCATGGTGAATCGAAACGCCGGTTCCGTTTACCAAACCGATTAGGTTTTCATTTGTAGTGAATCGCGTGTGAACGGCGCGCGTCCCGTGCGCCCGGTGACGAATAGTACAGAGTACGTCGATGTCAAAAAAATTCGCATCTGCGCTCCTTGCGGGCGCCTCCATCCTTTGTGCCGCCGTCGATCCGGCCACCGCGCAGTCCGCGCCTCCAATGCGCATGGCTTCCAACATGGGCGGCGGCTTCATCGAATTCCTGTTCGGCGATGCGCCGCGCGGCGGGCGCTACGAGCAGATGTACCAGCAGCAGCCGGACGTCGGCTTCGACGGGCGGCGCATGTCGCCGCAAGGCATGTACGGCCAGGACGCCGCCGAGCCGGCCCAGCGCAGCGTCGATCCCCGCTACAACAAGCAGATGGTCGACTATCACGGCCGGGAAAGCGCCGGTACCATCGTGATCGATACGCCGAACAAGTTTCTCTATCTGGTGCAGGGCGACGGCAAGGCGCTGCGCTACGGGGTCGGCGTCGGCCGCCCCGGCTTCACCTGGGCGGGCACCAAGACCATCTCGGCCAAGAAGGAATGGCCGGCCTGGACGCCGCCGCCGGAAATGCTGGCGCGCCGTCCCGACCTGCCGCGCCACATGGAAGGCGGTCCCGACAATCCGTTAGGGGCCCGCGCAATGTATCTCGGCACCTCGCTCTACCGCATCCACGGCTCCAACGAGCCCTGGACCATCGGCACCAACGTCTCCTCCGGCTGCATCCGCATGCGCAACGAGGACGTCATCGACCTCTACGGCCGCGTCGGCGTCGGGACGAGGGTGGTGGTGATCTGAGCCTCCAAGCCTGAAAACCAGAACGGCCGTCCGATCGGGCGGCCGTTTTTGCGTTCAAGGCCGCAGCCGCGCGACCACGAAAGGGAAGTTCAGCCGTCTCTCTCTTGGCATCGGACATGGATCAAGGAAAGTCGACCTCGGCCATGGTACCGAGAGGCTGCCAACCGAGGCGGCATCCTGGTGCTTTCGCACCCTGTTCCCGCTAGGGTCGGGCATTGCGGGTTGGGGAGTGGAATTGCCAATGCGTGCCTTCACGTGCGTCGCGATCGCGCTGATCGCTGCTGTAATGTCAGTGTCGTCCATCGAGGCCGCGTTCGCGCAGGCTGGTAGCACCGGCGGAACGATCGGCCATCGTGACAAATCGGTCTCCGGCGGCGAGGAGGAGCCTGCGCCTCGGGTCGCGAGGAAACCGGCCGGGCGCGCGAGCCAGCCGCCGCGCCGCGGAGGGCAAGCGGCGACTCTGGGGTCATTCGACGGGAACTGGGCGGGGGTAAGCGTCGGCTCCTGCATCGGCCGGTTCGGCTGGAGAGTCCAGGTCTCCAGCGGGGTCATTTCCGGAGGCGCCACCGGAAGCATAGCCCGCAGTGGCGCTACCAACGGCGACATGGTGATCCTGGGCAAGCATTATCGTTTCAAGGGAGTAACTCGCGCGTCCGGCACAGCTTCCGGTACCTGGACCGCACCGCCCAACTGTTCGGGAAACTGGACGGCGCTCAGGTCCTAGGCTGAACCGCCAAAGCCCTTGGCGGAAGAGCAAAACGAAAACGACCGCCCTCTTCGGGCGGTCGTTCCGTTTACACGACGCTACTTCCGCGCACGCAACGCTTACGCGTAATCGCTGTCGCCGTCGCCGTCGAAGCCGTCGGAATCGTGGTCGATGTCGTCTTCGCCGTCGTCGTCATCGTCCTCGTTCGAGGCCTGGTCGTACATGCCCTGGCGCGAGGCGTAGTCGCCGCTGCCGCGGCCGGACGAGCCGATGTCGTTGATCCCGGCGTCCTTGGCGAGGTTGCCGCCGCCCGCCTGGTCGCCCCACGGCCTGCGATCCTCGATGCCGCCATGGCCGGTACTGTTGCCGAAGCTCTGGTGGCTGCCGCCGCCCATCATGCCGCGGATGCTGGAGAGCAGCAGCGAGCCCCCGACCACGCCCGCCGCGGCCGCCGCGGCGGTGCCGAGGAACGATCCGCCACCGCCACCGCCGGGGACCGGCGGCGGCTGCGGCGCGCCAGAGGGCTGGCCGTAACCTTGCGCCTGTCCGTAGCCTTGCGGTAGCGCCTGTCCGGTGTTCCACGCCGGGCGGTTGCCGGCGTTGGGTACCGAGCCGCGCGGCGGCTGGCCCTGAGACTGACCGAACACCGCATCGCGCATGGAATCGAGGAAGCCGCCGGATTGCTGCGGTTCGCCGCCGCCTTCCAGCTCCTGGATGCGGGCATTGGCGCGCTTCAGCGCCTCGTCCTGCACCAGCACCGTCTGCACCAACGCGTAGGTCGCATTCGGCGCGCGCCGCAGGCCACCCATGATGGCGGCCTCGGCATCGCGGTCACGCGGCGAGCCCTCCAGCTTCGAAAGCCGGTCGAACAGTTCGTCAATCAGTTGGCGTTCCTGCGGTGTCATCACGAATCTCCTCCGCTTCGGGGGCCGAAGCGCGGGAAATGTAAGAGGCCTTTTCGGCGCCAACAGGGGGAAGCGCTGAATTAAATTTCGGTAAGCGACAACATGACCGGTGGCTTTCCCGCAACGCTGTCACCCCAGCGTCACCTTGTTCGCGGCAAGCAGCGGCGGGAAGCGTTCGCCGGCGAGGAAGGCGTATTCATGCTCGCGCTGGGTGGTCAGCGGATCGAGGCTTTCCAGCGTCTCGTCGACGAAGCCGGGGTGGCACATCACGAGCCCGTCGTCCGGCAGCCCCTGCAGGAACTGCTGCATCAGGACCGCGAAATCCGTCTTGCGCATGAAATCATAGGCGCCGGCAAAGGCCGTATTGAAGGAGAGGCCGCTCCGCGCGGCACGCTTGCGGAATTGGCGGCTCAGCGCGTCCAGCAGCAGCGCCTTGGGCGAATTGAGCCGTTTCAGCAGCGGGCGATTGCGACCGCCCTGGCGAACCCAGGCATCGGGCGCATGGGTTGCGGTCGCGCCGAGAAAAGCGTCGCGAACGACGGGAAAGAGCTGCGCATGCTGATGGCCGTCGGCGAAATGCGGCGTGTGGCCGAACAGGTCGCGGAACGCCGCAAACTGCGCCGCGATTTCCGACTGGATGATCTCGCGGTCGAGCCGGCGCACGAAGCCGCGCTGAAGCATGGTCGGCAGGGCGAGGAACATGCCTCCGTCGGCCGGCCTGAAATGCATGGTCAGCGGCCGGAACGGCGCGGTCAGCGTCACATGCAACCCGATGGCGCAGCGATGGCCGCGCGCGTTGCGTTCGGCCACGACGTCCAGCAACGCGGCCACCTCGTCGCGGCCGAGCGCAGGCGCCACCACCATGGCGGAGGTCGCGTTGAGGCGGCCCCTGGCGATGAGGTCGCGGATGGCGCGGTTGACGCCGGGGCTGATCCCGTAATCGTCGGCGCACAGCCAGATACGGCGTTGCGCGCTGTCGCTCATCCGGCGGCGGTCCGCTCGCGCACGGCTTCGGTGGGTTTCTCGACTGGCGCGTCGCCGGACTTGTCGGCAGTCTTGTCGGAAGTCTTGGCCTCGATACGCTTCTCGCTGTGCTCGGCCACGAAGTAGATCGGCCGCGCCTTCAGCTCGCTCAGGATCTTGCCGATATATTCGCCGAGCACGCCGATCATGATCAGCTGCACGCCGCCGATCGTCATCAGGCCGACCACCAGCGACGGATAGCCGGGCACCTGCTTGCCGGTGGTCCAGACTTCCCAGAGGATCGAAAGCCCGAACAGGAACGCCCCGCCGGCGAGGATCACGCCGAACAGGCTGGCAAAGCGCAGCGGCGCCACCGAGAACGAGGTGAGCCCCTCGATCGACAGGCCGATCAGCCGCCCGGCGTTGAACGTGGTCACGCCATGCGCGCGCGGCGCCGGCTCGTAGTCGACGCGGATCTGGCGGAAGCCGATCCAGCTGGCGAGGCCCTTGAAGAAGCGGTTGCGCTCCGGCAGCTGCCGCAGCGCCGCCGCGGCTCGCGGCGACAGCAGGCGGAAGTCGCCGGCGTCTTCCGGAATCTTCTGCCGCGCACCCCAGTTGATCAGCGCGTAGAACCCGTGGACCGCCTGGCGGCGCAGGAACGACTCGTTGTCGCGATGGGCTTTCGCCGTGTAGACGACGTCATAGCCGCCGTCGATCCAGTGCCCGACCAGTTGCTCGACCAGCGCCGGCGGATGCTGGCCGTCGCCGTCCATGAACAGCACCGCGCCGCGGCGTGCATGGTCGAGGCCGGCGACGAGCGCCGCCTCCTTGCCGAAGTTGCGCGACAGCGACACCACCTGCACGTCGAGCGCCTCGGGCGGAAGCGCGCGCGCGATTCTGAGGGTGTCGTCCTGGCTGCCGTCATCGACATAGATCACTTCGCAGCCGAGCTGCCATCGCTTGGCCAGCGTGCGCGCCAGCCCCGCGAGCCGCTCGTGCAGCGCGGCAAGCCCCGCCGCCTCGTTGTAGACGGGAACGACGATCGACAGCCCCTGCGCCGCGGCATTGGCCGCGGTCGTGGACAGTCTCGAGACATCGCTACCCAGCTTCATCGATCGGGTTCCAGTGGTGGCTGAACAGCATATGCTACCTGCGCCAAGCTGTCGCCACGATGAACGGGGTTAAATTCCGTTCATCGCTTCAGGAATGCCTCCAGCCGGGCATACAGCGGATTCTGCCTGTCCAGCACATAGTCCAGCGAGGCGATCGAGACCGTGTCGGCCCCGTGGTCGCGCAGGAAGCTGCCGAGCGCGTAAAGCTGCGCCGGCGGGCAGTGCAGCGTCAGCATGCCCGACGAGGTCGGCCCGCCGAACGGGGCGACCACACCGAAGCGATTATGCGCCTCGCTCAGCAGCTTGTCGTTGCAGCCGGCAAAGCGCGTGCGTACCTCGCGGTACTTGCTGGCGCGGGCGCGGGCGGCGATGTGGTCGAGGATGACGCGCGCGGTCTCGCGCGTGGCCTCGTTCCAGTCGGCCTCGCGCGAGGCGACGAGATTGGCTTGGCTCTTCAGGATCACGCCGTCGTCGAGCACTTTCAGCCCGTTGGCGGCAAGCGTCGCGCCGGTCGTGGTGATGTCGACGATCAGCTCGGCGGCGCCGGTGGCGGGCGCGCCTTCGGTGGCGCCGGCGCTCTCGACGATGCGATAGTCGACGATGCCGTGGGAAGCAAAGAAGTTGCGCGTCAGGTTGATGTACTTGGTCGCAACGCGCATGCGGCGGTTGTGCTGGGCGCGGAATCCGGTCGTGACGTCGTCGAGATCGGCCATGGTGCGCACGTCGATCCAGGCCTGCGGTACGGCGACCACGACGTTGGCGGCGCCGAAGCCGAGGCCGTCGATCAGCAGCACGCGCTTGTCGGCGTCGGGAATGCTCTCGCGCACCAGGTCCTCGCCGGTGACACCGAGATGCACCGCGCCGCGCGCCAGGTTCGACGCGATCTCGCTCGCCGAGAGATAGGCGATCTCGACATTGTCGAGGCCGCTGATGGTGCCGCGATAGTCGCGCGCGCCGCCGGGCTTGGCCAGCGTCAGCCCCGCGCGGGTGAAGAAGGCTTCGGCGTTTTCCTGCAGGCGTCCCTTGGACGGCACCGCGAGTACGAACGGGATGCTCATGCCTTGCCCCCGTTCTTGCCGGCCTTGACCAGCGCGTCCACCCAGATCGAGAAGCCGACCGCGGGGATCGGCGTCGCCGAGCCGAGCTGCGTCATCAGGGAGTCGTAGCGTCCGCCCGCCACCAGGGGCTCGGCGCCGTTGCCCCTGTGGTGCAGCTCGAATTCGAAGCCGGTGTAGTAGTCGAGCCCGCGGCCGAACGAGGTCGAGAAGCGCGTCTGCTTGGTGTCGATGCCGCGCTCGGCCATGAAGCCAACGCGACTCTCGAACTGGTCGATCGCGGCTGTGATGTTCAGCTTGGCGTCGGATGCCAGCGCGCGTAGTTGCTTCACCGCGCCCTCCGGCTCGCCGGCGATCGCAAGGAAGCGCTTGATGATGCCGATGGCATCGCGCGGCAGGGCGCCCGCCTTCAGCGTCGCCTGCTCGAGGAAGCGGTCGGCGATCTCGGCCACGCTTCGCCCGCCGACATTGGTGGTGCCGGCAATCGACATCAGGTCGGTGACCAGCGCCAGCGCCGCCTTGCGGTCGGAGCCGGCGAGGGCTGCGAGCACGCCCTCATATTCGTTGCTGCCCGGCGCCGTCTTCAGCGTCAGCCGCTCGATGTCGTCGGTGAGGCTGATCTTGCGGTTGAAATCCTTGATCAGCCGCCGCCGCCACACCGGATAGAGATCGAGCGCATCGATCAGCGCATTGAACAGCGCGACGTCGCCGGTGCGGATTTCGACGTCGTCGATGCCGAACGCGCCGGCCGCCTGCAACGCCAGCGCCAGCATCTCGGCGTCCGCCGCCGGGCGATCCTGGCGGCCGAACGATTCGATGCCCGCTTGCAGGAACTGGCTCTTCTTGCCGGCACGATAACGGAACACCGGGCCGAGATAGGAGAAGCCCGCCGGCTGGCCGGCGCGGTTCGAGGCCAGGTAATCCCGCGCCACCGGGATGGTCAGGTCCGGCCGCAGGCACAGCTCCTCGCCGGTTGCGTCCGTCGTCAGGTACAGGCTCTTGCGGATGTCCTCGCCGGAGAGGTCGAGGAAGGGGTCGGCCGGTTGCAGGATGTCGGGCTCGGCATGGAGGTAGCCGGCCCGCGCAAAGGATTGCAGCAGGGAATCCGCCCAGGCGGCGGAGGGGGGCGCGGTTACGTTCATCGAACTGGTCCAGATCGCCGAAAAAGCCGGTTCCAGCGGGGTTAAGCGGTTGCAAAATGGGGTTGGGCGAGCCCTTAGCACGGCCTGCCGGCCGATACGACAGGGATCGGGCAAAGGGCTTAATGGGCGGTGCCTTCGGCCGGCCGTTAACCAGGCCCGCCCCAGTCCCCGAGGGCGGCCTGTACCAGCGCCAGCGCCGCGACGCCAGCGGTGTCGGCCCGCAGGATTCGCGGGCCCAGGCAAAGCCGCAAGCTGTGCGGCTGGCGCAGCAGGCTGTCGCGCTCCTCGGCGGCAAAGCCGCCTTCCGGACCGACCAGAACGTCGATTCCCCCGCCATCGGTCCTTGCGGCTTTCAGCGCGGCGAGGGGGTCGGCGATCTCGGCGGCCTCGTCGCAGAACACCAACAGCCGCCTTTCGTCCCGTTCGCCCAGGTAACGCTCCAGCGGCAGCGGGGCTGCGACCGCCGCCAGGCTGAGAATGCCGCATTGCTCGGCGGCCTCGATGACGTTGGCGCTTACCCGTTCGAGGTTCAGCCGCGACAGCTGGGTGTGGCGCGTCGTGATCGGCTGCAGCTTCGAGGCGCCCATCTCGACCGCCTTCTGCACGATATAGTCGAGCCGCGCATGTTTCAGCAGCGCGAACACGTAAGTCACGTCGGGAAGGCTGTCCTGCCCGCGCGTCCGCTGCAGGACGGTCAGGCTCTCCGGCCGCTTGCGCCCGGCGATGGCGGCCCGCCATTCGCCGTCGCGGCCGTTGAAGGCGAGTATCTCCGCGCCGCTCGAAAGCCGCAGCACATTGCCGAGATAATTGGCCTGGTCGCGGTCCAGCGCGACGCTCGCTCCTTGAAAGAGAGGGGCGTCGACGAACAGGCGGGGGGATCGGAAATCGTGCCGGGGCATTCGTTAATGTTTCTGAACGGAGCCGGTTTTTAGCTGAAATGATGAGGTTTAAGGGCAATAATTGCGGCTCCGTGCCGCGCTGTTGCCCTAATCCACGGGTTGTTAAGAGGCGGCAAGGATCGTAAAAAAGCCTCACCTCGGAATCGCCTGGTCGGAAGACGTTGGGGCCCTTGCCGGAGATATACCCTTGATCATCCGTCGCCTGATTGCGCCGTTCGTCGTCGCCGTTGCCACCCTGCACGCGGGTGCAGCCGGCGCGCAAGGCGCGTTCCCGGCTCCGCTGCCGAACCAGTCGGCGCAGCCGGCCAAATCCTCGCCCTTTCCGCCGGTAGGTGGCGCGCCCGCGCAGGCCTCACCATTTCCGCCGGTAGCTGGCGCGCCGGCGCAGGCTTCGCCGTTCCCGCCGGCGGGCGGCGCGCAGGCGGCTGCACCGGTAGCTGCGCCGGCAGCGTCGAGTCCGTTCCCGTCACAGGGGGCGGCGCCGTTCGGCGGCGCGCCGCAAGGGCCGACTTCCGGCGCCGCCGACGCCTGCATGAAGGGCTTCGTCCCGCTGCGCCAGGAAGCCGAAAAGCGCGGCAAACTGATCAAGGACGCGAGCGACCGCAAGGCGCCGCCGGATGTCGCCTGCAAGCTGATCGGCAATTACAGTGCGGCCGAAGTCAAGATGATCAAATACGTCGAGGCCAACGCGCAGAAGTGCGGAATCCCGCAGCAGGTCACCGACCAGCTCAAGGCCGGCCACAAGAACACCGAAGGGCTGCTGCAGAAAGTCTGCGGCGTGGCCCAGCAGATGGTGCAGCAGAAGGCGGCCGCCGCACCCAGCCTGTCCGAGGCGCTCGGCTCGGTCTCGGCCCCCGAGGCGCAGACCACCCGCAAGGGCGGCTCGACCTTCGACACGCTGAACGGCAACGTGCTGACGCGATGATCGACCTCACCGCCCGCGTTGCCGATTCCACCGGCAACTGGGTGGATACCCGCGCCCCTTCCTGGTCGCGGCCCTACCTCCGGCTCGCCCGCCTCGATCGCACCATCGGCTCGTGGCTGCTCTTGATGCCATGCTGGTGGTCGGCCGCGCTCGCCGCCGGCATCTCCGGCCATGTCGCGTCCTTGCCGCTGACGCTCGCGCTGTTCCTGATCGGCGCCTTCGCCATGCGCGGGGCGGGGTGTACCTGGAACGACATCACCGACCGCGATCTCGACGCCAGGGTCGAGCGCACGCGCTCGCGGCCGATCCCGGCGGGACAAGTGAGCGTCGCGCAGGCGTTCGCCTTTCTGGTCGCACAGGCGCTGATCGGCCTTGCCGTGCTCGTGCAGTTCAACCGCTTTGCCATTCTCACCGGCATTGCCTCGCTTCTCGTCGTTGCGATCTATCCCTTCATGAAACGCATCACCTGGTGGCCGCAGGTCGTGCTGGGGCTCGCCTTCTCCTGGGGCGCGCTGATGGGCTTTGCGGCGGAGTTCGAGCGCATCGGCCTCATCGCGCTCGTACTCTATGCCGGCTCGATCGCCTGGGTGATCGGCTACGACACCATCTACGCGCATCAGGATGCCGACGACGACGCGCTGATCGGCGTCAAGTCCACCGCGCGGCTGTTCGGCGAGAACACCAGGCCGGCGCTGCTGCTCTTCTATGGGCTCGCGGTGGTACTGATCGGCGTCGCGCTGCATCTTGCAGCCGTGCGCTGGCCGGCGTGGATCGGGCTGGTCGCCTTCGCCGCGCATCTCGTCTGGCAGATCAACCGCCTCGAGCTCGGCAATTCGCCGCTGTGCCTGAAATTGTTCTGGTCGAACCGCGAGGCGGGGCTGTTGCTGTTTGCGGGATTGCTGGCCGACGCGGTGCTGCGCGCCAATCTGTAGGGTGGGTTAGCCGATTCACGTGCACCTGAGCTTCAACAAGTGCAGGCCGAAGGCGTAACCCACCATCTCACGGGTGTTATCGCGGCGTGACGGCGGATTACGCTTTCGCTAATCCGCCCTACGCATCCGTCGTCAATTCCTCGCGATGATCTCGCGCTCGCCGCGATGGACGGGAAGTGCGCGGCTCGCGTCGCCGGTGCGGCGGCGGACCAGGAATCGCGGGCGGCGCTTGCTGATGATGTTGCGGCGGCGACGCCTTGCGGCAGGCTCGCGGCGTTTCTCTTCCGGCAATTGCGGAAGGCCGAAGATCTCGCCCCACGTCGTGGAAGCCGCATCGAGCTCCTCGCGGTCGGCGCTGACGAGGAGCGGGATGGTCAGCGAGGGATCGCGGTGGATCAGCGCCAGCATCTGCGCTTCGCCGTCGATGCCGCGCAGGCCGATGCCGATGAAGTCGCACACGCGAACGTTGACGGCCATCCGCATGCCGGCCACACGCCGGCGCAGCACGACACGCTCGCGGTGAAGTTCGACCTGCCGCACGCCGCCATCGGCGCGGACGTCCCGCGCCTGGAAGCTGAGCGGAAGGGAAAGAGGGTCGAGCCGCAAGCGGCTCGACCCGGCGGGATTGATCCCGCTTGTTTGTGTTTGACGCCTCACGGCTTTCTGGCTCCCCGCCGGAATTATGTTCCCGGTCGATGCGTGAGAGCTTGCCACGGCGCGCGGCGAATCCGCTTAAAAAGGCTGGTTAATCGCGTCTCAACCGCCCTCATGATTGACAACAGCTTGGCGCGCATGATTGACGAGACCTTGCGAAGCGCCGCGAAATTGATGGCTTTTGCCGGCGTAAAATGCTTGAAGTCCCTGTGAATCTGGCACATCTGGAGCAACGGCATCCTGCCCTGCGCGTTGTCTCGAATGTCGGGAATTTCGTTCGTGATCTCTTCACCATCGGTTGCTTCAAAGCTTTCGCCCGGCGCCGCCACGCGCGACCTGTTCGACCAATCGGCGTTGTCGTTGCTGGCGCAGGCTCTGGTCGAGGCCGCAAGGCGCGCCGGCGCGGACGCGGCGGACGCGGTCGCGGTGCGCGGCGTCTCGCAGGGCGTCGAGGTGCGCGACGGCCATGTCGAGGAATCCGAACGCTCCGAGGGCGACGACGTCGGCCTGCGCGTGCTGGTCGGCCGCCGCCAGGCCGTGGTCTCCACCAACGACACCAGGGGCGACGGCATCGCAAAACTCGCCGAGCGCGCGGTGGCGATGGCCCGCGTCGCGCCGGAAGACAAGTATGTCGGCCTCGCCGATCCTTCGCTGCTCGCACGCGACTTCCCCGGGCTCGATCTGCTCGATCCCGGCGTTCCCACGACCGCCGAACTCGAGCGTCGTGCGCAGGAGGCGGAGGCCGCAGGCCTTGCGGTGAAAGGCGTCAGCAAATCCGGCGGCGCTTCCGCCTCGTCCGGCATCGGCGGCATGGTGCTGGTGACCTCGACCGGCTTCCACGGTTCCTACCTGCGTTCCAGCCACGGCATCTCGATGACCGCGATTTCGGGCGAAGGCACCGCCATGGAGCGCGACTACGACTACACCTCGGCGCTGCATGCATCCGACCTCGCCTCGCCCGCCAGCGTCGGCGCCAAGGCGGGCGAGCGCGCGGTCGCCCGCACCAATCCGCGCAAGGTCGAGACCTGCAAGGTGCCTGTCGTGTACGACCCGCGCGTTTCGAACTCGCTGGTCGGTCACCTCGTCGGCGCCATCAATGGCGCCTCGATCGCGCGCAAGACCTCCTTCCTCAAGGACAAGCTCGGCCAGAAGCTGTTCGCCGGGACCATCCGCATCGTCGACGATCCCCTGCGCGTGCGCGGGCTTCGCTCGCAGGCCTTCGACGCCGAGGGCGTCAGGGTGAAGCGGCTGGCGCTCATCGACGAGGGCATCTTGACCTCGTGGCTGCTCGATTGCGCCACCGCCCGCGAGCTCGGCATGACCACGACGGGACATGCCCATCGCGGCGTGTCGTCGGCGCCGTCGCCGGGCGCGTACAATCTGCACATGGAAGCCGGCAGCGTCTCGCCGAAGCAGCTGATCTCCGACATCAAGCAGGGTTTCTACGTCACCGACCTGATCGGCTCCGGCGTCAACGGCGTCACCGGCGATTACAGCCGCGGCGCTTCCGGCTTCTGGATCGAGAATGGCGAGCTCGCCTATCCCGTTAGCGAGGTCACCATCGCCGGCCATCTGCTCGACATGTTCAAGTCGCTGACGCCGGCCAGCGACCTCGAATTCCGCTACGGCGTCAACGCGCCGACGCTGCGCATCGAAGGGCTGACCCTTGGCGGACGTTGAGCTGCACGACAATGCGCTGGCGCGCGACGCGGCGCTCCTGACGGAAACGGTGCGGGAAGCCGGGCTGCTGGCCAAATCGATGTTCCGCACCGAGCTGAAGAACTGGGTCAAGGGAGCATCCTCGCCGGTCTCCGAAGCCGATATCGCCGTCAACGATCTGCTCGAAAAGCGGCTGCGCGAGGCTGCGCCCGGTTACGGCTGGCTGTCGGAAGAGAGCGCCGACGATGCCTCGCGTCTCGGCAGGAAATATACCTGGATCGTCGATCCCATCGACGGCACGCGCTCCTATCTCGCCGGCCGCGACGACTGGTGCGTCTGCGCCGCTCTGGTGGAGGACGCAACGCCGGTGCTGGCCGCGGTGTACGCGCCGGCCAGCGACGAGTTCTTCTTCGCTGCGCGCGGGCAAGGCGCCTTGCGCAACGAGCGGCGCGTGCAGGCGAGCGCGGGCGACGAGCTCGACTTCTCGCGCATCGCCGGTCCAAAGCCGCTGGTGCAGCGCCTCAGCCCGACGCCCGAGGAAATCGCGCTGCATCCGCGCATCGGCTCGCTGGCGCTGCGGCTCTGCCGCGTCGCGCACGGCGCGCTGGATGCCGCCTTTGCCGGCGGGCAAAGCCGCGACTGGGATCTTGCCGCCGCCAATTTGATCGTGCAGGAGGCCAATGGTAAAATGACGGCGCTGTCGGGGGATGCGCTGCTTTACAATCGCCGGGACGTGGTGCACGGAGTGCTGGTGGCAGCGGGACGCGAACGTCATGCGCGCATCATCGGACATTTCAGGAACCGTCCGCTCCTCTGAATCCCCCTGCCGAACTCAGCCTTGCCGGGCATCTCTCTTAGGAAAACTTCGACATGTCTGACAGTGCCCAGCCGCAGCTGCTCCACCTCGTTCTCGGCGGCGAGCTCACCGATCTGCAGAACGTCACCTTCAAGGACCTCGACAAGGTCGATATCGTCGGCGTCTATCCCAACTACGCCACCGCCTATGCGGCCTGGAAGTCCAAGGCGCAGATGACCGTCGACAACGCGCAGATGCGCTACTTCATCGTTCACCTGCACCGGCTGCTCGATCCGGACCAGGACACGAAGTCCAAGCGTTGAGTCCGGTACGTTGAAACGGTTCTTCCGCGATCTCCTGCGCAGCCACTGGGTCCAGCGCGCGCTTGGCGTGCTGGCGGCCGAGTACCTGCGGCTGGTCTGGTGGACCAACCGCTTCAGCTACGATCCCGCCGACGTCTACGAGCTGGTCGAGCCGGCGCAGCCCGCGATCTTCGTGTTCTGGCACGGCCAGCACTTCATCACGCCGTTCATCAAGACCAAGGAAAGCCACCGCGCCAAGGTGCTGATCTCGCGGCATCGCGACGGCGAGTTCAACGCCATCGCCGCCGAGCGGCTCGGCATCGGCACCATCCGGGGTTCGGGCGACCATTCCGGCGCGTTCCACCGCAAGGGCGGCGTCGGCGCCTTCCGCGAGATGGTGCAGGCGCTTGGAGAGGGCTGGAACGTCGCGACCACCGCCGATGTGCCGAAGCGCTCGCGTGCGGCGGGGATGGGCGTCATCATGCTGGCCCGCGAATCCGGCCGGCCGATCCTGCCTTTCGCCATGGTGACCAGCCGCTTCATCCGATTGAAAAACTGGGACTCCACTACCATCAATTTGCCCTTTGGGCGCGGCGCCGTGGTAGGTATTGACGCCGTGATCGTGCCTGCGGATGCGGACGCCGAGACCATGGAAAGACTGCGCCAGCAAGTCGAGACCTATCTCAACGAAGCGACCCGCCGCGCCTATGCGCAGGTCGGCCGCCCGGAGGCGGGCCTTGGCTAATTCGCTGCCGATGACGCTGCGGGTATACCGGAAGCTGTCGTTCGCGATGGTTCCGCTGGCGCCCGCGCTGATCAAGAGCCGCCTCAAGCAGGGCAAGGAAGATCCCGAGCGCGTCGGCGAGCGCCGCGGCCTGTCGCTCGGTCCGCGGCCGCACGGCCCGCTGGTGTGGATCCACGGCGCCAGTGTCGGCGAGGTGCTGGCGGCGGCGGCGCTGATCGAGCGGCTGCGCGCGCTCAATTTGCGCATCCTGCTGACCTCGGGCACGGTGACGTCGGCGGCGATCGTCGCAAAGCGTTTTCCGCCCGATGTCATCCATCAATACGTGCCGTACGATTCCCCGCGCTACGTCGCGCGCTTCCTCGACCACTGGCGGCCGTCGCTGGCGCTGTTCATCGAGTCCGATCTGTGGCCGAACCTGATCCTGCAGGCTGCTTCGCGGCGGCTGCCGATGGTGCTGATCAACGGGCGGATGTCGCCGCGTTCCTTCCCGCGCTGGCGCCGGGCGCGCAACACCATCTCGGCGCTGCTCGACAAGTTCGAGCTCTGCCTGGCGCAATCCGAAACCGATGCGGATCGCTTCGCCACGCTCGGCGCGCGCAACGTGATCGTCACCGGAAACCTGAAGCTCGACGTCGCGGCGCCGCCGGCCGATCCGGCCAAGCTCGAAAAGCTGATGGCGATGACCCGTGGCCGTCCCGTCGTTACCGCCGCCTCGACCCACCCCGGCGAGGAGGAGATCCTGATCGAGACCCACCGCCGGCTCGCCGGCTTCTTCCCGGGCCTGCTCACGGTGATCGTGCCGCGGCATCCCGACCGCGGCAACGCCGTGGCGGGCCTCGTCGCCGCCGCGGGCCTTCGCTTCGCGCAGCGCTCGCGCGAGGAGCTGCCGGCGGCGAATTCCGACGTCTACATCGCCGATACGCTCGGCGAGCTCGGCCTGTTCTATCGCCTCGCGCCTGCCGTGTTCATGGGCGGCTCGCTGGTCGAGCATGGCGGCCAGAATCCGATCGAGGCGGTCAAGCTGGGGGCGGCCATCGTGCACGGCCCGCATGTGTTCAATTTCAGCGACGTCTACGAGGCGCTCGACACGGCCGGCGGCGCGCGCCTGGCCGACAGCGGGGAAAGGCTGGTCAAGCAGCTCGGGCAGTTGCTCGCCGATCCCAAGGCCTGCGAGACGCAGGGCGAAGCGGGCGCCCGCGTCGTCGAGCAGCTCGGCGGCGCGCTCGATCGCACGCTCACGGCCCTCGAACCGTATCTGTTGCAGCTGCGGCTCGAGATGGGAGCCGCCAATGCGTGAGCCGGGTTTCTGGTACCGGCCTGCGTCCTTCAAATCGCACATGCTCCGCCCGCTCGCCGCGCTCTACGGCGCGGTTGCCGCGCGCCGCCTCAAGCGCAAGGGGCTCGCCGCCGGCATTCCCGTGCTCTGCGTCGGCAATTACCACGGCGGCGGCGCCGGCAAGACGCCGGCCGTGCTGGCGCTGGCGAAACTGCTGCGCGAGCTCGGCGAGACGCCGGTGGTGCTGACCCGCGGCTATCGCGGCCGCTTGCGCGGCCCGGTGCGGGTCGACGGCGCAAGGCACGGCGCGGCCGACGTCGGCGACGAACCCCTGATGCTCGCGCAGAGCCTGCCCGTCGTGGTCTCACGCGACCGCGCCGACGGCGTGGCGCTTGCCAAGTCGCTCGCCGCGACGGTGATCCTGATGGACGACGGTTTCCAGAACCCGGCGGTCGCCAAGGATGCCTCGCTTATCGTGATCGACAGCGTGCGCGGCGTCGGCAATGCCAGGGTGATGCCGGCCGGCCCGCTGCGCGCGCCGCTCGCCGAGCAGATCGCGCGCACCGATGCGCTCGTCGTGATCGGGGAGGGACATGCGGCAGACGGCGTGGCGGCGACGATCGCGGCGCAGGGCAAGCCGGTGCTGCGGGCGCGCTTCAAGCCGGACGAGGCATCGCTGTCGGCGTTGCGGGGAAAACGCGTCCTCGCCTTTGCCGGCATCGGCGATCCCGCGCGGTTCTTCAACACGCTGCGCGATAGCGGTATCGACGTCGCGTCCGCGCGCGGCTTCGGCGATCATCATCCGCTGACGCCGGACGAGGCCGCCAGCCTGGTGGCGGAAGCGGAGCGTGGCGCGTTGACGCTGGTGACGACGGAAAAGGATCTTGCGCGGTTGCGCAACGCCGACGGCTTGCCCGATTGGGCCCGCGCCATCGTGCCGTTCAGGGTGACGCTGGAATTCGACGACGCGGCCGCGTTGCGAAAGTTCGTGGCCGCCCAACTCTTCAAGGCGCGCGAGGCCCGCAGGGTGGATTAGCCGTTTCACGTGCGCCGAAGTCTCAACCGGCAAGCCGCAAGGCGTAACCCACCACTTAATGCGCCGTGGGGCGGATTACGCTTTGCTAATCCGCCCTACGGCCTGCAACGACAATGCTTAGCGGCGAACCCCGACGCGATTGACGCCGCCATTGAGGTTAGTCGGAGTGACCGTGGTTGCGCGGACCGCGGCGCGCGCCACCGGGCGCGGACGCAGCACGACGCCGGGCCGTGCGATGCAGCCCACGGGATAACCGACATAGGTGCAGTAGATCACCGCACCCGCAGGCGCGCTGCTGAAAGTGACGCCGGCAAATCCCAGCAAGGCGCTGACCGCAAGGCCGGCAACGGTCGCTGGCTTGGCAAAATGACGAACCTGCGGCATCGCGATTTCTCCCGATTTTGATGGTGAACTTCCGGAAACAGCGTGAGCCCTCTGGCATCGACGGCGTTGATCTAGATCAACTGCGCGTGCGCCCCGCTATCCGGCAACTCACCGGCGGCGGCATATGGCAGTGTCTCGATCTCGGCCCTGGAAAGTCGCGCGTAGAGGTCGCGCCGCCGGGCAAGCGGCCACCACTCGTAGAGGAAAATCTCCAGCGGTCGCCAGTTCGCGACCCAGCCCAGGATCAAGAGGCTCTCCTCCAGCAATCGCCGCCACGGGTTCTCGAACAGCACGCCGACGGCGAAGTGCGCCAGCAGCAGACTGGCGACCAGGATCGTGAGCCCGATCGCCAGCGACCGCCGGCCGACCCGGAACAGTTCGTTGATGTCCCTCTGAATGGCCGCTGCACGATCGGAGAAATAGCGGGGAAACGCGTCGCGGAGCTCCTTCGCCTCCTTCGCCTGGATATCGCTGTCCGGATGGTGAACGCGAATCCTGATCGTGTGCCGGGCCGGGAATTCCCGCGCCCAGTCGACGATGTATTCCTCGGCCTCCCGGTCGAGATCGCGCTCGCGAAACGGAAACGGGTCGAGCGTGTGAAACAGCTGCGCGATGTCGTCGACCCGAAGCTCGATGGTCTCTTCTGCAGGATGGGACGGCATCGTCTTTCCTAACCCGGGACGTCAGTCCTCGATTGCACCAGATCGACCGGATTACAAGAGGTAGAGGCGCATGGTTCGGGGCGGGGCGGTCGAAGCCGCCGAACGTCCGCCGCTGCCGCGAAGAGAAGTAACGCCCTCGTGCAGCTTGATCTGGATCAAGCACCCCGCGACGGGCTTCCGTGTCTATTTCGTCAGCCGGCCGTCAGGGACGAGGCACGAGCAACTTTTCCGTGGGTGTCGGAAGCGGAGAACGCCGATGTGGGTCTTGATGTACGTCTTCTCCTACTCCGTCAGTCCTGCCGCGACCAACGACAGCGCGGAATGGCGGCTTCGCCCCAATGTCGTGTTTCAGGAATTCACGAGCGAAGAGCGGTGCAAGGCGGCCAAGGCGACACTCGAAGCCAGCCTGAAGGACGCCGGCGCCAGGTTGCGAAGCGGCCTGGAAGACCTGAAGAGCCTGGGCAAGGCCGACCCGGCGCAGATCATCGTCGCCTACAACGTGGAATGTCTTCCGAAATAGTGTCCGTTGACCTGGATCAAGAAGAGGCCGCTCCGGAACGCTTCGAATCCACACATTAGCCCTTCGCGGAGGATGATCGCCCATGGCCGACACAAAGAAGCTCTCGGTGGAAAAGGCGCTAAACAAGATTCGCGGCGACGAAGCCGCCCAATCCCGCTCCGATCGCCGCGACAAGGAGATGGACGAGCTCGACGAGGAGATCAAGCGCATGAGGGCACAGCGGCTGCGCCTCGAGCGTCGCCAGCGCAAGCCCGATTGAGCTGCCGAGGCAGGTCATTGCGCAGCTCCGGGCGACGTGAACTTTCCCTCACTTGCAGGATTTCGTTAGCCGCCTTAGCGGGGTCTCCACCACTGCTTGCTAGCTTG
>CAZDEZ010000014.1:64381-67007 GCA_964504705.1 uncultured Bradyrhizobium sp.
TTGCAGGATTTCGTTAGCCGCCTTAGCGGGGTCTCCACCACTGCTTGCTAGCTTGCGCGGACTGGGATTCGGATAAGCGCGATATCTGGGGCGACGTCACCGTCGGAAGCATCGACGGTGGGCGCAAGCAGGATCGACTCCGTTCCACCTGCCGCGCGTCAACGGCAGTCAAGCCGAGCCTGTCGGACGTGGTCCGCCGCACGGCTGCAGTTTGAACGAACCCTCGCCCCGCCTCGGCTTTACCCCTGGAATAGTGAAATGCGCAAGAATCTCCCGGTCACCAATATCGAGTATCCCCTCAACGAACAAACGCTGATCGTCTCGAAGACGGACCTCAAGGGCAAGCTCACCTACTTCAACGAGCAGTTCGTCGAGGCCTCCGGCTTCACCGAAGAGGAGTTGATCAATCAGCCGCACAATATCGTGCGCCACCCCGACATGCCGCCAGAGGCGTTCGAGAACCTTTGGGATACGCTCAAGGCCGGCAAGCCGTGGGCGGGGGCGGTGAAGAACCGCCGCAAGAATGGCGATTTCTATTGGGTTCTGGCGAGCGCGACCCCGACCTGGGAGAACGGCCAGCTCGTCGGCTTCATGTCGATCCGTACGCAGCTTCCGCGCGACCAGCGCGAGGAAGCCGAGCGGGTCTATGCGGCGATCCGGGAAAAGAAGGCGGCGGGAGTCCGTCTGGAGGCCGGCATGATTCGAAAGCGGTCGGCTTTCGACGTCTTCTCACCACTGACGCGGTCCTTCAAGGCGCGCCTCGCGACAATGGTAGCCGTGCTTTCGGTGTCGATGTTGGTGGTCGGCATCGCCGGGCTGGTGTCGCTCGGCCAGGTCGATGGGCACGCCAAGTCGATCTACGAGGATCGCGCCGTGCCGCTTGCCCAGTTGTTCGAGATCAACGACCGCATGAAGGCGAATTCGATGGTTCTGCTTGCCGCCGCGGCCGAACGCTCGGACCGCCAGGCGGAAGTTCGCCGAACCATCGAAGACAACATCGAGCGGATCGGCAAGCTGTGGACCGAGTACATGGCGACCTATCTCACGCCGGAGGAAAAGGCGGTTGCCGACGCGTTCACTCCCAAACGTACCGCGTACGTGCAGGACGGCATCAAACCCGCCATGGCGTTGCTGGACAATCGAAAATACGACGAACTGACCGTTCTGATGACCGGCAAGGCGGCCGGTCTGCTGGCTGCGGCGAAGACCGATGCGGACAGCCTGGTCGCGATCCAGATCAAGGAAGCCAAGGCGGAGTACGATGCGGCCCAGGCGTCCTTCAGAACCGCCAATGTCGTCGTCATCGCCGTGCTCGGCTTCGGGTTGCTGCTTGGGGCGTGGCTGGCCTTCGTTACGAACCGCGCGATCGCAAGGCCTATGGCGCACCTCAACGAAATCATGGACAGGATCGCCCAGGGCGTCTTCAACAGCCGTGTCGAGGTACTGCGCGACGACGAGGCGGGGATTGCCCTTCGCAACCTGCAGGCCCTTCAGGCCAAGCTCGGCTTCGACCGGGAATCGCAGACGGACATCGAGCGGCGCGCAGCCTTGCAGCGAAAGACCGACATGAACAACCTCGCCGGAGATTTCGAGGCTGCGGTTGGCGATATCATCGGAACGGTGGCTTCGGCGGCGACCGAACTGGAGACCGCCGCAGGTACGCTCACGGGCGCTGCGGACTCGACGCAGCAGCTTTCGGTCGCGGTCGCGGCGGCTTCGGAAGAAGCGTCGACCAACGTTCAGTCGGTGGCATCGGCCGCGGAGGAGATGGCCTCGTCGGTCGCCGAAATCAGCCGTCGCGTCCAGGACTCCGCGCGACTGGCGGCCGAAGCGGCAGATCAGGCTCGCCAAACCAACGAACGCGTCACCCTGCTGGCAAGCGCGGCCTCGCGCATCGGCGATGTGGTCGAACTCATCAACAGCATCGCCAGCCAGACCAACCTGCTTGCGCTCAATGCGACGATCGAAGCGGCGCGCGCCGGAGAAGCCGGCCGCGGCTTTGCGGTGGTCGCTTCCGAAGTGAAGGCGCTCGCCGGGCAGACGGCCAAGGCGACGGGCGAGATCGGACAGCAGATCTCGGGCATCCAGGACGCCACCCGGGAGTCCGTCACGGCCATCGAACGGATCGGCAAGACGATCGAGGAATTGTCGGAGATCTCGGCTGCCGTCGCGTCGGCAGTGGAGGAGCAGGGCGCGGCGACCAACGAAATCTCGCGCAACGTCCAGGAAGCGGCGCACGGAACGCAGGAGGTTTCCGCCAACATCTCGACCGTCCAGCGCGGGGCGACGGAGACCGGTTCGGCGTCTTCCCAGGTTCTGTCGTCGGCGCAATCGCTGTCCCGGGAGAGCAATCGCCTCAAGCAGGAGGTCGATCGCTTCCTGGCAACCGTCCGCGCTGCTTGACCATGCGGCTGGAGCGGTGTCCCAAGGCATCGTTCCGACCGCGCCGGTGGGGTGTGGCAAATCGTCATAAAGGGGCAAATCAGTTCGGGTTGCCGGAATCGTGTCAAGCCCCGGGCGCCCCCTTGGTGCAAAAATAATTCTCTTTACCGGAATTCCGATTTGCGGTAGTGATTTGCCCAGCCCGTGCCGCCATGAGGGGCGTTGCGCGTCGTCACGAAACGTG
>CAZDEZ010000015.1:0-62388 GCA_964504705.1 uncultured Bradyrhizobium sp.
AGCCGCCAAACCATTGCGCGGGGAAGGCCGGGATGTCCTGGCTGTACCTGTCAAATCCGTGTGCGTCTTCTGTTACCCCATTGCACACGGTGCTGCGGGTGCCGCCGGCGCCCGACCTTCCCCGCGCCCTCTGCTCGAGAGGGAGCAAACGAAATAGCAGACCCCGGGCGAAACCGAGCCGCGGGAACGCTTTCGGCTGTTTGGCATCTGAATCGCGAACTCGGTTCACCTCGCCCCGCTTGCGGGGAGAGGTCGGATCGCATCGTCAGATGCGATCCGGGTGAGGGGGACTCTCTGCGAGTACCAATGCCGAAGCAGCCCCTCACCCCAACCCTCTCCCCGCGAAGAGCGGGGAGAGGGAGCACTGACAGCGCGCGTCGCCTCACGAAATCTCGATCTTCTTCCTCACCGTCGCCCCGACCACCTCGATGCCCCTGACGCCGATCAGATGCGTGATCTCGATCGCGGCGCTGAAGGGCGCCGCCTGCGGCAGGCCGATGCCGTTCTGGCAGCCGACCAGCTCGATGACGGTGAAATCGGGGCGCGTCGCATAGGGCAGCGGATGCAGGCCGACGTCCATGGTGACCCAGGGTTTGGTGCCCTTCACGATCAGGAAGTAGGTGCGCAGGATGGTGCCGGGCATCACCTGCACGTCGTCGAAATCGATCAGGCGGCAGGACGACGGCTGCGGCAATGCGTTGAACGCCGTCACATGCTTTTCGTCCACGATGGTCCCCCGCCGATGCCCGCAACCCGGATCACCGTAATGCACCCGGCAGTTGACGGCAATCGCATGCCGGCCCCCTCCCCGCGCCGGGTTTTTCGTCGCGACGATTTGAACCGATCACGATGTCGCGACACTCAATCAATGCCCGGGACATCGATTCCGACGGGCGCCGCCCTCGCCGCATTCCCCATGCGCCAGGCGGGGGACCGGCCAACTTTTCCCGACAGGAGCATTCAGCATGCGTCGTGTATTTGCCCTTTGTGCAGCTTCCAGTCTCGCGCTCTCCGCGCTCGTCCTGACCGGCCCCGCGCAGGCGGCCCCCTTCCACCTCATCAAGTGGAGCGGCACCGAGATCTGCCAGATCTGGGACAACGGAATCCCCGGCAAGCCGATCCCTGCGAACTACAAGGCCGTCAGCAAACCTGTAAAGACCTTCGACGCCGCGCTCGCCGTCAAGGCCGGCCTGATGAAGAAGGGCGTCTGCAAGCTCTGAGAATTTGCGTAGGGCGGATTAGCCGCAGGCGTAATCCGCCACTCTGTTTACGGACTGCAACGGCGGATTACGCTTGCGCTAATCCGCCCCACGGCACCATCGAAAAAGGCGGATCGGCGGAAACGTCATCCGCCCTTTTTGTGCGCGGGGTGCATCAGCGCATCGCGCGCCGCCGACAGCGCCAGGAAGGCGGGCGCGTCGCCGCCGGCGTCGGGATGCATGCGCTTGGCAACGCGGCGGAACGCCTGGTGGATTTCGGTCGCGGCGAGGCGGCCGTCGAGCGGCAGGCCCAGCATCGCGCGATAGCGTTCGTCCTCGCTCAAGACCTTCTGCGGCGCGCCGCGCCGGCCGAACTTCGGCGAGGTCAGATCGTGCAAGACGTCGCGGATCACGCCGAGCCGGCGCCGCGCCACCACGCCGCTCATGTGGTCCTGCGGACTGGCGGCGGCATTGCGGATGCTCGGCTGCGCCTGGGTCGCCGCATGGCGCAGGTCGGGTGCATCGGCGATCGCGGCGATGCCGGCCACGACATGTCCGACCTCGGTCCAGTCAGGCCCTTCCGCCTGCCAGAACCGGTCCACCGCATGCCTCCATTCCGCGATATGGCGATCCATCAGCCATCCAAATCGGAATGGCGGCTGCGCGCAAGGACGAAGCGATATTTTGGTTTCCGACAAATTGAACTAGCTTGTCGGCAATAACCATAAATCAGCAGAGGAAATGCCCATGACGCTTCTCGCCAGCCACATCGCCGTCGTCACCGGAGCGGGTTCCGGCATCGGGCGCGCCATCGCGCTCGGTTATGCGCGGGAAGGCGCCCATGTGGTCGCGCTCGACATGAACAAGGAGACGGCGGCGGCCACCGCGCAGCAGATCCTCAACGCCGGCGGCAAGGCCGACAGCTTTGCGCTCGACGTGACCAGGCGCGAGGACTGCATCGCGATGGCCAAACAGGTCGCCGACAAGGTCGGCAAGGTTACGATCCTCGTCAACAATGCCGGCATCGTCGGCCGCAACGGCATGACCGGCGCGGACGACGCCGTGATCCGGGACTGGGAGAACATCATCGCCGTCAACCTCACCGGCGTGTTCAACGTGACGCACGCGTTCCTCGGCAGCTTGCGCGCCAACAAGGGCCGCATCGTCAACATCGGCTCGATCCAGTCCTTCCTGCATTTGCGGACGCCGAGCTCGCCGGCCTATACGGCTTCCAAGCACGGCGTGCTCGGCTTCACCAAGGCGCTCGCCGCCGAACTCGGCAAGGACGGCGTGCGCGTCAACGCCATCGGCCCCGGCTTCATCGAGACCGCGATTAACGAAAAGGTGCGCGCGTCCAATCCGGACCTCGTCAACACGTTTCTTTCGCACACGCCGCTCGGCCGCACCGGCAAGCCCGAAGACATCGTCGGACCCGCGATCTTCCTCGCCTCCGACCTGTCGGCCTTCGTCACCGGCACGATCGTGATGGCCGACGGCGGCTACATGACGGTGTAAGCGTCATTGACCTTTCGGCAGCAGACCGATGCGGCGGAAGTACCAGCGCATGCCGAGAAACCACAGCCAGGCGGCCAGCACGCCGCCGGCGCTCGTGATGCCGATATTGACGGCGCTGAAGATGCCGCTCCACCAGACCATCCAGGCGGTCCAGAGCAGCGCAAATACGATCGCGCTCAGTTTGAGGGGAGTCTCGGGATGCATGGCACGGCTCCAATGGCTGAACTATTCCTGCCATTGTGCCGGAATCCCCGGTTCCCCGCCGTGAGGTCCGTCACGCTGGGGGGAGCGAGGGTTTACCCGAACCGCAGGCGCGAGCGTTCCCTGGCCTTTTCGGCCTCGATCTCGCGGTCGCGCACCGGCGCATGGGTGTGCAGCGAGGTCAGAAGCCGCCGCGCCGCCTCGGAGACCTCCGCGACCGCGCGGTTGAACGCGGCTTCGTTGGCGTGCGAGGGCTTGTTGAAGCCGGACAGCTTGCGCACGAATTGCAGCGCGGAGGCATGGATCTCGTCCTCCGTCGCCGGCGGCTCGAAGTTGAACAGCGTCTTGATGTTGCGGCACATGAACCCTCTCCCTTGCCTCGTACGTACCAGAGGACGAACGGCGGCTGCAAACTCCGACAACGGAAGCCTATCCTGACATGAATTGGCCGTTTCGCGCCATCCGCCGGACATGGAGCATCAGATGACCGCATGGCTGCGCCTCCTGCTCGGCGTTGCGATCCTGTTGCCCGCGGGTTCCCCGGGCGCGCTGGCCTGCGCCTGCTGCACCCATGAAGGCCAGCGCAGCGTCGGCACGATGACGCTGGATTCCGGCCGGCAACAGCAGATCGAGAACCTGCGCTTTGCCGGCAAGGCGAGGCTCTATACCGGCGAGGCCGACGTCGAAGCCGTCGAGGGCATCGCCACGCCCTCCGCCGAGTACGACATGACCGCGGCGTGGCGCGACAACCGGCTGGTGTTTTCGTTCCGCGACGGCAAGGGTCGCAGCGGAACGCTGGCGCTGACCCGGCCGAATTCCATGGCCGTGTTCGAAGTCGATCCGCGCAGCGGCCGCGATGCCGGCCAGGGCCCCGCGCTCTACAAGGAATGGAAGCTGTCGGCGCCTGCGTCCGGCAGCGGCGTGTTCGCGCCGAGTGCGGCGCCGAGCCATGTGCTGACCTTGATCGTCCACGGCCAGGGCAACAGCTGCACCGATGCGAGCGACTTCTCGCACTGGACGCTGGTGATGCAGGGACCGAAGGCCAACTACATGCTGTTCGGCAAGCTCGTGACCACGAAGTGAGGACTTCGAGATCGCATGACCATCGCCCGGTTTCGCAAGATCGCTCTCGGCCTGCCCGATGCCATCGAAGGCAGCCATCACGGCAAGACCGACTTCCGCGTCAAGAAGCGCGTCTTCGCGACGCTCGGCTATCCCGACAAGGACTGGGGCATGGTCAAGCTGACGGTCGAGCAGCAATCGGTGCTGGTCGAAGCGGAGCCGGAGATTTTCCGCCCGGTGCCCGGCGCATGGGGCAAGGGCGGCGCCACCAATGTGCGGCTCGGCAAAGCCGACGCCACCACGCTGAAGAGCGCGCTGACGATGGCCTGGCGCAACATCGCGGAAAAGCCGAGACCGCGCGCCGGAAGGAAGAGCTGAGAACATGGAAACGTCGAACGGCAATGCAACGGCCCGCAGCGTCATGCGCTTTGTGCTTGCGGCATTCTATGCCGCAGCCGGGATCGCCCACCTCGCGGTGCCCGACAAGCTGCTCGCCATCACGCCGTCATGGGTGCCGTTCGCGCCGCAGGTGGTTTTCATCACCGGCCTCTGCGAGATCGCCGGCGCGGCCGCGCTGGTGACCAGGCCGCTGCGCTGGTGGGCCGGGGTCGCGCTGGCGGCCTATGCGCTATGCGTGTGGCCCGCCAATTTCAAGCACGCCATCGACGGCATCGACCTGCCCTGGATCGCCAGCAACTGGTGGTATCACGGACCGCGGCTGGCGTTTCAGCCGGTCATCATCTGGTGGTCGCTGTATTGCGCCGGCGTGATCGACTGGCCGTGGGCCTCGGCATCGGGCCGAACGGGATGAGCAAGCGCAGTCTGGACCGCTCGGAGATGACGTCACCGGGCACCGATGATAGTCTGGCGCAAACGAACCGGGAGCACTGCCTTGACCGACAATGCGAACTGCGACCTCGCTTCGATCTATCCAAAACCGTCGGAGCGCGTGCTCGCCAAGGCGCGTCCCTCGCTCGATGCGCATTCGAAGAAGTTCATCGCGATGTCGCCGTTCTGCGTGTTCGCCACCTCGGGCGCCGACGGCAGCGTCGACGCCTCGCCGCGCGGCGGCAACCCCGGTTTCGTCCATGTCGCCGGCGACAACAGCCTGCTGATGCCCGACCGCTCCGGCAACAACCGCATCGACAGTTTTCGCAACATCGTCGAAGGCTCGGGCCTGCTGCAGCTGATCTTCTTCGTCCCCGGGATCGACGAGACGCTGCGCGTCGGCGGCCGCGGCACGCTGAGCAAGGATCCGGAGCTGATGGCCGCGATGGTGGAGTTCGGCAAGCCGCCGCGCGCGGTGCTGCGCGTCGAGGTCCGCGAGGCCTATTTCCACTGCGGCAAGGCGCTGATGCGCTCGAAGCTGTGGAGCGCCGAGCGCGTCGAACGCAAGGTCATGCCCTCGATCGGCGAAGTGATCCACGACCAGACCGGCCTCGGCGAACGCGAAAGCCAGGAGGTGATCTACCAACGCTACAAGGAGCAGTTATAGCAACGAGCTCAGCTGCCGCCTTCGAGCCCACCGATGTGCTTCTGGGTGTAGAGTTCGAGGCCGACGCGCTTGATCAGGTCGAGCTGGGTCTCGAGGAAGTCGATGTGGTGCTCCTCGTCGCTCATCAGTTTCTCGAACAGGTCGCGCGAGACGTAGTCCTTGACGCCGTGGCAGTAGGTCGCCGCTTCCTGGTACAGCGCGCGCGCCGAGTGCTCGGCGGCGAGATCGCATTCGAGGATTTCCTTGACGTTCTGGCCGATGCGCAAGGGATCGAGCACCTGCATGTTGGGGAAGCCTTCGAGGAACAGGATGCGGGCGGTCAGCTTGTCCGCGTGCTCCATCTCCTCGATGCTTTCCTTGCGCCAGACCTTGGCCATCTCCAAGAGACCCCAATTGTCCAGGATCCGGTAGTGCAGCCAGTACTGGTTGATCGCCGTCAGCTCGTGACGCAGGCTCTTGTTGAGATAGTCGATGACCTTGGCGTCGCCCTGCATGATGTCACTCCAACGTTTCGCGCCGGCTCGGGACCGGAATCATACTTTAGAACGCTTCTAAATGAGAATATGGGCAAGAGCAACCGCCCGGCGGGGAACCCGCGGTGCGACCGATTGGGCCGGAATCTGGGGACTTCAAGCCGCCGCGAGGGCGTATTCGACCTGGACTTCGGCTTCGGCTTCCGCGGCGCCGTGCTCCGGGCAATCGGCGCAGCAGGCTTCGGCGCAAGCTTCGTTGATGATGGTCTTGATGGTCCGGGCGCAGCGGCCGCATTCGGCGCTGCAACCGAGGCAGCCATAGACTTCCTTGGCGCTTCGCGGCAGGCCGGACGCCGCATTCACCGCATTGCGGACGTCATGGTCGCTGAGGACGTTGCAGGAACAGACGATCATGAAGCCGGCCGACCCTTTGGGTGATGCTTGCTGACCCATCGATATCTGAAGGCAGCAGCCCAATGCAAAGAGAAAACTAGCCCTTTTTAGCAATTCCAAACTGATGCAAATCAAACCTAGAACGAGTCTAAACGATGTGGAGAACAGCGCCGCGCCGGCCCGGCCGCTAGTCGCCGCCACCGCCGCCGCCGTCTCCGCCACCTCCCCCGTCGCTGCTGCAGCTGCTGTCGCCGCCGCCGAAGAACGACGACGAAGACGAGGTGCAGGAATCATCGGACGAGGATGGAGAGGAAGAGGAACTGCCGCCGAACCAGTTGAGCAGGCCGAAGCTGTTGTTGCCGGAGGAGGTGCCGCCGTCGCCGGCGGTGGAATCGGCGTAGGCCCGCCGCCGGTCGCGCATCCGGTCCGATCGCATCGTCCATGCGAAGATCGCCGCCGAAACGATGCCGACCGCGACGAAGAATGCAATGGTGTCGATCATGGCTCAGCCCGACTTCGTGATGCCGCGCGGGCATCCGCGCCTCACATATTCGTCGGCCTACCCGGCGGTCGCGTTCATTGATCATTCCAGCCGGATGTGGAACTTTCGCATGCAGGTGCCGGTGCGCCGTCAACGCTCCACGGGAAAGGTGAAGCCATGAAGAAGTCCCTGGCGGCGCTCGCCGCTGTCGTCGCCCTGGCTGGATCGGCCGCCGCGGTTCCCGCCCACGCCCAGAGCTATTATTACGGCCCCGGCTATTACTATGGTCCGGGCTACTACGCCCCGCCGCAAAGCTACTATTACAACGGCGCCCCGGCCCGCGTGGCCGATCCGGCCGGTCCCTGCTACCTGCAGCGCCAGCGCATCTGGGACGGCTTCGGATGGCGCATGCGCACCGTCAGGGTCTGCGGATAAACGCCGGTTCATCTACATTAAATCGCAGCGAACGCGCCGGCATTGCCCGGCGTTCTCCATGCAAGTGGCCAGAAAAAAACGCTTTCTCCGGCCATTAACCGGTCGCGTTTACGTTCGGTTGACCCTTCTGCGCTTCCCTTGCGGGAACGGCCTTCTCGAAAGCAGCGTACCAGAACCCGGCGCCGCGATGCGCCCCTCCAGGAGCAGGACATGAAGAAGACATTTGCCGCCATGGTTGCGGTCGCCACCATTGCCGGTTCGCTCAGCGCGACCCCGGCTCAGGCACAGCGCGGCGTCGCCGCGGGCGTGGCCGCCGGGCTGATCGGCGGCGCCATCATCGGCGGCGCCATCGCCTCCAGCCGCCCGGCCTATGCCGCGCCGGCGCCGGTCTATGTGGACGAATATCCGGCCTGCCGCATGGTGCGCGAGCGCTTCTGGGACGGCTATGGCTGGCGCGTCCGCCGCTACGAGGTCTGCAACTAGACGATCTGCAGCGCGCATTTCAAACCCGGCCGGCACCGGCCGGGTTTTTTCATTGCGCCCTATCGCGCGCCCATCGACTGCAGCACCGCTTCGCTCGGCCAGCAATCGACCTTGATCCCTGCCGACTTCTGATAGGCGCCGAGTGCGGAGCGGGTCAGCATGCCCGCCTTGCCGTCGATCTTGTCCTTGTAGAGACCGATGCGCGTCAGGTGCTTCTGCATCGCCTCCACCGAGGTCGTGCGCAGTTGCGTCGAAGCCGACCACGGCGTGGCAAAGGATTGCGGATTGGTCATGCGGTCGGCGAGATGACCGACGAACAGCACGTACAGATCCGAAAAATTATACTCCTTGATCACGAAGTAATTCTTCGTGGTCAGGAACGACGGCCCGTAGATGCCCTCGGGCTGCAGCAGCGAGGCCGGTTGCGCCTGCTCGGCCGCGGAAAGCTTCTGCCCCCGAACCGGCACGAAGCCGGCGCGCAACCATTCGCCGACCGGCTTTTGCACCTCGGGCGTACCCATGGTGCAATCGGCATTGGCGGGCGCGCGGACCTCGTAGGCCCAGCGCAGGCCGCTCTGCCAGCCCTTGTTGACGAGCTGCTTGGCTGCGGAGGCCAACGCATCCGGCACCGAATGCCAGATGTCGACCCGGCCGTCGCCGTCGAGATCGACGCCGTGCTTGTAGTATTCCGACGGCAGGAATTGCGTCAGCCCCGTGGCGCCGGCCCAGGACGAGCGGAACGTCTTGCGCGTCACCACGCCTTCGCCGAGCAGCTTCAGCGCCAGGATGAACTCGCCGCGGTACTGGTCCTTGCGGCGGCCGACAAAAGCCTGCGTCGCCACCACGCGCAGCGTGTCATGCGGCAGCGCGTAGCGGCCGTAATCGGTCTCACGGCCCCAGATCGCCAGCACGATGGTGGCCGGCACGCCGAACTGCTTTTCGATCGCATCGAGCGCGCTGCGATGCTTCTGCATCAGCCGCTGCCCATCGCCCGCAAGCCGCGCGATGGTCTTTTCCCGGACATAGTCGGCCGGCACCTGCACGAACTCGGCCTGCGACGGCGCGCCGGTGGCGGGACGTCCCGGCAGGATCAGGTCGGGCAGCTTGTAATCGGGTTCGAGGCCGCGTGTTTCCCGTTCGAAGGTCGCGCGCGAGACGCCGGCGGCCTGCGCCTCCGGCCACAGCGAGGCGATGAATTGCGTGAAGGCCGCGTCGGCGGCACGGGCGGGCGACGTGCCGAAGGCCACCGCGACCGCTAGCAGCGTGGCTATCGCGTGTGTGCGCCAAGCCATCTCCCGATCGACCTTCTCAATGCGCAGCCGCGCGCTTGGCCTCGTCCTGCGCGATATTCGATATTCGGTCCACATAGGCGATGCCGATCGCCGAGAGGATGAACACGGTGTGGATGATGGTCTGCCACATCACGCCGGTTTCGGTATAGGCGGTCTTGCCTGCAGCAAGGCCGCCGGCCTCGATGAAGGTGCGCAAGAGATGGATCGACGAGATGCCGATGATGGCCATCGCGAGCTTGATCTTGAGCACGCTGGCGTTGACGTGGCTGAGCCATTCCGGCTCGTCCGGATGGCCGCGCAGGTTCAAGCGGGACACGAAGGTCTCGTAGCCGCCGACGATCACCATCACCAGCAGATTGGAGATCATGACGACGTCGATCAGGCCCAGCACCGCCAGCATGATCTGTTGCTCGCTGAAATCGAACGCATGTGCGAACAGGTGCCACAGCTCCTTCAGAAACAGCACCACATAGACGCCCTGCGCAACGATGAGGCCGACGTAGAGCGGCAGTTGCAGCCAGCGCGAGCCGAAGATCAGCATCGGGATGGGGCCGAGAGTCTTCTTCGCCAGACGCTGCTCTTGTGACATTTGGGGCTCGTGAAAGGGTTGCGGAAGGATGGCTTCTATCTACGCGATCTTTTTGGCGTGTGAAGCGACAACTGGCCGCAGCAATCCGCCATAAAGGTGTCGGCAACGACAGGCGTGTGCACCAGCGCACGCCCTTCTCAACGCGTCAGCTTCTTGTACTTCAGGCGGTGCGGAATGATGCTGTCCTGGCCGAGCCGGCGCATCTTGTCCTTCTCGTAATCCTGGAAGTTGCCCTCGAACCATTCGACATGGCTGTCGCCCTCGAAGGCGAGGATGTGCGTGGCGATGCGGTCGAGGAACCAGCGGTCGTGGCTGATGATGACGGCGCAGCCGGCGAAATCCTCCAGCGCCTCTTCCAGCGCGCGCAGCGTGTCGACGTCGAGGTCGTTGGTCGGCTCGTCCAGCAGCAGCACGTTGGCGCCGGACTTCAGCATCTTGGCCAGATGCACGCGGTTGCGCTCGCCGCCGGACAGCGCGCCGACTTTCTTCTGCTGGTCGGCGCCCTTGAAGTTGAACGCCGAGCAATAGCCGCGCGAGTTGACTTCCTTCTTGCCGAGCAGGATCAGCTCGTTACCGCCGGAGATTTCCTCCCACACCGTCTTCTTGCCCTCGAGCGCGTCGCGCGACTGGTCGACATAGCCGAGATGCACGGTCTCGCCGACGGTGATGGTGCCCTTGTCGGGCTTGTCCTGCCCGGTGATCATGCGGAACAGCGTGGTCTTGCCGGCGCCGTTCGGGCCGATCACACCGACGATGCCGCCGGGCGGCAGCTTGAAGGTGAGATCGTCGATCAATTCCTTGTCGCCGAAACCCTTGCTGAGGTGCTCGAAGTCGACCACGTTGGCCCCGAGGCGTTCGGCGACGGGAATGACGATCTGCGCGGTCGTGGTCTGCTTCTCGCTCGCCTGCTTCAGCAGCTCCTCGTAGCGCTGGTAGCGCGCCTTGGACTTGGCCTGCCTCGCCTTGGGTGAGCTTGCGATCCACTCCTGCTCGCGCGCCAGCGTGCGCTGGTGCGCGGCCTCCTCGCGGCCCTCCTGTTCCAGGCGCTTCTGCTTCTGCACCAGCCAGGAGGAGTAGTTTCCCTCGTAGGGAATGCCGCGGCCGCGGTCGAGCTCGAGGATCCAGCCCGTGACGTTGTCGAGGAAGTAGCGGTCGTGGGTGACGATCAGGATCGCGCCGGGATATTGCCTCAAGTGGCCTTCCAGCCAGTTCACCGACTCGGCGTCGAGATGGTTGGTCGGCTCGTCCAGGAGCAGCAATTCCGGCTGGTCGAGCAGCAGCCGGCACAGCGCGACGCGGCGGCGCTCGCCGCCGGAGAGCTTGGTGACGTCGGCGTCGTCCGCCGGGCAGCGCAGCGCGTCCATCGCCTGGTCGACCTTGCTGTCGAGATCCCAGAGGCCCTGGGCCTCGATCTCGTCCTGCAGTTTGGTCATTTCGTCCGCAGTCTCGTCGGAATAGTTGACCGCGAGTTCGTTGTAGCGGTCGAGGATCGCCTTCTGCTTGGCGACGCCCTCCATGACATTCTCGCGGACCGTCTTGGTCGCGTCGAGCTGCGGCTCCTGCTCGAGATAGCCGACGCGGGCGCCCTCGGCGACCCAGGCCTCGCCGGTGTACTCCTTGTCGAGCCCCGCCATGATCCGCAGCAGGGTGGACTTGCCCGAGCCGTTGACGCCGAGCACGCCGATCTTGGCGTCCGGGTAGAAAGACAAATGGATGTTGTCGAGGATCTTCCGGGTCGGATAGCTCTTGGAAAGACCCTGCATGAAATAGATGAACTGGCGCGCCATCGCGATCCCTTGCAAACCCTTGGATTTGGGGAAAATTTGCTGCCGCTGACATAGCGACACGGGGGCGAAAGGGCAACCGCGGCAAGGTCGTTTTCCCTTCCTTCACCACGGATGAATACGGGTCCGACACCATACGGATGGCCATTCCGACAATTGAAACCAACTTTTAATGAATCGGGCCAAAGCTTGATTCACGCGGCGAAACACGCCCAACGCGGCAAAAGCCGCGGTGAAAACAAGGGTCTTGCGTCATGGCCACGATTGTCTCGGCCTCACCTTCCGCTCCTGCCGGCCGCACCGCGGTCGAAAGGCCGCTGGCCGAATTCCGCGCCTTCTGGCGCGCCTTCTTCGCCCGGGCGTTCGACCCCTACCGGCCGGAACTGCATTACATGCGCGGCCCCGGGCCGGCCTGGCGCGCCAAGCATCTGCGCGGTTCGGACCAGTAAGAACCCCGCCTCCTCCCGATTCCGCAGCCCAACTACGCCGCCCGCGCGCTTGCGCGGCGGCCGATGGCGCGCGACCATGGCGGTCCTTCCGATGGCGCCGTCGCGCCGTCACCCCTTGGCAGAATCGGACTCCCCCATGACGCGGCTGCGCTGTGCAATCCCGGACGACTATTTCGACCTCGCGCTGTCGGTGGCGGACTGGTCCAAAATCCGCGACCGCGTCGATGTCACCGTGTTCAAGGAGCCGTTTGCCAGCGAGGCAGCCGCCGCAAATGCGCTTGGGGATTTCGAGATCGTCTGCGCCATGCGCGAGCGCACGGCGTTCCCGCGGTCGCTGATCGAGGCGCTGCCGCGACTGAAACTCCTGATCACCTCGGGCATGCGCAATGCCTCGATCGACTCCGACGCCGCCAAGGCCCGCAACGTGGTCTATTGCGGTACGCAATACACCCGTGACCCCACTGCGCCGCTGACCATGGGCCTGATCCTGGAATTGACCCGCGGCATCGGTCGCGAGAATGCACGCATGCATGCCGGTGAGCCCTGGCAGATCTTTGCGGGGACCGAGATCGAGGGCAAGACGCTCGGCGTCGTCGGCCTCGGCAAGCTCGGCAGCAAGATGGCTCACTTGGCAAAGGCGTTCGGCATGAACGTGATCGCCTGGAGCCCGAACCTGACGGCCGAGAAGTGCAAGGAAGCCGGCGTCGGCTACGCGACGAAGGAAGACCTGTTCTCGACCGCCGACATCGTCACCATCCACGTGGTGCTGAGCCAGCGCTCGCGCGGCCTCGTCGGCGCGGCTGATCTGGCGCGGATGAAGCCGACGGCGTATCTCGTCAACACCGCGCGCGGGCCGATCGTCGACGAGGACGCGCTGTTCGACGTGTTGAAGCGAAAGAAGATCGCCGGCGCCGGGATCGACGTGTTCTCGGTCGAGCCGCTGCCGAAAGATCATCCCTTCCGCACGCTCGACAACCTCGTGCTCACCCCGCATCTCGGCTACGCCACGCGGGAAAGCCTCGGCATCCACTACAGCCAGATGGTCGAATGCATCGACGCCTTCACCAGGAGCGCCGAGCCGCCGCGAAGGCTGGCGTGAGCGGGCGGTTGCCGCTCCCGGACCAAAATATCGAAAACAACCCCATGCAAAGTAGCCGGGATGCTGAGGTATTATATTACTATCTTCGCGAGCCGTCGCGTGGTTGGGATCGGCGGCGCACGAGCGCCGCGAGCTTGAAAACTGCTATCACTTGACTTAGGTTGATATCGTCACAATCATTCTACGGGGATGCCATCATGGCAGCCGTCACCATCCGCAACCTCTCCGACGAGGCCCATCGCGCCCTGAAAGTCCGCGCGGCGCAGCACAATCGCAGCACCGAAGCGGAGATGCGTGCCATTTTGGAAGCCGCCGTACGTCCTGAGGGCCGGCTGCGGCTCGGCACCGCCTTGTCGGAAGCGAGCCGGAATATGGGCCTCACCAATGCCGATATCGAAGCCCTCGAACGGGTGCGCGACGCGCATCCCGCCGAGCCGATGCGCTTCGAATGATCCTGCTCGACACCAACGTCGTCTCCGAGGCGATCAAGCCCGAGCCCCACCCATCGGTCCTTGCCTGGCTCGACGCCCAGGCGGCCGAGACGTTGTTCCTTTCCAGCATCACCGTGGCCGAACTTCTCTTCGGCATCGCCGCGCTGCCGGACGGCAAGCGAAAGGACGCGCTGGCAGCCCGGATCGACGGCCTGCTGGAACAGTTCGTCGGCCGCGTCCTGCACTTCGATACACCGGCGGCGCGGCGCTATGCCGATCTCGCCGTCAGGGCGCGCGCGACCGGAAAAGGCTTCCCCACACCCGACGGCTATATCGCCGCGATCGCCGCCGCGCACGGGTTCTCCGTGGCATCGCGCGACACGAGCGCGTTCAATGCAGCAGGCCTGACGGTCATCGATCCCTGGACCTCGATTGACCGAGGGGCTCACGGTGAACCGACGACTCGATAACGCATCATGGCAACCGCACTGTCGCAGGAATTATCGTGTCTCACTTGAGGGGTGCTTTCCAGCAGAGTCACCGCAATCCTCTGATTTCATCGCGTTCTGAGGAGACGCGTCCGCCCCACGACAACGTGCGTTGAGGCCGCGACTGCGCTGTACCAAACGAAGCTTCCAACCAAGATGACGCCCAGGCTCAGGAGGTGTTCCCAACTGAACGCCTCCATATCCTTGACGAGTCCGGGCAAGAAGTGAAACCCAAGTAGCTCTCCGATCCCGACCGATATCAGCGAGGTCGAGAAACCAAGACCAATCAGCGTTGGGAGGCTGCTTGTGCGCGCAGCCCACAGGAACAGCGCCACAGTCGCAACAACGTATAGACCGACGAATACGTACCCGAACGGAGCAGCCGGCGAATCTCCGCTGAGAAGGAATCCCAGCAGCGACACCGCCGCCGTGACAACACCCGCAATGACAACGAAGACAAGCTTGATCATGGTTCTGCAGTTGCGGTGAAGATTCCGAGCTACGGTGACAGTACTGAACTCACCGCAAATATGGTTCGAGACGCGTCCCGCACCAACAGGATTCTCACCGGGCGCCGCCGCGGAACGCCCTGATCTGGTTCACCGCGCCCTCGATCTTCATGTCGAGATAGAGCTTGCCGAGTTCGGCCGTGGCGAGCGAGGGCGTGCCCTGCACGCCGGTCGCCTCGTTGGCGGCGGCGATACGGTCCTTCCTGATCCACGCATCCGCGCCGAGAAACACGATTGCTGACGTATCGGGTATGCCGGCGTGCAGCTCCTTGCTCTTGATGCCACGCCTCGCCATCAGCTCGTCGAATTGCGCATCGGCCTTGGCATAGAAATCGCCGACGTGAAGCACGCGCGCGCCGCTTCGCTTCGACTGTGCGTCGAGCGCCTGCGCCACGCGCGCCATCTCCTCCTGGCCGCCGCCGTGGTCGCCCATGATAGCGACGAGCTTGAAGCCGGCGGCCAGCGCACTTTGCGCAACGGCGCGGACGACGCCGGCAAACACGTCCGGCGGCAGGGTCACCGAGCCCGGAAAGCGCATATGCGCGCTCTTCGCGGCGGCATCGCCGGTGATGGCGAAGGGAATGACGGGATAGACCAGGGCATCGCCGAGTTTGCCGGCGATCTGCTCGGCGCAATGGCGGACGATGAAATTGTGCTTGCCAACAGCCATGTGCGGGCCGTTCTGCTCGCTGGAGCCGACGATGACGATCGCCGTGGTGTTGCCGCCGGCGATGGCATCGCGCACCTCCTCCCAGGTGAGATCGTCGATCCACACCGAGCGCGGCTGCGCGTTGGCCGTCGCCGTGACGAAGGCGAGCATCGCTGCGAACAGCGCGACAAGCAGTTGCGGTTTCCTCACGATCAGCTCCGGCAGAAAGGAATCACGCCCGCGAGCATAAGCCCGCGTCCTCACCAACGCATGAAAAAGCCCGCCCTCGCATCGAGAGCGGGCTGAATTCAAGAGCCGGGCCGGATCAGCGGATCGCGGTCGGCGGCGGCAATGGCTGCACGACGGTCGGGCCCTGGCCGGGCACCGGGCCGACCGGAGCCGGCGGCGGCGCAGCGGCGGCCGTGGTGGTACCGGCAGCCGGCGGAGCGCCTGCCGTTGCCGTCCCGGGCGGCGGGCCGCCGGGCATCACCACGACGCGGGTGCCGACCTTGACGCGCTCGAACAGGTCCGAGACGTCCTCGTTCAGCATGCCGATGCAGCCGGAGGAGACGAACTTGCCGATGGTCGAGGGCTGGTTGGTGCCGTGGATGCGGTAGACCGTCGAGCCGAGATACATCGCGCGCGCGCCGAGCGGATTGCCGGGGCCGCCCGCCATGAAGCGCGGCAGATAGGGCTGGCGCTCGATCATTTCGGTCGGCGGATGCCAGTCCGGCCACTCGGCCTTCTTGGTGATCTTCTGCACGCCGGTCCAGGTGAAGCCGTCGCGGCCGACGCGCACGCCATAGCGCATCGCCCGGCCGTTGCCGAGCACGTAGTACAGATAGGTGTTGGGCGTATCGACCACGATGGTGCCGGCCGGCTCCTTGGTGGGGAAGGCCACCTCGGTGCGGCGCAGATGCGGCGGCAGCTGTGCGGGGCCGACTTCCGGCTGCTCTTCCGGCGGCAGCGCGGAAAGCTGCAGCGGCCTGCCGTCGGCGGCGGCCGGCGCCTGCTGCGGCACGGCACCGGTGACGGTGGGCGGAGCCGCACCGACCGATCCCGGCGGGCGCGGGAGATCTTCGTTGGAATTGACGATGCCGGAGCCGGGAATGCGGTTGTCGCCGGCCGGCGCCGAAGCCGGCGGACGGTCGGCATAGATCACCGCCGGCGGGCCTGCCGGACGGCCATAACGGGGATCGTCCGGCGACAGGATCGGGCCGGTCGGGGCTGGCGGCGGTACGTTGGAATAGACCGGACGGCCATAGCGGGGATCGTTCGGCGACACGACCGGGCCGGGCGGCGACAGCGCCGGCGGCGCGTCGTCGTCTTCCAGTTCGTCGAAATCGGGGGCGCCTGGCCGGCGGCGTTCGTCCACGACGTAACCGCCGGGTGGATAGCCGGGCGCAGCCGAATAGACCTGGCCCGGAGGCACGGGATAGCTCTGCTGGGCCTGCGCAAGCGAGGTTCCCGCCGCGGCGGCTGCCATCGCGGCGCCGATCGTCAGAAGATTCTTGATCATCATCGCTCTTGTATAGACCCCAAGCCACACCGGACCGTTAACGGTTAGGTGACGGAAGATAGCGGCGCATTCAAGACAAATCCGCGAAATCAGGCCCAAATCGGGCGCTTTGTGATCCGCACGTTACCGGGGGAAGCCGGTCCGGGGAACGGATTCGAGCGTCAATCCCATCGGATTACCGGCCGCACCATCGGCCGTTTTTCGCAGCCGCGGCCGAGGACGAATTATTGTATTCTGGATTCAGCCTGATTCGCGGCGGCGAAGGCGGCTCTTTCAGTAATCGAACCGCGTTTCCTCAGGCCACCAGCTGCTCCAGGCGGAACCCGAGCCCATGCTCCCCGGAATCCGTTTTCTGCTCGCCGCGATCGTCCTTTCCCTGTCCGTCCTGATTTTCGGCCTCGGCGCTGCAGCATTGCTGCGCGCCGCGCACGAGGAGGTCGCGAACATACCGACGCGGCGGGTCATGGCCGAGCCGGTGTTCGCCCAACAGACGGAGCCGCTGCCCCCGACGCTGGCCCTGCTGCGCGTCGAGCCGGCGCAGCCCGAAAAGGCGACGGAAACGCCGCTTGCCGCCATGCCTTCGAGAGAGCCCGAGCCGGAAGCGGTACCGGTGCCGCGAGTGGAGACGGAAAAGCTCGCTGCACTGAAGCTGGATGAGGCGGTGCCGGCCGGGACAGGCAAGCCCGAGGCCGTAGCCACGCCCGAAATCGCAGCCAGACCGGAGACCGCGCCGACGGCAGTCGCCGAGCCGCCGCCGCCTTCAACCGAAACCAGGCTTGCCGCGCTCGAAGTTGCGTCGGCCGCGCCGGCCGAATCCGTATCGGTCGCATTCGAGCAAGTCGCAACGCCCGCGATGGCCGATCAAGCGTCTGCGGCGACCAAAACGGCCGCGCTCGGCAGCGCTGCGGCCAAGGTCGAGAAGCCTGCGGCGGCCAAGAGCAGCGAAAAGACCGGCGAAAAGCTCGATCGCACCGAGCTCAGGAAGCAACAGCGCGCCGAGCGCGCCAGGGAACGGCGGAGGCAGGCGGCCCGTCGTGCAAGGCTGGCGGCGCAACAGGCCGCCGCGGCAGCCGCAGCCGACCCCTTCTCGCAGCCCCTGCAACCGGAGCAGCCGGCGACAACCGCAACGACGGCGCGGCGCCGGTAACGATCAGGCCGGCCCGGTGGCGACCGGCGGGCCGTCCGCGGCGCCCCACTCGGTCCACGACCCGTCATACAACGCCGGGTTCTCGACCCCGAGGCGACAGAGCGCCAGCGTCAGCACGGCTGCGCTGATACCCGAGCCGCAACTCGTCACGATGGGCGCATCGAGCTTGACGCCGGCGCCGGCGAAGGCGGCGCGCAATTCGTCGAGCGATTTCATCTCGCCGGTCGCGGCATCGAACAGATTGTTGAAGGGCAGGCTCAGGCTGCCGGGAATGTGGCCGGAGCGCAGCCCCTGCCGCGGCTCGGCCACCTTGCCCTGGTAGCGCTCGTTGGAGCGGGCATCGATCACCTGCTCGGCGCGGCTGGAAAGGTTGGCAACCAGCTGCTGCATGCTGCGCACGCGCCGCGCATCGAACGATGCCTTGAAGGTCGACGGCTTCGCCGTCACCGGCCCGCTGTCGACCTTGCGTCCCTCGGCAACCCACTTCTTCAGACCGCCATTGAGCAGATGGACCTGCTTGCCGAACGACAGGAACATCCACCAGGCGCGCGGGCCGGCCGTCCAGCCGCCGGAATCGTAGACCACGACGGTGTCGTCATTGCCGATGCCGAGCGCGCCGACATCGCGGCCGAACTGCTCGGCTGAGGGAAACATGTGCGGCAGCGGGTTGGAATGATCCGACACCGCATCGACGTCGAAGAACACCGCGCCCGGGATGTGCGCGGCGAGATAGTCGTCCTTCGGCAGCGGCAACACGCCGGGCAGCTTGGACGTGGCGTCGAGGACTTTCACGCCGGGCTTGCCGAGATTGGCGGCGAGCCATTCGGTCGAAACGAGCGGATCGTTGGGCATGGACAAACCCTTTCAATGGTTCGTCATGGCCGGGCTTGTCCCGGCCATCCACGTCTTGCTTTGCGTTCGGCAAGAGACGTGGATGCCCGGCTCAAGGCCGGGCATGACGAGGGGGCTATGAGTTCCCGCGAATTACTTCTTCTTCGGCTCCCACTTCTCCACGGGACCGCCGGCATCGCGCCAGGCGGCGAAGCCGCCGCCCATATGGGCGACTGGCTTCAGCCCCATGTCCTTGGCGGTCTTGGCGGCGAGCGCCGAGCGCAGGCCGCCGGCGCAGTGGAACACGAACTTCTTGTCCTGCTGGAACACCGCCTTGGCGTAGGGGCTCTGCGGATCGATCCAGAATTCCAGCATGCCGCGGGTGCAGGAAAAGGCGCCGGGAATCTTACCCTCGCGCTCGATCTCGCGGGGATCGCGGATATCGACGATGACGACGGTCTCGTCGCCGACAAGGCCGATGGCGTCGGCCGCGTCGATGGTCTCGATCTCGGCATTGGCCTCGTCGATCATCGCCTTGATGCCGCGGTGGATGGTCTGGGGCATTCGCACTCCCTCTCCTCATCCTGAGGAGCCGCGAAGCGGCGTCTCGAAGGATGAAAGGCCCGTCTGTGGCCTCATGGGTTCGAGACGCGCAAAGAGGCGCTCCTCACCATGAGGGTCTACTACCGCACCAGCTCCCTCATCGCATTCTCCAGACCCTCGATGGTGATCGGATACATGCGATTGGCGAACAGGCGGCGGATGATGGTGGTGGATTCCGAATAGTCCCAGTGCCGCTGCGCCACCGGGTTGAGCCAAACGGCGTGCGGGTAGGTGCGGATCACGCGATCGAGCCACACCGAGCCGGCTTCCTCGTTGACGTGCTCGACCGAGCCGCCCGGCACCATGATCTCGTACGGGCTCATCGAGGCGTCGCCGACGAACACGACCTTGTAGTCGTGCGGATATTTGTGCAGGACCTCCCAGGTCGGCGTGCGGTCGGTGAAGCGCCGCTTGTTCTGCTTCCACACGCCCTCATAGAGGCAGTTGTGGAAGTAGAAATATTCCATGTGCTTGAACTCGGTCTTCGCCGCCGAGAACAATTCCTCGACCTGCTCGATGTGCGAATCCATCGAACCGCCGATGTCGAAGAACACCAGCACCTTGACCGCGTTGCGCCGCTCGGGCCGCATGTGGACGTCGAGGTAGCCGTGGTTGGCGGTCTCGCGGATCGTCGTATCGAGGTCGAGTTCGTCCGGCGCCCCGGTGCGCGCGAACTTGCGCAGGCGGCGCAGCGCGATCTTGATGTTGCGAATGCCGAGCTCGACGTTGCCGTCGAGATCCTTGAACTCGCGCTTGTCCCAGACCTTCACCGCGCGGTTGTTGCGGTTCTTCTCCTGGCCGATGCGCACGCCTTCGGGATTGTAGCCGTGGGCGCCGAACGGCGAGGTGCCGGCGGTGCCGATCCACTTGTTGCCGCCCTGGTGGCGGCCCTTCTGCTCCTCAAGGCGCTTCTTCAGGGTCTCCATGAGCTTGTCCCAGCCCATGGCCTCGATCTGCTTCTTCTCTTCCTCGGTGAGGTATTTCTCCGCGAGCTTCTTCAGCCATTCCTCGGGGATCTCGGCCTTGCCCATGGCGTCGAGCAGGCTCTCCAGCCCCTTGAACACGCTACCGAACACGCGGTCGAACTTGTCGAGGTTACGCTCGTCCTTCACCAGAGCCGCGCGCGACAGGTAGTAGAAATTGTCGACCGACTGGTCGGCAAGATCGGCGTCGAGCGCTTCCATCAGCGTCAGATATTCGCGCAAGGTCACGGGGACCTGGGCGTCGCGGAGCGATGTGAAGAATTGCAGGAACATGCCCGACAGATTGCCCGCCGGGCGCTGAAGGTCAAGGGCGCGGCCTGCATGGCAGGCCCTAGACCGGGGCCGGATTTCAACTAGAATTGGTACCCGACGGGGTTGTTCAGCAGGGGTATTTCCATGAGCATCATTGCAGCGCTGGTCATCGGCGCCATTGCCGGCTGGCTGGCCGGACAGATCGTGCGCGGCGCCGGTTTCGGGCTGATCGGCAATATCGTGATCGGCATCATCGGCGCGCTGGTGGCGAGCTTCCTGCTGCCCGCACTGGGCGTCAGCCTCGGCGTCGGCTGGGTCCGCGACATCGTCAACGCCACCATCGGCGCGGTGGTCGTGCTGGTGATCCTGTCGCTGGTAAAGCGCTGACGCATCCCCCCTATTCGCGCGGCGAATGCTGTTCTGAACGGGTTTTCCTGTTAAGGCAGGGCCTCGCTAAGTCAGGGCCTTGGCGGCTGCGCGCAACAAACAATGTTTAAAACGGACTTAAGGCCAGATCGATGAAATTCACCGGTACCAAGGACTATGTCGCGACCGATGACCTCAAGGTCGCGGTGAATGCCTCGATCGTGCTGGAGCGCCCGCTGCTCATCAAGGGCGAGCCCGGCACCGGCAAGACCGTGCTGGCGGAGGAAGTGGCAAAAGCGCTCGGCGCGCCGCTGCTGACCTGGCACATCAAGTCCACCACCAAGGCGCAGCAGGGCCTCTACGAATACGACGCCGTGTCGCGCCTGCGCGACAGCCAGCTTGGGGACTCCAGGGTTTCCGACATCAGCAACTACATCAAGCGCGGCAAATTGTGGGAGGCCTTCACCCATGACAAGCGCCCGGTGCTGCTGATCGACGAGATCGACAAGGCCGACATCGAATTCCCCAACGACCTGCTACTCGAGCTCGACCGCATGGAGTTCTTCGTCTACGAGACCGGCGAGAACATCAAGGCGAAGCTGCGCCCGATCGTGATGATCACCTCCAACAACGAGAAGGAATTGCCGGACGCCTTCCTGCGCCGCTGCTTCTTCCACTACATCAAGTTCCCCGACGCCGACACCATGGGCCGGATCGTCGACGTCCACTTCCCCAACATCAAGAAGCGCCTGGTGGAGGAAGCGCTGCGCATCTTCTTCGAAGTGCGCGAGGTGCCCGGGCTGAAGAAGAAGCCGTCAACCTCGGAGCTGCTCGACTGGCTGAAGCTGCTGCTCAACGAGGACATCACCCCCGAGATGCTCAGGGAGCGCGACCCGCGCAAGCTGATCCCGCCGCTGCACGGCGCCCTGCTGAAGAACGAGCAGGACGTGCATTTGTTCGAGCGGCTGGCGTTTTTGAGCCGACGGGAAGTCTGAGTTCAGGCTCGTCCAAGAGAGAACTGCGCTCCCGTCGCCGCGGCGCGACTTTCGGCCCCTCGCATCTGTGCCGGCGATCGCTCGCCGGCACAGCAAATCATCAATACAATCGGGAACCCATACTAGGGCGGCGGAGGCGGAGCGCCAAAGGACGGCCGGAACATGATGCCAACCATCGCGCGAATCTGCTGGCTCCCGATATCGTAGTCGAAGGCGGGAGAGAAGGGTGGCCTCTGGAAGGTCTCCCCGCAGAACTCGGTGTAGGTCAGCTGACCGAAGGCAGACCACCGCCCGTTCATCGTTCGCCAGTCGGGTTGCGAATATTCGACGCCACCGCCGACGAACCAGCCCGTGGCCGTCTGGTTTACCGACAGCACGGTTCCCGTGAAGTTGCTGCGAAAATCGTAGTTGGCGAATTCGACGCCGCCAAGCGCGTACAGCTGAAAGCGGTCGTTGACCTGCCATCCGAGCCTGCCGCCGAGATTGGCGACCCAGTTGGTGTGCGTCCCTATGAAGAACCCGCCCGCGAAGTTATGATCAACGGTTTGCCCGACATAGCTGATCGACGCCACGGGCCCTATCGTCAATCCGGAGCCGGCAATCCCGAAATCATACCCGGCAAGCGCGCCAATCCCGCCCGCTTGTCCGGTATCAACGAGGCGAGTGGTGACAATATGCGTGCCTGCGATTCTCTCGGTGATCGTCTGATCAGAAGTGTTCCAGTACCCTTGGCCGCCGATGTAGAAGCCGCTCCATTGAAACGGCCCTGACCTATAGGGAGTCCCCGGCGAAGCGACCGTCGGTGTCGTCACGCTCGGCTGGCTCAAATCGACCGGTCCCCAGCCGAGGCTGGACAGCGGCACTTCCCTCGTCACGAGGCCACCGGAGGTGTACCAGCTGAACTCCACCGTGGCCGTCTCGCGGTCGACGATCCTGTCGTCATAGGTGAAAGCCACGCGGCCGGACCTGTCCGTCCTGATTTTCTGCGTGACGACCGTCCGCTTGCGGACCACGGTCGAAGTCTGCGTAATCCGAGGCCGGTCTGGCTGCTTGATCTTTACGGTAACCGTCTGCTCGGCGATCGGCTGCCCGTTGTTTGTCACAGTGGTCCCCGTTTCGACCACGGTCGCCCATGCAGCGGCGGACCAACAGCTCGCCGCTGCGACCAGCACCACGAACCCACGCGCTTTCATGGCCGCCCCCATTTGATTGCCGTCCCGACGGAAACTCTATCCTTCGGAAATCCGGGGGTCATGCACGGTACCGGGCTTAAGCGAAACAAGTGTGGAGTGTTGCGGGGCGGCAACGCGGGGCTGCGTAAAACTAACCCAGATTCAGCTTGAAGCGCGCTTCGCGAGAGGAGCCGTCACGGTGCGTCACTACCACCCTGATGATCCAGGTCTTGCTGCCGGCCAGTGCCGAGGTCGGTATGTCTCCCAGCGCTCCTTCCGGGCCCGTGCTCTGTCTTGCCTGGATGATCTTCTTGAAGGACTTGGGTGCTTCGCCCTGCCCCAGTTCGATCCGCGCCTCGCCGAAACCGTCGGCATTGGCGACACCGAACACCCGAACCGCCTGATCGTTGCCGGCCTGCACCACTGCAACCTTGCTGATTCCGGCAAAAAGGAAATAGTCCTTCGGCGCCTTGAGCGCCGCGCGCGCGTCCGGCAGGCCATAGCCGGTGAACTGGTCTACCCCCGGCGGGCCGACGTCTTTCGCCGTGCTCTTGATGATGTTCATGACCTGCTGATTGGTCAGGCTCGGATCGTTGGCGATCATGAGCGACGCCAATCCGCTCACGAACGGCGCCGCGAAGGACGTGCCATTGGCGCGATAGTAGCGCTTGTCCTCGCCGACGAAGTTGGTGCCCGGCACGTATTTGGCCGCCTGCGGCGAGATCAGCGTGTCGGTCCGCCGTGCCCGCAGGCTCAGGATGTCGACGCCGGGCGCTGCAACCGAGATCCGGCCCCAGTTCGAGAAATTCGCCTGCTGATCGTCGGGAGTCGTCGCGCCGACCACCAGCACCTTGTCGGAGGCGGCAAGCCCGTAGTTATTGCTGTTGACGCCTTCATTGCCCGCGGCAACCACAATGACGGCGCCCTTCTTGTAAGCGTATTCGATTGCTGCCGTCGTGATCTTGCTGACGTTCTTGCCTCCCACGCTAACATTGATGACGCGCGCGCCGTGGTCGGCTGCGTAGACCAGCGCCTCGGCGACGTATGAAGAGCGCGTATGACCGAAATTGTTCACCGCCTTGAGGATCATGAGCTTCGCGAATGGATTGATGCCGGCGATGCCGGCGGCGTCCTTCCAGCTTCCGGCCACGATACCCGCGACCATGGTGCCGTGTCCGTCAATGTCCCAGGGCTTGCCGTTACGGGAAAAGAAATCCCAGCCGATGACATCGTCGATCTTGCCGTCCTTGTCGTCGTCGATGCCGTTGATCTTCTCGTTCGGATTGCGCCAGATGTTGCTCCAGTCGATGCTGCGATGATTCCAGTCGATGCCGGTGTCGATCAGAGCAACGATGACAGGCTCGGCATTCTTCCTCACGAGTCGCCACGCCGACTGCGGCGAGGCATCGAAGCCCAAGCGCTGCAGGCCCCACTGGTCAGCATGTTTCTGACCCCACGCTCCGGAGCTCTGGAAGTACTTCGTGCTCGGCGGCTGCAGCATCTCCTGCGCGAGACCGGGCGCACTCGCCGCGAACAGGCCGATCAAGGCAAGCAGCACCCTCATGGCTGGACGCTCCCTTGGCCGGCACTTGAAAGCGAGAGAGTAGCGTGCGGAAACTCCTCACCTTGCGCGGTCGAGGTTGCCGGCTCGAGTTCGTAGGCGGGAAGCTTCTGCCAGCACCAGTCTTCCGTCACGCGGGAAGGATCAATCTTCAAGAACTCAGCAACCATCAGAAGGCTCATCCATTCTCGAGCCATCTTGAAACGTTCCCGCACACCGATCTTGATATAATCCATGCCTTCGATTTTGATGGTCTCCCTGAACGCCTCCGCACCGTCGGGTAGTCCGTAGTCGACGGCAATCAGGGAGGGAATTTGCGCGGCGTCGGCCACGGATGCTTCAATGATGTACTCGCTCAGCTTGGGCATCGACATTCCCAGCAGGAAACTCGACCCGGGCTTCGCCCAGGTGAGGCCAAAGCTTTGACGACGGTCGTAGGCAAGATCATATGTGCCCTTGCCATCGCGAACGATGGCCAGCGCAGGTGATTCGTCGTAGCCGATGTCAGCCTTGAAATCGAGATCGAGCGGCACCGTGTAACCCTGCTGGAAGTTCACCATGAAGGGCTCGGGCTTTTTTTCACCCGAACGATTCTCGTCCCAGATGGACGCCGCGATATTGATCCTAATGGAGGTCTCGTCGCGCGGTTCGGGCTGCTTTTCGGCTTGCTTCTGCGAGGAGGACGCGTCGTTGGCTGCTTTCGGCGGCCCCTTCTTTCCCCCCGTCGACTGGGCGGCCTTGCCTTCCGCTGATTTTGCACCGGTAACCGGCTTGACCGTTTGATCCGGCACCGTGCCGTACCGGGACTCCATGGCTTGCCGATCGGCCTGCTCCAGCTTCAGACGCGATTCCGAGAAATCCTTGATCTGCTGCTGGACCTGCTCGGCCTGCCTTGCCCGCTGCTCCGGCGTCGGATCGCGGATTTCGCGATACTTGTCGTACTCGGCCTTGTACGCCTTCAGATTGGCGCTCAGCTTCCAGTACCTGTTGGCCGCATCGAACATGCTGCGGCCGGCCTGTTGTACCTTCTTCTCCTGTTCCGCGCGCTTCTGGGGATCTGTTCCTGCCCCGTCCCTTGGCATAGCGTCCAGTGCCGCCTTTTCCTTTTCGTACACATCCTTCGCCGCTTGGTTTTGCGACAACGCATTTGGAATCTGGGTTTCTTCCAGATCCTTGATCAGTTGCACAGCGCGCGCGTTGCGCTCTTCGAACTTGGCCCTCTCCTCGTCGGGGTCCAGACCGTTCTCGAGCAGTTCGATATCATTCTTCAGTTGACGGAATTCCAGCGAGCCCGGTTGGTGTGAACCGAGCTTGGCCTTGGCCTCATCAAGCTTCTTCTTGATGCCGCCCGCCTTGGCTTCGGCCTGCGCCTGCGGGCTCACCTTGACGAAGGTGCGATCGTTGTAGGAATGCTTCGCCTTGCCGGGGTCGCTCGCATCAGCCTGGCTGTTGATCGGGATTTCCGGCACTTCCTTGCCGGTCGCCACGTCCTTCCAGACGCCGTTCTCCTTCTTGTAGCTCTTGCCCGTATTGGGATTGAAAGCCTCGTTTTCGTCGAACAGGCCGGGCCGCGCCCCATCGGGACCGACCGGGACCGGTTTGCCGGTTTTCGCGTCAACCCATTGTCCGCCGGGGAGCGCCGGTGCTTGCGCCGGCGGAGCGGCAGCCGGAGGGGGCTGCTGCGGAGCAGGCAGGTTGCCGTCGAACCGGAACTGCCGGCCGCTATATGCGTGTGTCGCAGACTTGGGATCTTCCTTGTTGACCTTCGAATGAATCGGAATCTCCGGAACGACTTCGCCGGTCTTGGCGTCTTTCCAGACCCCGTTCTCTTTCCGGTAGCTCTTGCCGGTCTCCGGATTGAAAGCCTCGTTCGAATCGAACAATCCGGTGCGCGTGCCCTCGGGCCCGACCTGCACCAGCTCACCCGTCTTCGCATCGACCCATCGCGGCGTCGACGAAAGCTGAACTTTCGCCTGCTGAACAGGGGCTGCCTTCGGTTCGTTGTTGGCCTGCTGTTTCTTTTGCCGGTCCTTGGTTTCTTTCTTCGATGGCGGAGACTTCGCGTCCTTGCCGCTCGACGGGGCTGCGCCCTTGTCGCCATCGACCTCACGCGCGGGCTGCCTTGCCTGGTCCGCATCCGTCTTGAGCTCGGGCCGTGGCGTGTTGAACGTCTCGCGCGGCTGCGGATTCGGCTGCTCCACGCGGGTTTTGACCTCGGGTGTGTCCGCAAGCTTCGTCGCGACCCTGCCGCGCAACGGGGACCATTGCTGATAGGCCAGCAGCCCGCCCAGCTTGAGGCATGTATCCGTACCGGGGATGTAGTAGAAGCCCTGACCGTAGACCCCGCAAATCTTGTTGTAGTCGACTTCGCGTTCCTCGGAATAGCTGGAGTCCTTCGTGTAGCTGCCGGTCAGGTTCAGCTTGCTGTCGAACTTGTACTTGAACGTCGCGTCGACCGACCAGTTGTAGTCGTAGCGCAGCTTCGGGATTTCCTTGGGCTTCTGCTCTTCGTAGGTGAGCCCGCCCTGCCCAAACCAGTTGGTGCTCCTGACATATCCGCCGATCTTGATGCAGGTCTCGGTGGCCGGAATGTAGTAGTATCCCTGACCGAAGGGATTGCACGTCTCCACGACCTGCACCGGATAACGAGGGCTGCCCGAGTCCGTCGCCGGAATTTCGACCGTGAGGCCGTTGCCGAGCTGGGCAGTGTATTTGACCGGGACGTTACCCCCGAACCCCGATCCGAAACTGGACCCATCGTGTAGCGGCTTGACATCCGATCCATAGAGCGAGGAACCAATCAGGTCGAGCTCCCTGAGGCTCCTGCGCACTTTCGGATCGGCGAAGTACGGTTCATTCCAGTAGTCCCACTCCCGGTAGTAAGGCTCGCCGGTGGTCCGGTAAGACAGCTCATCGAGAGCCTCCATTCGCATGTAGCGCGGCAGTCCGGAGCCAAACCAGCACCACTGGAAGTAGTCCCAGGCGGCCTGGATACAGGTCGCTGAACCGCAGATCTGGACGTTGTCCTCGGGCGACTGGCCGATATCGGCGGCGTGGCTCGGCGCGGCCCACGAGAACGAAAGAACCAGAATAGCAATGCGTTTCTGCATGACCTGCTCCAAATCGTATCGGTTCTTCAACGCACCTCTGAAATTATTCGCACTGGAGGCCTCTCGGAGCGCGTAGCGTCTCCGAATTTCTGGACTCGACGGTAGATCCGCTCGGACAGCGTCGGCTTTCGCTCCGGCTCGCGCGTCAGCGCGATCCGGTCGGGCGGAATTTCCCGATTGTTGAGCTGCTCAAGCACGCGAGCATCGTACCGGTAGACATCGGGCATTTGTTGCCACGCCCCGTCTTGGTCCAGCACCACCGTTTCATAGGTGAAGTAGACCGGAAGCGGCGCGGCCAGCGCATGGTCCGCATCTTCCTCACCCAGCAGTTCCCTTACTCGCTGCCCCGCGGATTCGCCGATGTCGGTCGCAAGGATGGTTTCAGCAAGGCTGCGGGCGTTCTCCATACGCACGCAGCCGTGGCTGAGCGCGCGGATCGGCCGCTCGAACGGAGCGCTGTCCGGCGTGTCGTGGAGATACACCGCAAAGGCGTTCGGGAGATTGAATCGCACTCTCCCGAGCGGATTTTGCGGTCCGGGAGCCTGTGACAGCAATGGCCGCCCGTTCGCATCGGTCACGAGGCTCATCCGCGCCTGCCGCCGCAACGTTTCGTCCGCGACGAAAGGCTGCATCGCTGGGCTTCGCACAATCGACGCTGGCACGTTCCAGACCGGATTGAATGTGATGGACGTCATGGACGAAACTAGAAGCGGTGTCGGCGTTGCAGGGCTACCCGCCACGATGCGGGCCAAAAAAGCCGGCTCGCCCTTCTCATGCAGGCGCAAAGAGTAGTCGGGCACGTTCACGACTATGCGCGTGGGTTCGAAATCATGCGGTAGCCAGCGCCATCGCTCCATGTTGGCGACCACGATATCGGTCGGTTGGCCGGCGGCGCTAAGCTCGGCCAGCGCATACCTCAACGCAACGTAGCGCGGATGCGCGGGGTGAAGCGATTGCAAGGCGGCAACGACCTTTCCTTCTTCGGCTATTCGCCTCAGGAACGTCGCGGCATCCAGCGTCTTCACCCCATAGGCGATTTCGCGCGCAATCTTTCTGAAATCGACGCGCCCGCCGTTGGCATCCTGCGCATAACGAAGCACCGTGCGCGTTGCCATCAGCTCGTGCTGCGCGAGGATGGCGGCAGCGCCCTTCATGGCCGGAAGGACGTAGTCAGAGGCCTGCATTCCTTCCTTGCCAACCGTCTCGAGATACTCGCGCGTCAGCGTGTAGCGGGAGGACGGTCCGCCGTTCTCTATCCATAGCGGCGCAAAGCCTCGGCTCGCGTAGAACTCCCGCACGGCCTCGCGCGTTCGCCAGCCGCGAAACAGCGAACTCGCCTCCTCATCGCGCAACATCCGCTTCACGATGACGGCAACATCGCGATCGGGAACCGAAGGGCTTTCGGCTATGTCGTTGGCGGAGTTGTTGCGAAAGAGAGGCGCGAATACCGCGGTCGACCCGATCGCAGCGACCAATAAGAGCGGAATGAGGCCACGTTTGCGCATGGAAACCCCCGGCCAAATATTTGCCTCGACGGGTTCCTTGTCAACAACCGTTCACCCGCGTTCGGGGCGTGCCTAGGGGCCGGAGACCGCTGGCAAGCGCGCTGCCGAGGGCCCATTACCCCCTCACGCATACCCCTCAAGCTTCACCGCCTCCGGCGCCGCCTTCCCCCTGATCATGTCGCTGGCCTTGTCGGCGATCATCAGCGTGGACGCATTGAGGTTTGCCGAGATCATGCGCGGCATGATCGAGGCGTCGATCACGCGCAGGCCTTGCAGGCCGTGGACGCGGAGCTCGTCGTCGACGACGGCCCAGGGCTTGTCGGCCGGCCCCATCCGGCAGGTGCAGCCGGGATGGAAGGTGGTGGTGCCGCGCTCCGTCACTGCCGCCAGAATCTCCGCGTCGCTCTGCACCTTCGGGCCCGGGAAATCCTCGTAGGCGTAATAGGGTTTCAGCGGCTCGGAGGCGAGCAGCCGGCGCGCCAGCTTCATGCCGGCGACGACGACGCGGCGGTCGATTTCCTCGACGAGGTAATTGGTCTGGATGATCGGCGGCTCGAACGGATCGGACGAGCGGGCGCGGACGTAGCCGCGGCTCTCCGGCCGCTGCTGCCAGGAGGCGACCGTCATGCCGGGCTCGTCCTCGAGCTGGCCCTGCACGCCTTCCTTGTAGCTCGCCGGCGTGAAGGTGAGCTGCAGGTCGGAGGTTTCGTGCGTCTCGCCGGAATGCCAGAAGCAATAGACCATGGTCGGCGACAGCGACAAAAGGCCCCGCCGCGTGGTCGCCCATTTCAGCGCCTCGACCCACAGACTCAAACCACGCCGAAGCTCGTTGATGGTCCTGATGTTCTTGACCCGCGCGACCGAGCGCGGCGCGTAGTGATCCTGCAGGCCCTCGCCGACGCCGGGCAACGCGTGACGCACCTCGATGCCGAGCGAGTTCAGGAGCTCCGGCGAGCCGACGCCGGAGAGCTGCAGCACCTGCGGCGAATTGTAGGCGCCGCCGGAAAGGATGACTTCCTTCGACGCGCGCACCTCGACCGGCGTGCCGCCGCGCCCGCCCTTGAGGTAGCGCACGCCGACCGCGCGCTTGCCCTCGAAGATAATGTTGGTGACATGGGCATGGGTGCGCACATCGACATTGCCGCGTTTCCGCGCCGGATGCAGGAAGGCCTTCGCCGCGCTCATGCGCAAGCCAGCCTCGATGGTGCGCTGGCAGTAGGACACGCCCTCCTGGATGCCGCCGTTGTAGTCGGGGTTGCGGGGAATGCCGAGGCTGACCGCGCCCTCCATGAAGGCCTCGCAGAGCGGATCCTGCCAGTCCATGGTGGTGACGGTGAGCGGCCCTTCGCGGCCGCGATAGGTGTCCTCACCCTCGCCGACCCGTTTCTCCATCCGCTTGAAGTAAGGCAGCACGTCCGGATAGCCCCAGCCGCGGTTGCCCATCTGCGCCCAGGTGTCGAAATCCTGGCGCTGGCCGCGGTTGTAGATGTGGCCGTTGATCGAGGACGACCCGCCGAGCGTCTTGCCGCGCGGCGCGTAGATGCTGCGCCCGCCGGTCCACGGGCCGACCTCCTGCTGGTAGGCCCAGTTGATGCTCTTCATGTGAAAGGTCTTAATGAAACCGGCCGGCAGGTGGATGTAGGGATGCCAGTCGCTCGGCCCCGCCTCCAGCACGCAGATCTTCGTGGCCAGGTCCTCGCCCAGCCGGCTCGCGAGCACGCTGCCCGCCGAACCGGCGCCGATAATCACATAATCGAACGTTTCCATCTTACCTTTTGGGGGCGCGCTAACGCGCCTTCTCGTTCAGTTGATAATTCAGATGCGCCTTCACCGTCGGCCATTCCGAGGCGATGATGCTGAAGACCACAGTGTCGCGCAACGTACCGTTCGGCGCAATCTGGTGGTTGCGCAAGATGCCGTCCTGCTTGGCCCCTAACCGCTCGATGCCGCGCCGGCTCTGGTGGTTGAAGAAATGGGTGCGGAACTCCACCGCGATGCAATCGAGCTTCTCGAAGGCGTGCTGCAGCAGCAACAGCTTGCACTGGGTGTTGAGCGCGGTGCGCTGCACGCGTTTGGCATACCATGTCGAGCCGATCTCGACCCGGCGGTTCGGCGTGTCCACGTTCATGTAGGTGGTCATGCCCGCGCACTTGCCGTCGGCGTCGAACACGGTGAACGCCAGCATGGAGCCGGCCGCCTGCAGGCCGAGCCGGCGGTCGATCTCCTTCTTCATGTTCTCGGCGGTCGGGATGAAGGTGTACCAGAGCTTCCACAGCTCGCCGTCCTTCACCGCGTCGAGCAGGCCGTCCAGTTGACCATGCGACAACGGCTCCAGCCGCGCATGCGCGCCGCGTAGCGTTACCGGTTCAAGCCAGGGCATTCAGTTCTCTCCCTCTCCTCATCCTGAGGAGCCGCGCAGCGGCGTCTCGAAGGATGAAAGGCCCGTCTGTGGCCTCATGGTTCGAGACGCGCTGCGCGCTCCTCACCATGAGGAATTACCATTCGTCACTTGTTCAGAAAATTCAGCGGCAGTCCCGGCCGCGGCCAGTCCATGGCGATCAGCTCGCCTTTGCCGGACAGCGTGATGTACGCCGTCTTCAGCTCGGGCCCGCCGAAAGCGATGTTGGTGGTGACACGGTCGCCGGTCGGCACCTGCTCCACCAGCCTGCCGTCCGGCGCGATCACCGAGATGCAGCCGGAGATCAGCGTGGCGATGCAGACATTGCCGTTCGCCTCCACCGCCATCGAATCGAACATCTGGTAACCGCCGAGGCCCGCGATCGGCTTGCCGCGCTCGCCGCGATAGATCGGGTCGCGCGGCTTCAGGGCGCCGGGCTCGGCAATCTCGTAGGCCCACAGCCGCGCCGTCACCGTTTCCGCGATGTAGACGGTGCTCTCGTCCGGCGACAGCCCGATGCCGTTGGCTGGCAGGGTGCCGTGCACGACCTCGACGATCTCCTTCATGCCGGGCTTGAGATAGTACATGCCGCCGACGTCCATCTCGCGGGCTCGCCGCTTGCCGAGCTCGGAGAACCACAGGCCGCCGTGGCGATCGAAGACGAGATCGTTCGGCCCGCGCAGCCCGTACTCGCCGCACTTGGAGACGACGGTCTCGACCTTGCCGCTCTGCAGGTCGACGCGCTGGATCGAGCCGCCGAGATAGTCGTCCGGCTGCGGCCCCGGCATGATCATGTTGCGGGTGGGGATCCAGGCGAAGCCGCCATTGTTGCAGACATACATTTTGCCGTCGGGGCCGAGCGCTGCGCCATTCGGCCCGCCCGGAATTTTCGCGACGATTTCCTTGCGGCCGTCGGGCCAGACCCGGGTCAGCCTTTGCCCGCGGATTTCAACCAGCACGACGGAGCCGTCGGGCAACACCACCGGGCCTTCCGGAAATTCCAGATCGGTAGCGAGAACGCGGACATCGGCCATGAACATCCTCCCGGCTTTTTCGGCTGCGGGCGGATTTTTGGCGAGCCCCCACGCGCAACATCTTGGTTGCGGCTGTTATGGCAAAGTCGTTCCGGCTTGCCAAGCAAGCGGGCCCCGCTCCGCCGCGCAGAGCAGCATTGCGCCGCGGTGCAATCCGGCGGACTCGGTGCAATCGCTATTGCACGGGCACCCAGATCTCCAGCCCGCCATTGCCGGTGGAGGGATCGAACCTCTCGTCATAACGCTCGAAGTTCGGCGCGTCGGCGACCTCGAGGCCGGACTGCGGCAGCCAATGATTCCAGATCGCCATCACGGTGCGGCGGATGGTCGAGATGTGCTCGGCATGGCTGAAAACCACATAGCGTTGCGCCGGGATGCGCACGCGCGCGAACTGGCGCGGCAGGCCGGAGAAGTCGGAAACCTCGACGCCGGCGATGTAGTCGAAATTGCCGGAATCATCGCCGTTGCAGCAGACGCCGTAGGCGACGTTGCCGACGCGGTCGGGAATTTCGCCGAGCTTGTAGTGCAACTGCTGCCACTGGCTGGGTATGGCGGCGCCACCGGAATCGCAATGATTGTAGCGCTCGCCGATGCCGGCGACGAGCAGCGCCTTGCCGGCGGCAAAGCGCGGCGGTTGCAGATCGGTCGCGGGGGTGGAATCCATCATGATCGGCTCCTGCAGCGAAAGCTTGTCGAGACAGGTTGCGGCACGCACCTGCTCCGGCGTGACGCCGAAATGGTCGCGGAACGCGCGGGTGAATGCCTCGTGGGAGCCGTAGTCCGCCTCCAGCGCCAGCGTCAGGATGTCGGGCGCGCCCCTGGCGAGCGCACGCGCCGCCTTGGTCAGGCGGCGGGCGCGCACATAGCGCATCACGCTCATGCCGGTCGCCTCGCCGAATGCCCGCACCATGTGAAAGCGCGAGATGCCGGCAACGCCGGCGATATCGTCGAGCGTCAGGCTCTCTGCGAGATGGCTCTCGATATACCACAGCGCCTTCTGGGCGGGATCCATGGACTTGCTGCTCTCCTTCGAAGCGTCCGCATCATGCCCGCGGCGGCGCGGGCGCGTTTGACAGTCCTTGCTACCGCGCCGCTGAACCATGCATCATCCGGCAGCAATAGCATCCGGGGAGGAGCGGAACCATGAAGATCAGCGACGTCAAGGCGCACCACATCCGCATTCCCTACGACGCCGGTGTCGCAAGCTTCAGACAGGGCGCCGCCTCGATTGCCGCGCTCGATATCGTCCTGATCGAGGTCATCACCGACAGCGGCCTGACCGGCTGGGGCGACGGCTTCGGCTATGTCTGCCCGCGGACGACGCTCTCGGCGATCGAGGAAATGATCGCGCCCCAGACACGCGGGCAGGAGGTGCCGGAGGCCGCGGGCATCCCCGCCTTCATGGAGCAGATCCAGCGCAATCTGCACCTGTTCGGTCGCTACGGCATCACGATGTTCGGCATCTCGGCGCTCGACATCGCCCTGTGGGATCTTGCCGCTCGCGCAAACGGCGTGCCGCTGCACCGGCTGCTGGGTGCGCAGAAGCGTGCGGCGATTCCCGCCTATGCGAGCCTGATGCGGATCGGCAACCCCGACTTCGTCGCAAAGGATTGCGAGACGGCGCTGCATAAAGGCTATCGCGCCATCAAGCTGCACGAGACGACGGCTCCGCCGGTGTTTGCCGCCCGACAGGCGGTCGGCGCCGGCATTCCGCTGATGGTGGACCTGAACTGCCCGATGGACGGCGCGACGGCGATCGCGTTCGCGCAAGCCTGCCGCGAGGCAAAGCCGCTGTTCCTCGAAGAACCGGTATGGCCGCCGGAGGATTTTGCGACATTGGCAGAAGTGCGCAGGAAGGGCGGGCTCGATATCGCCGCCGGCGAGAACGCCTGCACCGCGCATCAGTTCCGCCAGATGCTGGACGCGGGCGCCGTCAGCCATGCACAGCCCTCGGTCACCAAGGTCGGCGGCATCACCGAATATCTGAAGGTGGCGGCGCTTGCCGACGAGCGCGGCGTGCGGCTGGCGCCGCATTCGCCCTATTTCGGTCCGGGCCTTCTGGCGACGCTGCAGCTGATGTCGCTGCGCGACGACGCAACGTTCGTGGAGATTTTCTACATGACGCGCGCGGCCTGCCTGTGGCACGGCCGTGTCGAGGTCGATGCGAGCGGGCATGTCGCAGTGCCCGACGGCCCGGGCCTCGGCTACGAGCCGGACCGCGACGTCATGGAACGCTATCGGGTGTCGTGACCCTGCACGATCGCGCCGCTACTTCGCGCCCTCCTTCGTCGCCGGCGTCGCGTTCTTCGGCGCCGCGACGGATTTCCTGATCTCCTCGATCGCCTTCTTCTGTTCCTCGACAATCTTATCCAGCGAGGCGACCTGCGCCTTCAGCGCGTCGATCTGGCGCATCGATGCGTCGATCCTGCGCTGGTTGTCGAGCGCGAGTTTCGTCACGGTCTTCTGCAGGAAGTCGACATTGCTCTGCAGGCAGGAGGTGCGCCGCTCCATGGTCTTTTCCACGGTGCATATCTCGATGCCCGGAACGTCCTGGGCAAGGCCGGCTTGCGGCAGCAACATGAACGTGGCGCAGGCGACGGCGACGATCCGGCCGGTCATGAAATTCCCCATTGCGAGAACGCGATCACGCCAATGTGCGCGCGGCACACCGGCATCGCCACTGATACCACACTGGCACCGCATTCATCGCCTGTGCTGTGCAACGGCCGTTCGGGGCGGGTCGGGAACCCGGTTGAGGCCGAACGAGCGTGGAATTGCTGACGTGTGGACAGGGTGACAGATGGCAACGCGGGAAAAGCGGCTGGCGCAATTCGACGGTCTCGGCGCTCCTCCGCCGGAAATTCCGGTCGAGGTGCTCTGCGAGGATCACAGCGGAACGTATCAACTGCCCTTTGCCTGCCGCTTCGTCGAGGGCCGCTGGCACAACGACGAGTCCGGGGTTGCCGTCGAAGCGACGGTGATCGGCTGGCGATTGCCGCGCGAGAGGCAGGCCGGCGCGGCGTAGAGCGTTGTGTCAAAACGCGACGCAGGCGCCGGCCTTCGTTAAGGTTCGGAACGCGCCTCGAACAAAGCGCGCCCGAATCAGCGATTGCGCGCCGTACTCGCCTGTTCACGGCTAGATATCGGCGCCGGCTTGAAAAAGCGCACAACATGCAGCACGCCCACGACGAGCCCGAGCCAGCGGCCGACGACGAGGGTTAATTCCTCCGGGGAAGACATGGCGCTCACCTCCACGGCGTCACCGGCGGCACCGTGTCGGTGGCCGGCGGCATGTCCACGGTCTTGAAATCGGCGGGGCTGACGATCTCCATGTATTCCATGTCGGGCGAGTAATCGAACAGGTAGTGCACGATGCCCGGCCGCTGGTGCACGACGTCGCCGGCCTGCACCAGTGTCGGCTTGTCCTCGTACATGAAGCGCGCCCAGCCCTTCAGCATGACGACGATCTGGAATTCGCAGTCGTGACGATGCCAGCCGGTGCCGTTCTCCGGCGGACAATCCGGATTGGCCTTGACCAGATGGCAGATCACCTGACCGCCGGTGGCGTCGGCGATGCCGAGATCGCGATACAGGAAGAAGTCGCGCAAGCCGCCGCCCGTGTAGGCGGTATCGCCGGGCTTGACGTGGGAGAATTTGCCGACCGCCGCAAGCTTGTTCATTGACGCCTCCATGGTTCTCGTTCGTGAGCACGCAAGGAGGCGGGCGTCCAAATTTTCGGCAGCGGCGCGTCGTTGCGGTCACGGCTGAAATGTTGCCATGCGAAAATCGCGCCAGACACGCTGCAGCGCGTCAGGAGCTGTAATGTCCCTGATTGAAAAGCGAATCCGGCAGCGGCGCTCGCGCAAGGCCGCATGACGTCATGTCGGTAGTGGCACGTTGCTTGAGCAAGTCATGCCCGCCGCACGGGCCGGCGAGACGCGCAAGGCGCGGGCAGCGCAGCCTAATATTCGACCTCGAGTTCCTCGATGTCGGCCGGCTCGGCGCGCGCGGCGTCGATCCATTCCACCATTTCCGGCATAGCCATGATGGTCCTGGCATAGGCCGCAAGCTTTGGCTCCAGCTTGACGTCGTAGGTCACAAAGCGCGTCACGACAGGTGCATACATCGCATCCGCCATGGTGCGCCGGGCGCCGAACAAAAACGGCCCGCCGGATTTGGCGAGGCACTCGCGCCAGATCGTGCAGACGCGGTCGATGTCGGCCTGCGCGCGCGTCCAGATCTTGAAACTGGGGAAATGGCCCTTCAGGTTGACCGGCAGCGAGGCGCGCAGCGTGGCGAAGCCGGAATGGATTTCGCCCGAGATCGAGCGGCAATGCGCGCGTTGCACGCGGTCGGCGGGCAATAGCCCCGCGTCCGGGCAAACCTCGTTGAGATATTCGGCGATCGCCAGCGTGTCCCAGACGGTGGCGCCCTCATGGCGCAGGCATGGCACCAGGATCGAGGACGACAGCAACAGGATTTCGGCGCGCGCCGACGGATCGTCCGGCGCCACCACGGCCTCCTCGAAATCGAGGCCTGAGAATTTCGCCAGCAGCCAGCCGCGCAGCGACCATGACGAGTAGTTCTTGCTGCTGATGGTCAGTGTGGTCTTTGCCATCTGGCCCTTCCCTCGACGCTACATGCCGGCCGGAGCAACCTACGATATCGCAGCCGCGCGCGCACGCGCCCGGCCCGACCGCCCCGCATTTCAGGCCGATCTTGCAGCAAGCGACGTGCCAGTTTGGCCCTGCCCAGGGGCTGGCTCCGATATTGCATGGCCGCAAAGGCAGGGGCGGAAGTGAATGATGTCAATGATGTACCAGGCCTTTCAGAATCACATGGACCTGACGGAGCCGTGGCGATCGGGGGCGGCCGGCGCACTGAAGTTCCTCAACCTGGTGCCGCAGGGTGGCTCCGACCGGATGTTCGGGCGGCTGGCGGCTGCGCTAGAACTGATCTCCCGCTCGGCGCTGACCTACGCCCGCCCGGATTACGACATCGGGACGGCGACGGTCGGCAACCGCGAACTGACGGTCACGGAGGAAATCGCCTACGCGACGCCGTTCGGCTCGCTGCTGCATTTCAGGAAGGCGGACGGCCCCGAGCAGCCGCGGCTGTTGCTGGTGGCGCCGATGTCCGGGCATTTCGCGACGCTGCTGCGCGGCACCGTGAAGACGCTGCTCGCCGATCACGACGTCTACATCACCGACTGGCACAATCCGCGCGACATCCCTGTCCACCGCGGCCGCTTCGGCCTCGAGGACTACACCGATCACCTCATCACCTTCATGGACAGGCTGGGGCCGCGCGCGCACATGGTGGCGATCTGCCAGCCCTCGGTGTCGGCGCTGGCGGCGACGGCAATCATGTGCGCGGACGACCATCCGGCGCGCCCGGCGACGCTGACCCTGATGGCGGGACCGATCGACACGCGAATCCAGCCGACCAAAGTCAACGAGTTCGCCAAGAGCAAGCCGATCGAATGGTTCGAGCGAAATTTGATCAACTACGTGCCCGTGCAGTGCAAGGGCGCGCTGCGCAAGGTCTATCCCGGTTTCGTGCAGCTCTCGGCCTTCGTGTCGATGAACCTCGAACGCCACATCAAGCAGCACATGGACCTCGCCCACCACATCGCCAAAGGCGAGAAGGAGAAGGCTGAAATCATCAGGACGTTCTACGACGAGTATTTCGCCGTGATGGACCTGCCGGCGGAGTTTTACATCGAGACCGTGCGCGACGTGTTCCAGGAGCATCTCTTGCCGCAGGGCAAGCTCATGCATCGCGGCCGGAAGGTCGATCCGGCGGCGATCCGGCGCATCGGCCTGATGACGGTCGAGGGCGAGAAGGACGACATCTGCTCGATCGGCCAGACGCTGGCGGCGCAGGACCTCTGCACCGGCGTGCGCGCCTATCGCCGGGTGCACCACATGCAGGCCGGCGTCGGCCATTACGGCGTGTTCTCGGGGCGGAAGTGGAACAGCGAGATCTATCCGCTGCTGCGGGATTTCGTGCACGTCAATTCGTGAGGGGGCCGGGAAATGGGCGTCAGGTCCATCAAACTCGCCGAAAATGGCGCTGGGGGCCCCAAAGGGCGGCTATGCTTCCGCGATCCATTTGGGATAGCCTCCATTCCGTACTTCTTCGATATTTCACCTGATCAGAAGCAAGGTCATGGCAAGGCGCCCAGCAACGGCGCGCAAGGCCACCAAGAAGAGCAAACCTCCCGCCCTGCGGCGCCGGAAGGCGGCAAAGGCCGGACCCGGTCAAGAAACCAAACGGCTGAAGCGCGAACTCAGCGAGGCGCTGGAACGGCAGATGGCCACCGGCGAAATTCTGGCTGCCATCAACAGCTCGACCGCGGGACTCCAACCAATCCTCGACATGATCGTGCGAACCGCCAGTCGGCTGTGCGGCGCAGAATACGCGCTGATCTACCGGCTCAGGGATGGCGAGTATCACGTTGCCGCCGCCAACAACGCGACCACCACCTTCGTCCAGTACGCCGCGTCGCATCCGCTCGCACCCGGGCGCGGCACGCTGATCGGCCGCACGGCGCTTGAGAAGAAGGCGGTCCATCTGCCGGATTGCCTCGCAGACCCTGAATATGCCGCGTTCGAGTACCAGCGCGCCGGAAGCTACCGGTCTATGCTTGGAGTACCACTGCAACAGGGCGAGGCGACGATCGGCGTCATCGCGCTCTTTCGTGCCGCCGTTGAACCATTCTCCCGCAAGCAGATCGAGCTAGTAACTACATTCGCCAATCAGGCCGCGATCGCTATCGAGAATGCTCGTCTCTTCGACGAAGTCAATGCGCGCACCGAAGATCTGCGCGAATCGCTGCAGCAGCAGACCGCCACCGCCGACGTGCTCAAGGTGATCAGTCGCTCGACATTCGACCTGCAAACCGTGCTCGACACGCTGACGGAATCCGCAGCACGGCTGTGCAATGCGGACATGGCGACCGTCGCGCGTCAGGATGAATCGGGATTCTACAACGTCACCAACCACAACTTTCCGGCCGATTGGATCGAGTACAGCAAGTCATTCCGGATGCAGCCGGATCGCGGAGGCGTGGTAGGTCGTGCGCTTCTCGTCGGCGGCCCTGTCCAGATTGCGGACGTACTAACCGACCCCGAATACGTCTATTCCGAGCAGCAAAGACGCGTCGGGTTCCGGACGCTGCTGGCCACGCCGCTGCTGCGCGGCGGATTGCCAATCGGTGTGTTCCTACTTGCACGCAAGACCGTACGGTCCTTCGACGAAAAGCAGATGGCGCTTCTTTCGACTTTTGCCGACCAGGCGGTGATCGCCATCGAGAATGTCCGACTGTTCGCCGAGGTCCAGGCCAAAACCGAGGATCTGCGCGAGTCCCTGCAACAGCAAACCGCGACCGCTGATGTCCTGAAGGTCATCAGCCGCTCGACCTTCGACCTGCAAACCGTGCTCGATGCGCTTGTCGAGTCCGCCACGCGCCTGTGCGAAGCGGATCATGCCTGGCTGTTCCAGCGCGACGGCGGGTTTCTGCTATTCAAATCGAGCTTTGGCCACGGCACGGCCACGCACGAGCGCATCAGGGAGCTGTTCCTGCGCCGGGAAGTGCCGGTCAACAGAGGCAGCATTACCGGCCGCAGCGCCCTCGAGGCACGTGTCGTCCATGTTGCGGACGTACTGGAGGACCCCGAATACACCTGGAGCGAGGCGCAGGCAATCGGCGGCTACCGCGCCGCACTGGGCGCTCCCCTGCTGCGCGATGGCAAGGTGGTCGGCGTGATCTTCGTCGCCAAGACAAAGCCGGAACCGTTCAGCGAGAAGCAGATCGAGTTGGTCACCACATTCGCCGACCAGGCGGTGATCGCGATCGAGAACGTCAGGCTGTTCGACGAGGTCAAGGCCCGAACGGCGGAACTAACGGAGTCGCTGGAGCAGCAGACCGCGACATCGGAAGTACTGGGTGCGATCAGTAGTTCGCTCGAAGACCTCGCACCGCTGTTCCAGACGGTGCTTGAAAACGCGGTACGTGTTTGTGGCGCGAAATTCGGCACGCTGAACCTTAATGATGGCGGAAGGTTCGACACCGTCGCGGGCTACAACGTGCCCCGCGAGTATGTCGAGACGCAACTCAACAGGCCGTTCGTACCCCACCCGAAAAGCGGGCTCGGTACGATCGCGGTGACACACCGCCCGGTGCATATCGAGGATATCAGAACACAGCCGCCCTATCTCGAAGGCGATCCGGCCGTCGTCGGAATCTCGGATATCGCAGGCGCGCGCACGCTTGCCATAGTCCCAATGCTCAAGGATGACAGGCTGATCGGAACGATTGCCATTTACCGCCAGGAGGTCAATCCGTTCACCGAAAAGCAGACCACGCTGCTCAGCAATTTCGCCAAGCAGGCAGTCATTGCCATCGAGAACAACCGGCTGCTGAAGGAATTGCGGGAATCGCTGCAGCAGCAGACGGCTACCGCCGACGTGCTGAAGACGATCAGCCGTTCCACCTTCGACCTCCAGACGGTTCTGCGTACGCTGGTCGAGTCGGCCGCCCGCCTGTGCGACGCCGACAAGGCTACCATCACACGCCAGAAGGGCAGCGAGTTCTACCGCGCCGAGAGTTTCGGCTTCTCCGACCAATTTATGGACTATGTGCGCTCGGTCCCAGTCACGCCCGATCGCGGGTCGGCAACGGGGCGCGCGCTGCTCGAAGGCGTCGTGATCCACATTCCCGACGTGGCGGCCGACACCGATTACAATTTCTCCGAGGCGCAGAGGCTGGGCGATTTCCGCTCGCTGCTCGGGGTCCCGATGATGCGCGAAGGCGTCCCCGTCGGCGTCATCGTTCTCACACGCTCGGAGCCGCGCCCTTTCACCGAAAAACAGATCGAGCTGGCGACGACCTTCGCGGACCAGGCGGCGATCGCGATCGAGAACGTGCGGCTGTTCGACGAGGTGCAGACGCGCACGCGGGAGCTGTCGCGTTCGCTGGAGGAATTGCGCGCGGCGCAGGACCGGCTGATCCAGACCGAGAAGCTGGCCTCGCTCGGCCAACTCACCGCAGGCATTGCGCACGAGATCAAGAACCCGCTCAACTTCATCAACAACTTCTCCGCCCTTTCCGTCGAGCTGATGGACGAGCTCGGCGAGGCGCTCGCCCTTGCCCCGCTCGACGAAAGGACGCGAAAGGTTGCCGACGAGCTGGCGCAGACGTTGAAAGGCAATCTCGAGAAGGTGGTGCAGCACGGCAAGCGCGCCGACTCCATCGTCAAGAACATGCTGCTGCATTCGCGTGAAGGTTCGGGCGACCGCCGTGTGGTCGATGTCAACGCGCTGGTGAGCGAGAGCCTCAACCTCGCCTATCACGGCGCAAGGGCCGAAAGCCAGGACTTCCAGATCAGGCTCGACCCGGCCCTCGATCCAGCTGCCGGCGAGGCCGAAGTGGTGCCGCAGGAGATCACGCGCGTGCTGCTCAACCTGATCTCCAACGGCTTCTATGCCGCAATGAAGCGGAAGGCCGGAAACGAAACCGATAGTTACGAGCCGACGCTCGTGGCGGGCACACGAAACCTCGGCGACCGCGTCGAAATCCGCATCCGCGACAATGGCAGCGGCATTCCGCCCGACGTGAAGGAGAAAATCTTCAACCCGTTCTTCACCACGAAACCGGCCGGCGAAGGCACTGGCCTCGGCCTGTCGCTCAGCCACGATATCGTGGTCAAGCAGCACGCCGGCCAGATCGAGGTGGACACCCGGCCCGGCGAATTCACCGAGTTTCGGGTGATCCTGCCGCGCAGGGCGGCCGTCGAACCGGCGTAAGATCGTCTCACATCCCGCCGTCGATCGTGAAGATGCTGCTTCGTGGGCAGCGCAGGCCTTCGATGGGCGCCTTGACGAACCTTGCGCCCTTGAGGTCGATCTTCCACACCGCAACCGCAGGCAACTGGTCGCCGGCGACCTCGGCGTTCAGGACCCCGACGAAGATATCGGGAAGGTCCTTGCCGTTGAGCCTGCAGTAGCTGGAGAAGGCTGGCGACTTCTTCGAATGCGGCGGGAACGCCATCGCGTCGCGCACCAGCCCCTTGCGATCGACCAGCGTGATGTATTCCGCCCCGCAGATCAGCCAGTTGATCGACGAAAGATGGTCCGAGGTTTCATCCGCCCCGAGGTGCTTCAGCCCCAACGCGCGATATCTGGCCTCGGTCCTGACGACCTTGTCGTTCGACGAACGCTGCCCGATCATGGCCTTCGGAATGTCGGACCCGCATTGGACATTCCTGAACTCATCGGCGACCGCGGCCTGTCCGCACGCGAACCAGACCGCGGCCGACAGCCACGCCATTGTCTTCATGTCGCTTCCGCCTGCCTCACGCCGCCGGCTTTGGCGCCATCTCCCGCGGCAGGATGATGGCCGCCGCGATCACGAACAGGCAAAGCCCGGCAAAGGCCTGCAGCATAGTAGCGAAGCCGCCGCGTTCATAGAGCCAGGCGACGAGGCCGACGGAGGCGCCGGCCGCGGTGAAGCCGACGAAATAGCGCACGGCATAGGCGCGCGAGCGCCATTCCTCCGGCGTGTACTTGCCGACCAACGCGTCGTTCACCGTGACCTGCCCGAACGCGCCCATGATGATGCCGATGGTGGCGACGATCAGCGGCAGGTTCGACAGCGTCGCGGCGAGGTACATCAAGGGCGCCAGCAGGAAGGAAAGCGGCAGCATCACGGTCTTCAGCGAATGGCGGTCGAGCAGCTTGCCGACGGTGTATTGCGTCATGGCGCCGAACACATAGACGCCGGCCGCGATCACGCCGAGCAACGCCGGGCTCTTCGTCAGATCGGCGAGCCGTTCCGCGAACAGCTTTGGCAGCGCCACCGTCACCGCGTTGAAGGTGGTGGAGATCGCGACCACCACGATCATCAGCGCCAGGATCAGCCGCCAGACGTCTTCCCTGGCGATGCGCGCCTGCGCCGCCGCCTGCTTGGTGCCCTTGCGGTCCTCGTGCACCACCATCGAGGCGAAGGCCAGGCCGAGCAGCACGGTGACAGCGCCCGGAATGAAGAAGGCGTAGCGCCAGCCGAGATATTGCCCGATCACGCCGGTGACCAGCGCCGAGGACGCCACGCCGAGATTGCCCCAGACGCCGTTGATCCCCATCTCGCGGCCGAGCTTGTCGGCATAGGACACGATCATGGCGGTGCCGACGGGGTGATAGATCGAGGCGAACAGGCCGATGGCGAGCAGCGCCACGCCGAGCTGCAGCGGGGTCTCCACCAATCCGACCGAGATCATCGACAGCCCGATGCCGACGAAGAAGATCACCATCATGTGCCGGCGGCTCCAGCGGTCGCCGAGCCAGCCGGTGACCAGCGAGCCCGCGCCGAACGCCACGAAGCCCGGCGTCGCATAGGGTAGGAGTTCCGAGTACGCCATGCCGAGCGCCGGCCCCATGATGATCACGGCCGCCGCGAAGATCAGCATCGCGTAATGGTCGATGAAATGGGCGGCGTTGACGAAGTTGATGACCCTGGAGGGGCTGTTCATTTCCGATCCCTGAGCGATTCCTGCATTCCCGGAAATAGGTTATACGTTCTGGCGCTGACGGGATGCGGCCAATGAATATCTTGGAAAAGCCAATCGCGGCCATTGAGGGCAGTCATCGCACGACCGGCGACGGCGTGCACCTGGTGGCGCGCCATGCCGCCAAGGGAACCCGGCTCGCCCCGCACATGCACCGGGAGTCGCAGCTGGTCTATGCCGCCGCCGGCACCATGCAGGTGACGACTCCCAAGGGTCGTTGGCTGGTGCCGCCGGACCGCGCGGTCTGGGTGCCTGCCCGGCTCGTCCACGCCATCGACATGCTCGCCGACATCGAGATGCGCACGCTGTATTTCGACCTCGCCTGGCTCAAGCGCGAAGGCCACGGCAGGAAGCTCGCCAAGGAATTCGTGGTCCGGGTATCGCCGCTGCTGCACCAGACCATCCTGGCGCTGTTCGACGACCGCAACGAGGCCGAGCGCACCGCACTCTTGCTGCGTCTCGCCATGCTGGAGCTGGAGCGCGCGGAGGACTCCGCGACCTTCATCCCCCTGCCGCAGGAGCCGCGCTGCCGCCGCGCCGCCGACATCGTGCTCGCCGATCCCACCGCCGATCACGAAATCGAGACCCTGGCGCGCGCGGTCGGCACCTCGGCGCGGACGCTGTCGCGGCTGTTCGCCGCCGAGACGCAGCTTTCGTTCAAGAGCTGGTGCCAGCGCGCCCGCATTGCGGCCGCGATCCAGCGGCTGTCGATGGACGCCAGCCTGTCGGTGAAGCAGCTTGCCTCAGATCTCGGCTATGCCAGCGTGCCGGCGTTCTCCCATGCCTTCCGGCAGGTCACCGGCAAGACGCCGACGGAGTTCGCGGGGAAGGCGTGAGACTGATACCTTCGCGGGGCATGACATATTTCCGTACCGGGAATACGCTTGATTATGATCCGCGCCGCCTTAAGTCTCTGGAACGATTCGGACTCGCTGGATTTTCATGGCCAACGCCTTCTTCTCCGACCTGCTCTCCACGATTTCCGAACGCAGCCGCACCCTGCTGCGGCGGGGCGAGCCCGCGGACGGCAGGCATGAGGCGAGCGAACTGCTGCAACTCTGCGAGGCGCTGCTGTCGGGCCGCGGCGAGGCATCCGGCACCGCGATGGCGCGCGAGGTGCTCGACGGCTATCACGATCTCGACGCCGAGGGCCGGCTCGTCTTCTTCGAGGAGCTGGCGCGGCATTTCGGTCCCGACCGTGAGCGGCTGAAGCAGGCCATCGAGTCCTTCAGCCAGCAGCCGTCGGATGCTGACGCCAGCGACCTGCACTTTGCCTCGGAGCCGCGGCGGCAGGAGCTGTTTCGCCGGCTCAACCGCGCGCCGGGCGGCACCGGCGAGCTGGTGCAAATGCGCGCCGACCTGCTCGACTTCCTGAAGGGCCGCGGCGAGCTCGGCGCGCTCGACCGCGACGTCGTGCATCTGCTGTCTTCCTGGTTCAATAGGGGATTTCTCGTGCTGCGCAGGATTGACTGGTCAACGCCAGCGAACATTCTGGAACAGATCATCCGCTACGAGGCGGTGCACGAAATCCGCGACTGGAACGATCTGCGCCGCCGCATCGACCCGGCCGACCGCCGCTGCTACGCCTTCTTCCATCCGGCGATGCCCGATGCACCGCTGATCTTCGTCGAGGTGGCGCTGACGGAGACGATCCCCGGCGCGATCGCGCCGCTGCTCGCCGAGGAGCGCAAGCCGGTGCCGGTCGAGCGCGCCCGCACCGCCGTGTTCTATTCGATCTCCAACACCCAGCGCGGCCTCGGCGGCATTTCCTTCGGCAGTTTTCTGATCAAGCAGGTGGTCGAGGAGTTGCAGCGCGAGCTGCCCAAGCTCGATACGTTCGTGACGCTGTCGCCGGTGCCGGGCTTCATGCCTTGGGTGAACGAAGGCAAAGACGTTCCGCTCTCCGACGATGAGCGCAAGCTGCTGGAAAATCTCGACCAGCCCGACTGGTCCGGGAACGCGGAGCTCGCCGCGCAGCTCCGCGCCGTGCTGGAGCCGCTCGCCGCGCATTATTTCCTGAAAGCGCGCACATCAAAGGGCCGCCTGATCGATTCCGTCGCCCGCTTCCATCTCGGCAACGGCGCTCGGCTGGAGCGCATCAACTGGCTCGGCGACCTCTCGCCCAAGGGCCTGCGCGAATCCGCAGGGATCATGGTCAACTACCTCTACCGCCTCGACGACATCGAGAAGAACCACGAGGCCTACGCCAACGACGGCGAGGTGGTGGCCTCGGGCGCGGTGAAGAAGCTGCTCAAGGGCGAGCGGCGGCTGCTGGATATGCGGCTGTCGTAATCGCCACCGTCATTGCGAGCGAAGCGAAGCCGTCGCTCCTCGCAATGACGGGGATGAGCCGTCGCTTCAGGTCTTGTACTCGTAGAGCAAGCGGGCGCGGATGGTGCCTTCCAGCGCGCGGATGTCCGCGAGCACGCGCTGGCCGTCGGCGGCCGAGGCATCGACATCAAGCACCACATAGCCGACGTCGTGCGCGGTCTCGTAATACTGCGCGGCGATGTTGACGGCATGACGCGCCAGCACCTCGTTCAGGCGCCCGAGCATGCCCGGCAGGTTACGCTGCACCTGAATGAAGCGCGTGCCGGTCGGCCGCGGCGGCAGTTGAACCTGCGGGAAGTTGACGGCGCCCATGGTCGAGCCGGAGTCGCTGTAATCCACCAGCTTGCGCGCGACTTCGGCGCCGATACGCTCCTGCGCTTCTTCGGTCGACCCGCCGACATGCGGCGTCAGGATGACGTTCTCTAGCCCCTGCAGCGGCGAGACGAAACGCTCGGAATTGGAGCGCGGCTCGACCGGGAAGACGTCGACCGCGGCGCCGCGAAGCCTGTTCTCGCGTAGCGCCTCGGCAAGCGCCTCGAGGTCCACGACGGTGCCGCGGCTGTTGTTGATGAAATAGGCGCCGTGCTTGATCGCGCGTATTTCGTCGCGCCCGATCATCCCGTTGGTGGCGGCGGTTTCCGGCACATGCAGGCTCACGACATCGCTCTGCGCCAGCAGCTCATGCAGGCTCGCAGTCGGTTCGGTGTTGCCGTGCCGAAGCTTGTCGGTGTGATCGTAGAAGATCACCCGCATACCCAGCGCTTCCGCGAGGTTGGAGAGCTGCGAACCGATATTGCCGTAGCCGACGATGCCGAGCGTCTTGCCCCTCACCTCGTAACTGTCGTTCGCCGACTTGTCCCAGCGCCCTTCATGGGCGGCGTTGGAGCGCGCGACGATCCGGCGCAGCAGCATGACGATCTCGCCGATCACGAGCTCGGCCACGCTGCGCGTGTTGGAGAACGGCGCGTTGAACACCGGAATTCCGCTGCGGCGCGTGGCGTCGAGGTCCACCTGGTTGGTGCCGACGCTGAAGCACCCGACCGCGATCAGGCGGTCGGCGGCGTCGAGAACATCCGCGGTGATTTGCGTGCGCGAGCGAATGCCGAGCAGATGCACGCCCTTGATGGCCTCCTTCAGCGCATCGCCCTCGAGCGCCCTGGACAGCCGCGTCATGTTGGAATAGCCGGCAGCCTCGATCAGCTGCACGGCGCTGTCGTTGACGCCTTCGAGGAGCAGGACCCGGATTTTGTCTTTTGCGAGCGAGAATTGGGGAAGCGTGGTGGCCAAGCGAACGACGTCCTTCGGCGATGGATGATTCCGGCCCTTCCTAGGGCATCCGGGCCTACGCCGCCAGCGCCTTCATCTCCCTGTAGAGATCGCTCTTCCCCTCGAACCCGATCCCCGGCAAATCCGGCATCACGATGTGCCCGTTCTCGACGCGCACGCCGTCGGGGAAGCCGCCATAGGGCTGGAACAGGTCCGGATAGCTCTCGTTACCGCCGAGCCCCAGACCCGCTGCGATGTTCAGCGACATCTGGTGCCCGCCATGCGGAATGCAGCGGCTCGGCGACCAGCCGTGGGTATGCAGCACTTGCAGCGTGCGCTGGTATTCGCAGAGACCATAGGACAGCGCGCAGTCGAATTGCAGCCAGTCGCGGTCGGAGCGCATGCCGCCATAGCGGATCAGGTTCCGCGCGTCCTGATGACTGAACAAATTCTCGCCGGTCGCCATCGGGCCGGGATAGAATTCGGCGAGTGCCGCCTGCAACGCATAGTCGAGGGGATCGCCGGCCTCCTCGTACCAGAACAGCGGATAGTCCCGCAGCATCTTGGCATAAGCGATCGCCGTCTCCAGATCGAAACGGCCGTTGGCGTCGACCGCGAGCTGTGCGTTGCTGCCGATCTCCTTCAGCACCGCCTCGATGCGCCCGCGGTCCTCCGCAATCGGCGCGCCGCCGATCTTCATCTTGACGACGTTGTAACCGCGGTCGAGATAGCCGCGCATCTCGCCGCGCAGCATCGAAAGGTCCTTGCCGGGATAATAGTAGCCGCCGGCGGCATAGACGAATACACGCGGATTGACCTCGCGCTTGTGCCGTTCGGCAAGCAGGCGAAACAGCGGCTTGCCGGCGATCTTGGCGACCGCATCCCACACCGCCATGTCGATGGTGCCGACCGCGACCGAGCGCTCGCCATGGCCGCCCGGCTTCTCGTTCGCCATCATCGCGGCCCAGACCTTGTCCGGGTCGAGATTGTCGCCGGTGGCATCCAGCAGCGCCTTCGGATCGGCTTCGAGCAGCCGCGGCGCAAAGCGCTCGCGGATCAGGCCGCCCTGCCCGTAGCGGCCGTTGGAATTGAAGCCGTAGCCGACCACGCGCCTGCCGTCGCGCACCACGTCGGTGACGACGGCGACGAGGCTCGTCGTCATCTTCGTGAAGTCGATATAGGCGTTGCGGATCGGCGAAGAGATCGGTTTTGTCACTTCGCAGACGTCGGTGATGCGGACGGACATGGGATGGTCTTTCTGGTGAGGCGCGCCGCTTCAACACCGTCATTGCGAGCGAAGCGAAGCAATCCAGCTGTCGACTCGCGGCGCTATGGATTGCTTCGTCGCGTCGCTCCTCGCAATGACGGTGGAGAGACTAGCTCTCGTCGCGGAAATACGGCTCGACCGTGCCGTGGACCTTGATGGTCAGCGGGTTGCCGTGGCGGTCCTTGGCGTTGCCGGCGGTGACGCGCACCCAGCCCTCGCTGACGCAATATTCCTCGACATTGGTCTTCTCGACGCCCTTGAAACGGATGCCGACCTCGCGCGACAGCACCTGCTCGTTGTAATAGGGGCTGCGCGGATCGACCGACAGGCGATCGGGCAACTGGTCACTGGCTGGCTTGTCGTTATCGCTCACAATAGTGCCTCTATCTCTTTCGTCAGGTTTTCCGGCCGCACCGTCGGCGCGTACCGCCCCACCACCTTGCCCGCTCGGTCCACCAGGAACTTGGTGAAGTTCCATTTGATGGATGAGCCGAGCAGGCCCGATTTCTCCCGCTTCAGATACTCGAACAACGGATGCGCGTGGCTGCCGTTGACGTCGATCTTGGCGAACATCGGAAAGGTGACGGCATATTTGTTCTTGCAGAACTCATCGATCTGCCCGGCGTCGCCGGGTTCCTGCCCGCCGAACTGGTTGCAGGGAAAGCCCAGCACCGCAAGGCCGCGCGGCGACAATTTTTGATGCAGTTCCTGCAATCCCTTGTATTGCGGCGTGAACCCGCAGGCGCTCGCGGTATTGACGATCAGCAGCACCTGCCCTTCGTACTTCCGCAAGGCCACCGGCTCGCCCGAAAGCGACTCGGCAGTGAAATCGTAGATCCCTGACATAGCGCCGCGTCAGGTCGCGGGATCGACGGGCGAAGCCGGCACGCCGCCGGCCTCGATCGCCTCGCCCGCGGCCAGGCAAAGATCCTCGCGATAACGCCCGGACACCACCTGCACGCCGACCGGCACGCGGCCGACCAGCCCCGTGGTCACCGTCAGCCCGGGCAGGCCCATGAAGGGAATGGCGATCTGCGTCAGCTGCGCCTTCCACACCCGCGCAAAGGACGCGTCGTCCTTGCGGTCGAGATGATCGGGAAACGGCAACTCGCCGGACACCGGCATCACCACGACAGCATACTTTTCCAGGAACAGCAGCCACTCGCGCGCCAGCGTGGCCCGACGGACCAGCGCCTTGGAGAACGCCGCCGCATCGAACGGAAACACTTTTGCCTTGTTGCCGCGCAGGCATGCGAGCGCGCCCGGATCGCCTTCGCGTTCCGCCGCCGCAAGCTGCGCCTCATAGTTGTCGCCGAGCCAGAGCTTGGTCTGCCAGTCCGCAGCCTCGCGCAGCGGCGGAATGGCGGGGACTTCCTCCACGCTCCAGCCGGCGCGCGCGAGCCGCTTGCCGGCATCGGCAACGGCGGCCTTCACTTCCGGCACGGCATCGAGGCCGTCGGGATCGAGACAGATCGCGGCGCGCTTCTCCCGCCTCGCCCCCTCCAGCGGCGCCGGCACCCACCAAGGGTCGCGCGGGTCGAAGCCCGACATCGCGGCAAGCGAGATTCTGAGATCGGCGATGGTGCGCGCCAGCGGTCCGGAGACCGCGCTGATCTGCGCCGCGATGGTGCGCTCGGGCAGCGCGGCGTTGAACGCGGCGATGCGCCCGACCGTCGGCCGCAGGCCATGGACGCCGTTGGCATAGGCGGGATAGCGGATCGAGCCGGCGATATCGGTGCCGTGCGCGATATGGCCGATGCCGGCCGCCACCGCCGAACCGGCGCCGCCGGACGAGCCGCCCGGCGTGATGCCGCTGTCGCGCGGATTCTTGGTGTCGCCATGCACGAGATTGGTGGTGAACCAGCGATAGGAGAAGGCCGGGCAATTGGTGCGGCCGAGAATGACGGCGCCCGCCTTGCGCATATTGTCGATGACCGGACTGTTGTCCCCAGCGATCGCGTCCTTCTGGATCTTGAGCCCGTTGGTGGTGGCAAAGCCCGCCTGGTCGATATTGACCTTCACCGTCACGGGTACGCCGGCCAGCACGCCGGGATCCTCGCCGCGGGCGATCCTGGCGTCGACCGCCGCTGCTTCCGCCAGCACTTCGGACGGCTTGTGATCGACCACCGCGTTGAGCTTGGGGTTCACCGCGTCGAGCCGCGCCAACCCGGCCGTCGCCGCTTCCCGGGCGGATACCTTCTTCGACTTGATCAGCGCGGCCAAATCCACGGCCGACAGACGCCAGAGGTCCTGCATTACCAGCTCCGTTTGTTTTGGGACTTGTACAGCCGGATCAATGGCAAGGCCAGCCGGCCCAATCTCGCCGGCGACAGCGGGTCGGGCGGTTCGCTTAGTGCTTCGTCGCGCTGGCGGCGCCGCCGTCGAGCAGCGCCTCGGCAAAGGGAAACTCCAGCACGATCTCGCCGTCGTCGTCGGTCACCTCGACGGTGGCGTTCAGCAGACGCTCGTCCGCACCCTCGCTGCGCAGCAGTTCCAGGATCATGGCGCGCGCCATCTCCCAGGCGCGATCCGGATTGCGCAGCTCTTCGCCTTCGGGATCGGCGATCAGCTCGTCGCCGATCCGCGTGTGGAAGTAATATCTGGGCATGAACTGAAGCAGGACCTTCGGCTGGAGGAGGTGACGGGCGGGCGCGGATTTCCCGGGGTGTTCATTGGCGGGTGGGCACTTCTCCATCCCTTTTCTCTCCGACTTCACCATTCTTTCCCGTTCCGGCAACCGCGAAAGACTTGAACTCACGCCATTTTGAGCCCGAAGCCGTGCAATTGCCCACAAATCCTTTCGCGCCGCAGCACGAACAATCCAGGGTGTATGCCACAAAGATTCCACTGGCGAAGTTTCTTTTCCGCGATAGTTTATCTGTCAGGGCGCACGTCGTCCGGTTCAAAAAGGAGAGCCTAATGGCCTGGAAAGCACCCAAGATCGTCGAAGTGCCGGTCGGCATGGAAATCAACATGTATGCGTGCGCCGCCCGCAAGTAAGCGGAAGCGCTTCCCTCACGTTTTGACGCAGGTGGATCTCCTGGCATGACGCGTTCCCGAATGCGGGGGCGCGTTTCAGGCCGGGTGTCCACCTCGAAGCGTTTTTAGCACCACATTTCCCGAGGCCAGGAGACGGATCATGCTTCGCATCGTCGTCCTGGGCGCGGCCGCGGGCGGCGGTGTTCCGCAGTGGAATTGCGGATGCGAAGTGTGCCGGAAGTCGCGAAGCGAGAATCCGGAACTGATCAGCACGCAGGCCTCGATCGCATTCAGCCGCGACGGCACGCACTGGTACCTCGTCAACGCATCTCCCGATTTGCGCCAGCAGCTGATCGCGACGCCGCAGCTGCATCCGGCAAAGGGCAGACTGCGCCACAGCCCGATCGCGGGCGTGATCCTCACCAATGGCGAGATCGACGCGGTTGCGGGCCTGTTGTCGATGCGCGAGGGCTCGCCGTTTTCGATCTACGCCCACGGCCGCGTGCTGGCGATCCTGAAGGACAACAGCATCTTCAACGTGCTCGGCGAGAACAACGTGGCGCGCCGGGCGATCGAGGTGGAGCGGCCGTTCGAGCCCGCCCTGCCCGACGGCTCGCCGTCCGGCATCGAGGTGCTGCCGTTCGAGGTTCCCGGCAAGGGCGCCTGGTATCTCGAAGGCAAGGCGCATCCGGCCGGCGGCGACGGCGCCGGCGATACGCTCGGCTTGCGCATTGCGGACAAGGGCACGGGTCAATATTTCTACTTCATCGCCGCTTGCGCCCGCGTCACCGACGACCTCAAGGCCCGGATCAAGGGCGCGCCGCTGGTGTTCTTCGACGGCACGGTGTGGCGCGACGATGAGTTGATCGCGGCCGGTCTCGGCCAGAAGACCGGACAGTCAATGGGACACATATCGATGTCGGGCGGTCATGGCGCGATCGAAAGCCTTGGCGGTCTGGACATTGCGCGGAAGGTGTTCTTGCATATCAACAACTCCAACCCGGCGTGGCTGAAAGGCTCCGACCAACGCAAGGCTCTCGAACGCGCCGGCTGGCAGATTCCCGCCGACGGAACGGAGATCACGCTGTGAACGCGGTGCCTACAAGCGGAATGACCGCCCTTTCCATCGGGAAGGGTATCCGGCTCGACACGGCTGACGATCTGGAAGCGACGCTGCGCCAGATCGGCGCCACGCGCTATCACAGCCTGCATCCGTTCCATCGCCTGCTGCACGGCGGCAAACTCAACAAGGGCCAGGTGCAGGCCTGGGCGCTGAACCGCTACTACTACCAGAGCACGATCCCGCTGAAGGATGCGGTGGTGATCTCGCGCTTCCGCGACCGCGCCATCCGCATGGAATGGCGCCACCGCATCGAGGACCATGACGGCTATCCCGACAGCGAAGGCGGCATCGAGCGCTGGCTCAAGCTGACCGAAGGCCTTGGCCTCGACACCGCCTACGTCGAATCGACCGAAGGCATCCTGCCGGCGACGCGCTTTGCGGTGGAGGCCTATGTGCATTTCTGCCGCGACCGCACCCCGCTCGAAGCCATCGCCTCGTCGCTGACCGAGCTGTTCGCGCCGAACATTCACGAAGAGCGCATTGCGGGCATGCTGAAGCACTATGATTTCGTCAACCCCGACATCATGAGTTATTTCAGCCGGCGCCTCACGCAGGCGCCACGCGACGCCAATTTCGCGCTGGATTTCGTCAGGAGGAACGCGAGGACGCAATCCGAGCGCGAAGCGGTCTGCAACGCCCTGATCTTCAAGACCAACGTACTGTGGGTGCAGCTCGACGCGCTCTACCATGCCTATGTCGAGGGCCACATTCCGCCGGGCGCGTTCGTCCCGAAGGGCTAGGGAGATGGCAAACCGCAACATCAGCGTCAGCGAAGCGAGCCGGGCCGTGCTGCCGCGGCATGCCCGGCTGAAGTTCGACGAGACGCGAAAGGTCTGGGTGATCCTCGCGCCGGAACGCGTGCTGGCGCCGGACGAGATCGCTGTCGAGGTGCTGCATCTCTGCGACGGCCGGCGCAGCGTCGGCGACGTCGTCGATTTGCTGGTTGCCAAATACGCCGCGCCGCGTGAGGCGATTTCGACCGACGTCATTGCCATGCTGCAGGACCTCGCCGACAAGGGATTTCTCACCGAAGCCCGCGAGAACACGCCATGAGCGCGGCGACGACCGACATCAAGGCGACGGGCGCCGACGGGCTGGCGGCGCTGGAAGGCCGTTCCGCCGCCGAGACCTTCGGCATTCCGCTTGCGGTGCTCGCCGAACTCACCCACCGCTGCCCGCTGCAATGCCCGTACTGCTCCAACCCGGTCGAGCTTGATCGCGCCGGCAGCGAGCTGACGACCGAGGAATGGAAGAAAGTGCTTTCCGAGCTCGCCAAAATCGGCGTGCTGCAGATCCATTTTTCCGGCGGCGAGCCGACCGCACGAAAGGACCTGGTCGAACTCGTGCAACATGCGAGCGATGTCGGTCTCTACACCAACCTGATCACCTCAGCGGTACTGCTGACGAAAGAGAAGCTGTCGGCGCTGGCCGGCGCCGGGCTTTGCCATGTCCAGATCAGCTTCCAGGGCAACGAGCCCGTCATCGCCGACCGCGTCGCCGGATTGAAGCACTCGCACGAGAAGAAGATCGAGGCAGCGCGATGGACGCGGGAGCTCGACCTGCCGCTTACGGTCAATGCCGTCATGCACCGGCAGAACCTGCACCAGCTCGCCGATATCATCCAGATGGCGGTCGATCTCGATGCCGACCGGCTGGAAGTGGCCAACGTGCAGTATTACGGCTGGGCGCTGAAGAACCGCGCCGCGCTGATGCCGACGCTCGAACAGATCGAAGAGACCAGCCGCATCGTCGAGGAAGCGCAGGCGCGGCTGAAGGGCGTGCTGACCATCGACTATGTCGTGCCCGACTATTACGCGCTGCGGCCGAAGAAGTGCATGGGCGGCTGGGGCCGGCAGTTCTTCAACATCTCGCCGGCCGGCAAGATCCTGCCGTGCCATGCCGCGGAAAGCATCACCGGCCTCGAATTCCTCTCGGTGCGTTCCAACCATTCCATCGCATGGATCTGGCAGAACTCCGAAGCCTTCAACCGCTATCGCGGAACGGGGTGGATGCCGGAGCCGTGCAAGTCCTGCGACTACCGCGAGGCCGATTTCGGCGGCTGCCGCTGCCAGGCCTTTGCGCTGACGGGCGATGCCGGGAATACCGACCCGGCCTGCTCGCTCTCGCCGCTGCACGAAAAAATCTTCCGGCAGGCCGAGCAGGATGCGGCTTCCGGCCAGAGCCGTTTCCTTTATCGCAACTTCGCCGGCGGGACGCTGGAGGCGGAAGGCAGCCAGGAAGGCAGACATGGCGCCTGACGTCGATGCGGGGCGAGCCCGCGCGGACCGCTTCGCACCGCTGACATCGGAGCACCTTGCCGTCGGCGACGGCCACGAGGTCTATGTCGAGAGTATCGGCCGCACCGGCGGCATTCCCGCGGTCTACCTGCATGGCGGACCCGGCAGCGGCTGCCAACCCGATCATCGCCGCCTGTTCGATCCCGAGCGCTTCCATGCCGTGCTGTTCGACCAGCGCGGCGCCGGCCGCAGCCGGCCCAGGGGCGGCCGCGAGCACAACACCCTGACGCATCTGATCGCGGACATGGAGACGATCCGCGAGAAGTTCGGCTTTCCGCGCTGGATGGTGGTCGGCGGCTCCTGGGGCGCGACGCTGGCGCTGGCTTATGCAGAGGCGCATCCGGACCGCGTCAGCGGCATCGTGCTGCGCGCGACCTTTCTCGGCACCGTCGCGGAAATCGAGGACGGATTCTTGCGCTCGCTGCCGCGGCTCCATCCCGGCCTCTCCGAGGATTTTCTCGGTCTGCTGACGCCGGAAGAGCGTGCGCGGCCGATCCGATCCTATTTCCGCCGCATCCTCGATCCCGACCCCGCCGTGCACGCGCCCGCCGCGCGGGCCTGGGGCGAAACCGAACGCATTCTCAGCGAGCATGCGCCAAGCCGAACCAGGCTCGACCTCGCTGCGCCAAGATCGTCACAGGCCATGCCGGCAACGCCGTTCATGGAGGCGCATTACTTCTCCAACGACTCTTTCATGAAGCCGGACCAATTGATGGCCGAAGCGGACAGGCTTGCCGGCATTCCCGGCATCATCGTGCAGGGCCGCTACGATCTGCTGTGCCCGCCGAAAATTTCCCATCGGCTCGCCGCCGCCTGGCGCGAGGCCGAAATACGCATCGTCGAAGGCGCCGGGCATTCGCTGTACGATCCCGGCGTGCGGAATGCGGTGATGCGGGCGATCGCGGACATGGGGTCCAAAATCAAATAGCAGGAGCGACCGATGCCGATGGCTGGAAAAGGCATGCTGCTGACGTCGATGGACATCGATGCCGCGCATGAAGCCGAGTTCAACCGTTGGTACGATCGCGAGCACCTCGAGGAGCGCGTTGCCATCGACGGCTTCCTCGAAGCCCGCCGCTACGTCGCCCAGATCGGCAAGCCGAAATATCTCAGCCTGTATTCCACCGAAACCTTCGAGGTGCTCGACAGCCCCGCCTATCGCACGGCGCTGGGGAACCAGACGGCGTGGTCGAAGGCCATCATCAATCGCTTCAAGAACATGATCCGCGCGGTGGCGCGCATCACCATCAGCCACGGCGTGGGACGCGGTTCGGCGCTCGGCATCGTCCGCCTGCGCCCCGGCGGGGCCAGGGACAAGCTGCGCGCCGCGCTCGAACCCCTGCTCGATCCCGCCGATCTCGACGGCATCGTGTCCATGCATCTGCTCGAAAGCGACCCGGCGCTGTCGAAGCCGCTCGGCAAGGACGCCGAAGCGTCCAATCCCGGCGCCGGCGACTGGTTCGTGCTGATCGACGCCACCAGCGTGCATGCGGTTCCGAAGGCCGCGACGCGCATCGTCGACAACGTCGCGATCAAGCCGCTGCTGGTGACGAACGGCGTCTATCGTTTGCTATTCGATCTCGCCAGAAGCGACCTGCCCCCACGCTGATTTGCACTGCAGCGTACATGTTGCACTGCCGCAAGTGCAGGGCGACACGAATGTTTGAGCAGCACAGCCATGAAAACTGGAGATGAGACAAAATTGCCCTTTGTGAAGCCTCTGGAATGGCTCTAATAAGATAAGCCTATGATCCAATTCAGAAACGAGAAGGACGCGAGATAAGCGTCCTGAAGCCAGGACAAGGCCGCGTCGTCCTTGAAACGGCGCGGGCAAGGGAAGAATGAAACCGACCGACATTTCGGCGCCCGACTACTTTCACAAAGTGGTCGATTGCCAGTGGGCTTGTCCCGCGCACACTCCGGTTCCTGAATACATCCGCTTGATCGCCGAGGGCCGCTACAGCGACGCCTACATGATCAATTGGAAGTCGAACGTGTTCCCCGGCATTCTGGGGCGCACCTGCGACCGTCCGTGCGAGCCCGCCTGCCGGCGCGGCCGCGTCGAGGAAAATCCCGTCGCGATCTGCCGCCTCAAGCGCGTCGCCGCCGACTTCAAGGACGACGTCAGGCATCGCATGCCGCGCCCGGGGCCGAAGAACGGCAAGCGCATTGCGCTGGTCGGCGGCGGCCCCGCCTCGCTTGCGGTGGCGCGCGATCTCGCGCCGCTCGGCTATCACTGCACCGTGTTCGATTCCGACCCGAAGGCGGGCGGCATGATGCGGAGCCAGATTCCGAAGTTCCGCCTGCCCGATTCCGTGATCGACGAGGAAACCGATTACATCCTCAACCTTGGCGTCGAGTTCAAGGGCGGCCACCGCATCGACAGCCTGAAGAAGCTGCTGGCCGAGAGCTACGACGCGATCTTCGTCGGAAGCGGCGCGCCGCGCGGTCGCGAGCTCGACATTCCCGGCCGCAAGGAAGCGGCCAAGAACATCCACATCGGCATCGAATGGCTCGCCAACGTCTCGTTCGGCCATATCGACAGGATCGGCAAGCGCGTCATCGTGCTCGGCGGCGGCAACACCGCGATGGATTGCTGCCGCACCGCCCGCCGCCTCGGCGGGGAAGAGGTCAAGGTCATCGTGCGCTCCGGCTTCGAGGAGATGAAGGCCTCGCCGTGGGAAAAAGAAGACGCCATGCACGAGGACATCCCGATCCTCAACTTCATGGTGCCGGTCGCCTTCATCCATGACAACGGCAAGCTCACCGGCATCACCTTCCAGAAGGTGAAGGCCGAGTACGACGCCAAGGGCCGCCGCAACCTCGTACCGTCAGGCGAGCCGGACGAGACCGTCGAATGCGACGACGTGCTGGTCGCCGTCGGCCAGGAGAACGCATTCCCCTGGATCGAGCGCGACTGCGGCATCGAGTTCGACAAGTGGAACATGCCGAAGGTGGACCCGAAAACCTTCGCCTCGACCAATCCGAAGGTGTTCTTCGGCGGCGACGCGGCGTTCGGCCCGAAGAACATCATCTGGGCGGTGGCGCACGGCCATGACGCGGCGCTGTCGATCCACAAGCTGATCTCCGGCGAGGACATCAACGAACGGCCGCTGCCGGAAGTGCACGTCACCTCGCAGAAGATGGGCATCCACGAGTGGAGCTACGACAACGACATCTCCGCCGACCAGCGCTTCAAGGTGCCGCATCGCGACAAGGTGATCGCGCTGAAGGACATCCGCGCCGAGGTCGAGCTCGGCTACGACGTCAAGCTCGCGCTCGGCGAAGCGCAGCGCTGCCTGAACTGCGACGTGCAGACGGTGTTCTCCGCGCCGCTGTGCATCGAATGCGACGCCTGCGTCGACATCTGCCCGATGGACTGCATCACCTTCACCGAGAACGGCGAGGAAGCGGACCTGCGGCAGCGGCTGAACGCACCGGCGCCGCATCCTGACCAGGCGCTGTACATCCAGGACGGGCTGAAGACCGGCCGCATCATGGCCAAGGACGAAGACGTCTGCCTGCATTGCGGCCTCTGCGCCGAGCGCTGCCCGACCGGCGCCTGGGACATGCAGAAATACCTCATCGATATGACTCACGCGGGAACGACATGCCAGAGCAAAGCCCGATCAGCAGCGTAAACGACTTCGTCGTCCGCTTCGCCAACGTCAACGGCTCGGGGTCGGCGAGCGCCAACGAGCTGTTCGCGCGCTCGATCCTGCGCCATGGCGTGCCGGTTAGCCCGCGCAACATCTTCCCCTCCAACATCCAGGGCCTGCCGACCTGGTACGAGGTGCGCGTCACCGAGGCCGGCCATCTCGGCGCCCGCGGCGGCGTCGACCTGATGGTGGCGATGAACCCGCAGACCTGGGACAAGGACGTCGCCTCGATCGAGCCCGGCGGCTATCTGTTCTACGATTCCACCAAGCCGATCCCGTCGTCGAAGTTCCGCACCGACATCAACGTCATCGGCGTGCCGCTGACCGCGATCACCAACTCGACCTATTCCGATCCGCGCCAGCGCCAGCTGTTCAAGAACATCATCTATCTCGGCGCACTGTCCGCGCTGATCGAGATGGACCCCAAGGTGATCGAGCAGCTGATCGGCGAGCAGTACAAGGGCAAGGAGAAGCTGCTCTCCTCCAACGTCCACGCGCTGCATCTCGGCCGCGACTGGGCGCTGCAGAATTTGAAGTGCCCGATCGGGCTGCGGGTGAAGAAAGCCGACAAGGTCGGCGACCGCATCTTCATGGAAGGCAACAGCGCGGCGGCCCTCGGCGCGGTCTATGGCGGCGCCACGGTCTGCGCCTGGTATCCGATCACGCCGTCCTCGTCGGTGGCCGAGGCCTTCACCAGCCACTGCAAGAAGCTGCGGCACGATCCCGAGACCGGCAAGGCGAAATACGCCATCGTGCAGGGCGAGGACGAACTCGCCTCCATCGGCATTGTGATCGGCGCTTCCTGGAACGGCGCCCGCGCCTTCACCGCGACATCAGGCCCCGGCATCTCCCTGATGACGGAATTCATCGGCCTCTCATACTTTGCCGAAATTCCCGCTGTCATCATGAACATCCAGCGCGCCGGACCGTCCACGGGCATGCCGACGCGCACCCAGCAATGCGACATCATCGCCTGCGGCTACGCTTCGCACGGCGACACCAAGCACGTGATGCTGTTCCCCGAGGATCCGGCAGAAGCCTTCGAATTCGCCGCGCACTCCTTTGACCTCGCCGAGCGGCTGCAAACCACCATCTTCCTGATGCTCGATCTCGACATCGGCATGAACCACCGGCTGTGCCGCCCGCTGAAGTGGGACGACGCCAGGCAATATGACCGCGGCAAGGTCATGACCGCCGAGATGCTGGAGGAGGGCCGCGACTTCGGCCGCTATCTCGACGTCGACGGCGACGGCATCCCCTACCGCACCTATCCCGGCACGCACCCGACCAAGGGCAGCTATTTCACCCGCGGCACGTCGCGCGACCGCTATGCGCGCTATTCCGAAGAAGGCGCTGTATATGTCGACAACATGCAGCGGCTGGTGCGTAAGTTCGAGACCGCGCAGGACCTGGTGCCGCGGCCGTTGCAGGCCAATGCCGCCAAGCCGACCAAATACGGCGTGATCTATTTCGGCTCGACCTCGCCGGCGATGGACGAGGCGATCGGCCTGCTGGAAGCCAAGGGTCACCACCTCGACCGCCTGCGCATCCGCGCTTTCCCGTTCCATTCCAGCGTGGCCAGCTTCATTGCCGCTCACGACTTCGTCTACGTCGTCGAGCAGAACCGCGACGCGCAGCTCCGCCAGCTGATCGTCAACGAGAACGGCATCGATCCGGTGCGGCTGGTGCCGATCCTGCATTACGACGGCACGCCGATCACCGCGCGGTATATCGCGAACTCGATCGGCGACCACCAGGACCATCTGAAGGTGACCCCCCTCCGCAAGGCCGTGTCATGACCTATATTGCGAAACCGAAATTCCACCATCCGGGCCTGCCGAAGAACGAACTGGGCTATACCCATCGCGACTACGAGGGGAAGATCTCCACGCTGTGCGCCGGCTGCGGCCACGACTCCATCACCGCCTCGATCATCGAGGCCTGCTACGAGCTGTCGATCGAGCCGCACCGGGTGGCGAAGATTTCCGGCATCGGCTGCTCCTCGAAGACGCCGGACTACTTCCTCGGCAATTCGCACGGTTTCAACTCGGTGCACGGCCGGATGCCGTCGGTGCTGACCGGCGCCAACCTCGCCAACCGCGAGCTGATCTATCTCGGCGTGTCCGGCGACGGCGATTCCGCGTCGATCGGCTTCGGCCAGTTTGCCCATTCGATCCGGCGCGGCGTCAACATGACCTACATCGTCGAGAACAACGGCGTGTACGGCCTGACCAAGGGCCAGTTCTCGGCCACCGCCGACTTCGGCTCGAAGTCGAAGAAGGGCGTGACCAACACCGACAACGCCATCGACCTGGTGGCGATCGCGCTGCAGCTCGGCGCCACTTTCGTCGCGCGCAGCTTCTCCGGCGACAAGACCCAGCTGGTGCCGTTGATCGCGGCCGCGATCCGCCACAAGGGCGCGTCTTTCATCGACGTGATCAGCCCCTGCATCGCCTTCAACAACCACGCGGGCTCCACCAAGAGCTTCGACTATGTGCGCGAGCACAACGACGCCGTGAACCGCCTCGACGTGCTGGTCGGCCGCGATCCGATCAGCGTGGACTACGCGCCGGGCACGGTGCAGGTGGTCGAGCAGCACGACGGCACTCGCCTGGCGCTGCGCAAGCTCGACGCCGACTACGATCCGCACGATCGCCTCGGGGCACAGAATTTCCTGCAGAAGCACGCCGCCAAGGGCCAGATCGTCACGGGATTGCTTTATGTCGATCCCGAGGCGGAAGACCTGCACGCCCATCTCAACACGGTGGAGACGCCGCTGAACACGATGGACGAGAAGGCGCTCTGCCCGGGTTCGGCCGCGCTGGAGAAGATCAACGCGAGCCTGCGGTGAAATTAGGTCCACCTCTCCCATAGGGAGAGGTAGATCGCGTCTGCCGAACCACCGATCCAACCATGGACGCCCGCGGGCTGACACCACGACCGTCAGTCAGCTTGCGGCCGTCCCCAAAAGTCCCTTCCACTCCCGGTCGAGCCGCGCCAGCGCGTCGGGAAGCGGTGCCGCCACGAGGCCGCCGCCGGTCTCGATGACGAGGCCGTACTCGCGCAGCCGCGACAGCGCGTGGTCGACGTCGAAATCGGCCGAAACGCCGATCGCGCGAATCAAAAACTCCTCGATTCGCCCATCGAGCGCCTCGCGCGTGAGGGGAGCGGTTTCGGTCAGCAGGCCGTAATAGGCGAGCAGCACTTCCTTCCAGTCCTGGTCCTCGGCCTCGCCGATCAGGTAGGTGAAGATGCCGGCATTGTTGTTGACGTTGCGATAGTAGACGTTGTCGGTGACCTGCTTCTGGTGGATCAGCGATTGGCGGTGGAAATTTCCCCACTGCCGCAGCATGAAGGCGCCCAGCGCCAGCAAACCGCTGAGCGCCGCCAGCGCCT
>CAZDEZ010000016.1:0-61834 GCA_964504705.1 uncultured Bradyrhizobium sp.
CACCGCGCCGGCACCGGCACCGGCCGTCGCCGCCCCGGCTCCGGGACCGGTGGTCGCCGCCGCGACGCCGGCGCAGGTCGTCGTTCCGCCCGGTCCCGCGGTTCGCGGCATCACCGACCGCGAGATCCGCTTCGGCATCGCAGCCGCCTTCTCCGGCTCCGCCCGGGAGCTCGGCCGGCAGATGAAGCTCGGCATCGACACCGCGTTCAACCGCGTCAACGACGCCGGCGGCGTCGACGGCCGCATGCTCAAGCTGTTCGCCGCCGACGACGGCTATGAGCCGACGCGCACCGCCGAGGCGATGAAGCAGCTTTACGAGAAGGACCAGGTGTTCGGCATCGTCGGCAATGTCGGCACGCCGACCGCCGTCGTCGGCATCCCCTTTGCGCTGGAGCGGAAGATGCTGTTCTTCGGCGCCTTCACCGGCGCCGGCATCCTGCGCAACGACCCGCCGGATCGCTATGTGTTCAACTATCGCGCCAGCTATGTCGAGGAAACCGACGCTGTCGTGCGTTATCTGGTCCGGATTCGCAAGATTCCGCTGAAGCAGATCGCCGTGTTCGCGCAGCAGGATTCCTACGGCGATGCCGGCTTCACGGGCGTGGCCAAGGCGTTCCGCGCCATGGGCGGCAACGACGCGGGGATCCTGCGGGTCGGCTACAAGCGCAACACGCTCGACGTCGACGAGGCGGTCAACACGCTGAAGGCCCAGAAGACGCCGATCAAGGCGGTCGTGATGGTCGGCGCCTACCGGGCTTGCGCCAAGTTCATCGAGAAGACCAAGGACGCGATACCCGGTCTCGTCTACACCAACGTGTCGTTCGTCGGCTCGACGGCGCTGGCCGACGAGCTGATGCTGCTCGGGCCGAAATACGCCCAGGGCGTCATCGTCACCCAGGTGGTGCCGGCGGTGTCAGGCTATTCCAGCATCGTGCTGGAGTACAAGAATGCGCTCGCCAAGTATTTCCCCGGCGAGGCGCCCGACTACGTCTCGCTCGAAGGCTACGTGGCGGCCAGCGTCCTGATCCAGGCCCTGAAGAAGGCCGGCCCGCAGCTCGACACCGAGAAGCTGGTGGACACGCTGGAAGCGATGCGCGAACTCGATCTCGGGCTAGGCACCAAGCTCGGCTTCGGCCGCGCCGAGCACCAGGCCTCGCACAAGATCTGGGGCACCGCGATCGACGAGAAAGGCAAGTACCAGGCGATCGAGCTGGAATAAGCAGCCGCGGCCTCCTGAAACAACAATGCCCGGGCATGTCCCGGGCATTTTCTTTTTGGGAAGCCGCTGTCGTCCCTGCGAACGCAGGGACCCATAACCACAGGGCGCAGTTGTCGCGCGAAAGCCGGCCACCATCTCGCCAAGATAATTCCTGCCGCCGCATATGGGTCCCTGCGTTCGCAGGGACGACTGCGTGCGCTACGCCAGCGCCGGATCCACCGCTTCCTCGTATTCCTTCTTGAAGCGCGCGATCAGCTCGGCGGCGGGCAAGACCTTGCCGATATTGCCGATGCCCTGGCCCGAGCCCCAGATCTCCTTCCAGGCCTTCGGCTTGGCGCGCTCGCCGGAAGCGTCGGTGCCGAAGCTCATCTTGGAGGGATCGGAGGTCGGCAGGTCGTCAGGGTTGAGGCCGGCCTTGACGATCGACGGCTTCAAATAGTTGCCGTGCACGCCGGTGAACAGGTTGGAATAGACGATGTCTTCAGCCGACGAGGCCGTGATCATCTCCTTGTAAGCCTCGACCGCGTTGGCCTCCTGCGTCGCGATGAAGGCCGAACCGATATAGGCAAAGTCGGCGCCGAGGATGCGCGCGGCGCGGATGGCGCGGCCGCTCGCGATCGCGCCCGACAGCGCGATCGGCCCGTCGAACCAGGCGCGGGTTTCCGCCACGAAGGCGAGCGGCGAGATGGTGCCGGCGTGGCCGCCGGCGCCGGCCGCGACCAGGACGAGGCCGTCGGCGCCCTTCTCGACCGCCTTGTGCGCGAATTTCTGGTTGATGACGTCATGGAAGACGATGCCGCCCCAGTTGTGCGCGGCCTGGTTCAGCTCCTCGCGCGCGCCGAGCGAGGTGATCAGCATCGGCACCTTGTGCTTCTCGCAGACGGCCAGGTCGTGATCGAGCCGGTTGTTGGACTTGTGCACGATCTGGTTGACCGCGAACGGCGCCGACAGGCGGTCGGGATTGGCCTTGTCCCAGGCGGCGAGCTCTTCCTTGATGCGCGCTATCCACTCGTCGAGCAGCGCAGCCGGACGCGCATTCAGCGCCGGGAACGAGCCGACCACGCCGGCCTTGCACTGGGCAATCACGAGATCCGGCACGGAGATGATGAACAGGGGCGATCCGATCACGGGTATCGACAGGCGGCCCTTGAACAGCGCAGGCATGGACATTGAGACACGATCCTTCATTGGCGGCGGCCTGGATACCGCCCGTCATACCAACAAGGCAATCTTTCCACTGTCAAGTATTGCGTTTGCAGGCTGCCATGCGCGGCCGGCCGGAGAATGTTTTGCCCGCGCGCGCTGCCGCGCCAGCATGAATTTGCCGCTGTCGTTTCGACCTGCGAAATCGCCGGCGTCACTGCAGGAGATCGGGGTTGATCAGCCGCTCGAAGGAGAACATCTCGTCCCACTTTTCCTGGGTGAGCAGTTTCCGCTCCAGCACCACGATCTGGTGCAGCGGCTTGCCCTGCGTGTAGCCCTCGCGGGCGATCTCGGCGCATTGCTTGTAGCCGAGCAGCGGTTTCAGCACCGTGACGATGCCGAGCGAGTTCAGCACCATATTACGGGTGTGCTCGTGGTTGGCGGTGATGCCGACCACGCAATTCTCGCGCAGGCTGTCGACCGCGCGCTCCATGGTGCGGATCGAGAAGAACAGCGCGAACGAGATCACCGGCTCCATCACGTTGAGCTGCAGCTGGCCGGCGGAAGCGGCCAGCGTCACCGTGGTGTCGAGGCCGATCACCAGGAAGCTGGTCTGGTTGACGACTTCGGGGATCACCGGGTTGACCTTGCCCGGCATGATCGAGGAGCCCGGCTGCAATTGCGGCAGGTTGATCTCGTTGAAGCCGCAGCGCGGGCCGGAGGCGAGCAGTCGGATGTCGTTGCAGATCTTCGTCAGCTTGCTCGCCGTGCGTTTCAGCACGCCGGACAATTGTACATAGGCGCCGGTGTCGGAGGTTGCCTCCACGAGGTCGCCGGCGAGGATGAACTCGACGCCGGTCAGAGCGCTGAGGTGGCGCACCGCGAGCTCCGGATAGCCGGGCGCGGCGGTGACGGAAGTGCCGATCGCGGTTGCCCCGAGATTGATCTCGCGCAGCAGCGAGCGCGCTTCGGAGATGCGATCGACCTCCTCGCCGATGGTGGTGCCCCAGCCGCGGAACTCGGCGCCCAGCGACATCGGCACGGCGTCCTGCAAATGGGTGCGGCCCATCTTCAGCACGCCGTCGAACTCCCTTGCCTTGGCGGAGAAGGCTTCCTGCAGCCGGCGCAGCGCCGTGATGTAGCTGTCGAGCCGCAGGATCAGCGCGAGGCGGAACGCGGTCGGGTAGGTGTCGTTGGTGGACTGCCCGTAATTGACGTGATCGTTCGGGCTGACCTCATGGTAATCGCCCTTGCGGAAGCCGAGCGATTCCAGCGCGAGGTTGGCGATCACCTCGTTGGCGTTCATGTTGGTCGAGGTGCCGGCGCCGCCCTGGATGAAGTCCGTGACGAACTGGTCCATCATGTCGCCGGCGATGACGCGGTCGCAGCCGACGACGATGGCATCGGCGACCTTCGCGTCCAGCGCGCCGAGATCGCGGTTGGCCATCGCAGCCGCCTTCTTCACATAGCCGAGCGCCTTCACGAAGAAGGGCTCCTGGTTCATCGGAATGCCGGTGATGTGAAAGTTCTCTTTGCCGCGGATGGTCTGGACGCCGTAATAGACGTCGTCGCCGATTTCGCGTGTCCCGAGAAAATCCTGCTCGATCCGGCTCATGGGCGCTCCTTGCCTGCTGCTTGAAGGTAAGGCGCGGAGCCGTCGCCTGGAGCGCGATGACGTTTTCTTCAAACCGCCATCTCGCTCCAGCTTTCTTGTTTGAGCATGATCTTTTCGGAAAACCGCTTCACACTTTTCCGGATCATGCTCTACTGGCACAGCGCCTTGATCACGTAGTTTTCGGTCTTGCAGTCGCCGGGCTCGCGCTTGCGGCCCGGAATGAAGGCTTTAGGCGAGCACGTCTCGGCGGAATCGACGTCGAGGCTCTTGCCTTCCTTGTAACCCTTGCTCTGGCACAGCCTGTCGGCGCCGCTCTTGCAGTCCGGCGCACCGTTCGCCGAGACCGCGCAAGCCATCCTCCCCGTCACCATGGTCGACGGCTTCGCGAGAGTGGTCAGGCTCTCGCCCGCGCCCTTGATGTCCTCCAGGGTCTCCGACGGGCTCTTGATTTTCGGCATCTTGTCCCAGAGCTTGCCGAGTTCATTGATGAGGCCTGGATTTTCCTCGCGCGCCGGCGGCGTGACGGGTGCGGGCTTTTGCTGCAGCGGTGGCGGCGCCGATTGCTGGGACGGCGATTGCACACCGAGCGCGGGCGGCGGAGATTGCGGCCAGGCCGGGCTCGCCGCCATCAGCACCAGCGACAACAGCGCCGCGCTGCGGACGCCGTGATGTGCCGGACGATTGCCTGTCCAATCCTGCATTCGACCGCCGGATAGTAGCGAGCCCGTATCGGCCCAGGGGAATCGAGCGCTAGACCAACCGATAGGCGATGTAGAATCCGGCGACAAGCACGATGGCGCCGATCACCACCCACATCGTCAGCCGCTTTTCGAGTTCCGCCCGGATGGCGTCGCCGTACCGGTTGAGCAGTATGGCGAGCACGAAGAAGCGGCCGCCGCGCGCCACGATCGAGCACAGGATGAACAGCCAGATGTCGTAGCCGGCAAAGCCCGAGGTGATGGTGACCAGCTTGTAGGGGATCGGCGTCAGTCCCTTGAGCAGGATGATGACGGCGCCCCATTCGGCATAGGACTGGCGGAAGGTCTCGACCTTGTCGGTGAGATTGTAGATGTGCATCAGCCACTGCCCGATCGAGTCGTAGAGCAGCGCGCCGATGGCGTAGCCGACCACGCCGCCGGCGACGGAGGCGATGGTGCAGATGGCGGCGAAAAACCACGCCCGCTGCGGCCGCGCCAGAGACATCGGCAGCAGCATCACGTCGGGCGGGATCGGGAAAAAAGAGCTCTCCGCAAAAGACACTGCCGCCATGATCCAGAGCGCATAGGGCTTGTCGGCGGCGGCAATGCACCAGTCGTAAATTCGCTTCAGCATGGGGCGCGATGAACCATCATGGCGCCGATTTGTCCATGGCGGGATATACTGAAAATCGACTGGATTCAGTGCCGTTTACGTATGGCGCGGCCTTCCAGCGCGACAATTCGTCGCCGCGTTGGCGTTGCCGCAGCCTTGGGCAGCTTGACCGACGTCTTCGGCAGCTTCTCGGCAATGCCGAGGAGATGCTCGCGGCGCGCCATTTCTCGCCAGACGTCTTCCGGTCGCACACCGGCCGCGGCCCACAACACAGTGAGATTGTAGAGCAGATCCGCGCTCTCGCGAATGACCGCCTCGGCTTTGCCATTGACGGCGTCGATGACGACCTCGATGGCTTCCTCGGCGAGTTTCTTTGCCATCTTGGAGGGACCGCGCTGAAACAGCCGCGCCGTGCGCGACGTCGCCGGATCGAGATCCTTGGCCGCAATCACCGCCAGATAGAGCCGTTCGAGCGAATCACTCATGGCTCGAACCTAGTCCAAAGTTCCCGGCAACGCGTTAACATACGGGTCCAAAAGCGAAATTTTCCGCCGGCCTGGCGGCCGGCGGGTCAATTTCGCGAAGCATCGTTACCAGGCGTTGTAATAGGGACGCATACCGGTGTCGTAGCCGCCGTAGTACTGCCGGCCGCCACCATAGTAACCGCCGCCATAGTAGTAGCTGTCGGCGGGGTAGTAGGCGACGGGCGGGCCGCCATAACCGTAACCGTAGGGCGCATAATAGTAGTCGCGGCGGGCATTGGCGGCCGCAATGCCGGCGATGCCGAGGCCGACGATGCCGGCAAAGGCGGCTGCAGCTGCCGGACCGCCGCCGCGATAATAACGGCGCCGGGAGCTGAAATCGGTCGCGCCGCTGGTGCCGGCCGCTGCCGTCAGGCCCTTCTCCTTGGCTACCGGCGCGGCAACCGCTGCCGTCGGCCCGACGGAGGTCAACACGGTCGCCGCCACGCCGGCGATCATGGCCGTACGGCCCAGATGGGAAACGAAACCCTTATCCGCGAACATTTCACGTCCTCCGTGGCAGCCGGCCTGAGAGCAGGCCATGAACTACTAACCACCAGGCGCATATTGGGTTCCCGAACCCGAATGCAAGCTGAACGATCCGTGACGAAATCGTGGCGCTCATCGCCCGTTCAGACTAAAGGGAGGATCATGGCCGGGCCGCCGCGATGTCATGTTTCCTGCATGACTCCGGCGGCAGTATCGAAGGCCCGTCCCGTGGTTAGTCTCATGCGTGCACACCGGCCCTACGCTCCAGGCTTCGTGCTGGCCCTCTTTCTGGCGGGCTTGAGCGGCGCGGCGTGTCCGCCGGCCAGGGCGGCGGACCCGGTCGCGATCCAGCTTACGTTCGACCGGCCGATCGACGCGGTGGCGACGCCCTTCGTGATGGCGCAGGAAAGCGGGTTGTTCAGCACCGAGGGCCTGTCCGTCACCATGAGCGCGGCGCCCAACGCGCAGGACGCCATGGCGCGCATCGCTTCGGGCGCAAGCGATCTTGCGCTGGTCGACATCAACACGCTGATCCGCCATCGCGACAAGGAGAAGCCGGACGGCCCGCGCGCCAAGGCCGTGTTCGTGCTGTTCAACCAGGCGGGCTATTCCATCATCGCGCGCAAGAGCCGCGGCATCCAGGCTCTCGGCGATCTCTCCGGCAAGAGCCTCGGCGTGGTCGAGGGCGACCCCGCCGCGAAGTTCTGGCCGGCGGTGGCCAGGCAAAACGGCATCAAGCTTGCCACGATCAAGCAGAGCGCGATCAGCCCGGCCGTGCGCGAGCCGATGCTCTCGGCGGGGCAGGTCGACGCGGTGACCGGCACCTCCTTCCTGTCCGCGATCAACCTGAAGGATAGCGGTGTGCCGGCCGACGACCTCGTGCTGCTGAAGCTCGCCGATTACGGCAGCGAGGCCTATGGCTATGCGATCATCGCCAACCCGGCCTTCGCCGCGGCGAAGCCGGAAGCGGTGAAGGCATTCATCCGCGCCACGGTCGGCGGCATCCAGCTCATGATCAAGGAGCCCACGCTGGCCATCGCGCAGGTGGTGGGCCGGATGGACGGCGGCTCGCGCGAGCGGGAGCTGGAGCGGCTGCGCGCGATCCTGCGCGACAATTTGCTGACGCCGGAGGTGCGGCGCAACGGCCTCGGCGCCGTCGATACGGCCCGGTTCGAGAGGTCGATCGAGCAGATCGCCGAGGGTTTCAAGTTCAACAAGCGGCCGACGGCGGCGGACATCTTCGACGGCAGTTTTCTGCCGCCGCTAAACGGGCGGCTGATCAACTGACATTTGACTCACGGTGAGGTGGCGCGTCTGTGGCACGCGAACAACCGCGCGAATTGGGTAGTCGCGCCTGATGATCCCTGCTTAGAATGGGGAACGAACTTCGCTTCCCGAGTGCCCGCCGCATGTCCATGATCCGCCTCTATACCCGCGTGCTCGAATTGCTCGGCAAGGAGGCCCGGCTCGGCTGGATCCTCGCGGTGGCCAATCTCCTGCTGGCCAGCGCCCAGTTCGCCGAACCGGTGCTGTTTGGCAAGATCATCGACGTAATGTCGGGGCGGCCGGTCACCGGCCTGTTCGCCACCTCTTCGCCATGGCCGCTGCTGGCCGCCTGGGTGGCATTCGGACTGTTCACCATCGTCTGCAGCGCCGTGGTGGCGCTGCACGCCGACCGGCTGGCGCACCGTCAGCGCCAGGCCGTGCTGACCGACTATTTCGAGCACATCCTGCAGCTGCCGCTGACCTTCCACACCGGTACGCATTCCGGCACGCTGATGAAGACCATGCTGAGCGGCACGGATGCGCTCTGGCGGGTATGGCTCGGCTTCTTCCGCGAGCATTTCGCAGCGATCATGTCGCTGGTGGTGCTGCTGCCGCTGTCGCTCTACATCAACTGGCGGCTCGCCGTGCTGCTGTTCGCGCTCTGCGTCGTCTTCACGATCCTGACCACGCTGGTGGTGCGCAAGACCTACGGCATGCAGATGGAGGTCGAGGAGCATTACAGCGACCTCTCCGCCCGCGCTTCCGATGCGCTCGGCAACGTCGCGCTGGTGCAAAGCTTCGTGCGGATCGATTCCGAGGTGCAGGGCCTGCGCTTCGTCGCCGACAAGCTGCTCGCCGCGCAAATGCCCGTACTGTCATGGTGGGCGCTGGTCACCGTGATCACCCGCGCTTCCACCACCATCACGGTGCTCGCGATCTTCACCGTCGGCATTGCGCTGCACAGCCAGGGCCTCACCACCGTGGGCGAGATCGTGATGTTCGTCTCGTTCGCCACCATGCTGATCCAGAAGCTCGAGCAGGTGGTGGGTTTCATCAACAGCGTGTTCATGGAAGCCCCGCGCCTGCAGCAGTTCTTCGACGTGCTCGACGCCGTGCCGGCGGTGCGCGACCGGCCCGGCGCGGTCGATACCGGACGCCTCTCCGGCCTCATCGAGTTCGACGACGTCTCGTTTTCCTACGACGGCAAGCGGCCGGCGATCGAGGATCTCTCCTTCTCCGCCCTGCCCGGCCAGACCATCGCCCTGGTCGGCCCGACCGGGGCCGGCAAGTCGACCGCGATCGCGCTGCTGCATCGCGCCTTCGATCCGCAGTCCGGCATCATCAAGATCGACGGCATGGACATCCGCGCGCTGAAGCTGACGGCGCTGCGGCGGAACATCGGCGTCGTGTTCCAGGAAGCCCTGCTGTTCAACCGCTCGATCGCCGACAATCTCAGGGTCGGCAAGCCCGACGCGACGGACGAGGAACTGCGGCTGGCCGCCTCGCGCGCGCAGGCGCTGGATTTCATCGAGCGCGCCGACAAGAAATTCGACACCCACGCCGGCGAGCGCGGCCGCATGCTGTCGGGCGGCGAGCGCCAGCGGCTGTCGATCGCGCGCGCGCTCCTGAAGGATCCGCCGATCCTGATCCTGGACGAGGCGACCAGCGCGCTGGATGCGGTGACCGAGGCCAAGGTCAATGCGGCGCTCGACGAAGTGATGAAGGGCCGCACCACCTTCGTGATCGCGCACCGGCTTTCCACCATCCGCAATGCCACGCGAATCCTCGTGTTCGACAACGGGCGCGTGATCGAAAGCGGAACTTTCGACGAACTCGTCGCCAAGGGCGGACGTTTTGCGGAACTGGCGCGGGCGCAGTTCATGGTGCAGGAGCAGACGCGGGCCGCGGTCACCATGCCCACACAGACTCAAAAGCCGGATGGCGGTAAAATTTCCGGTTAGACCTGCCGAAATTCGGCCCATTTCATCCACGAATTAGCCGCGCAAGCCTCTGTTCTCAAACGGCAAGCCGGTATAGTTTGCAACCGGCCGCAAAGCATAGCGCCGGACAAGCTTGAAACCCGAAAGTCGCATTCGAAGGACCTCCTCGGCGCAACGAGGCGGGTTCCCAAAGGACCGGAATCGGATTGTGCAATTCATTCGTTCGCTGCTCGGCAGCTCGCCGCTGAAATTGATTGCCGTCGCGGCGTGTGCCGCCACCTTGTCGAGCGCGGCGCGTGCCGAAGCCTGGCTTGTGGTCGAGGCCGATAGCGGCCGCGTATTGCAGGCCGACAACGCCACGATGCCGTGGTATCCCGCTTCCGTCACCAAGATCATGACCGCCTATGTGGTGCTCAAGGCGGTCAAGGAAGGGCGCATGTCGCTCGACCAGACGCTGACGGTGTCGCCGGTGGCGGCCTCGCAGTCGCCGTCGAAGATGGGCTTCAAGCCGGGCACGCTCGTCACCGTCGAGAACGCGCTCGCCATGATGATGGTGAAGTCGGCGAACGACATGGCGGTGGTGCTCGCCGAGGGCGCCGGCCGTTCGGTCGACGGTTTCTCGGCGATGATGAACCAGACGGCGCAGCGCCTCGGCATGTCGCAAACCACCTACGTCAATCCGAACGGCCTGCCGGCGGACGGCCAGGTGACGTCCGCACGCGACCTTGCGATCCTCGCCCGCGCCGTGATCCGCGACCTTCCCGAATACGAATATTTCATGCACATCCCGGCGATCCGCTTCGGCCGCCGGACCACCGCCAATTTCAACCGCCTGATCGGCCGCTATCCCGGCGCCGACGGTTTCAAGACCGGCTTCATCTGCGCCTCCGGCTACAACCTCGTGGCTTCGGCAACACGAAACGGCAAGCGGCTGATCGCCGTCGTGCTCGGCTCCTCCTCGGGGCAGGCGCGTGCGGTGCGCGCCGCGCAATTGCTCGAGCGCGGCTTCGGCAACACCGGCCTGTCGTGGCTCAGGCCCTCGATGGGCACGGTGGACAGCCTTGCGCCGATCGACGCCACGCCGCCGAACCTGCGCGAGGAGATGTGCAACGGCAGGCGCAAGCGGCCGGCGACCGACGAGGACGATGCCTCCCTCACCGTCGCGGCGAGCAGCAGCGCGACAGGCGGCGAAGCCGCCATGACCTTCTTCACCGCAGGTTTGCAGGCGCCGATGCCGAAGGCGTCCGAAGTGCTGCTGCAGGACGTTCCGGTCGGCGAGCCGATGGTCGTCTATACCGGGCCGAAGCGGACTGGCGCTGCCCTGATCGCAGCTGTGGCGACGGATTCGGAAAAGCAGACGACCAGGCGCGGCAAGCGTTCGCGCACCGCCGCAAAGAAGCCTGACGGCGCCGTCGAACCGAAGGCCGCCGAGACCAGGACCGCGGCCAAGCCGGACCAGAAGCCCGCCAAGCCGAAGGCGCAGCATGCCTCGGCCAGGCCGGAAACCGCGGTGCCGGCAAAGCCCGCCGACAAGCCCGTTTCCAGCGCGGCCAAGCCGACCCAGAAGCCTCCGGCAGCGGCCAAGCCCGCGGCTGCGGCAGCGCCCAAGCCCGCTGCGTCAGCGAAGCCTGCGGCGACCGCAAAGCCCAAGCCCGAAACCAAGCCGGCCAGCTGATCGCGCAAGCCTTTAATACTGCAAATTGAACTGCCTTTGCCGCCGTTAACCGCGTTTGTACGCCGCCGGCCATTGCGTCGATAACGCGCAGCCGCTTGCCATATCGGGCCGCATTGCCAATACTGCCGGCAACAAGGCGGTCCGGGCTACTCAACCGGCCAGCGAATACAACAATTTCCACGAATGTGAGGGGAGAGACCAATGGAGCGTATCTGGCTCAAGCAGTACCCGGCTGGCGTGCCCGCCGACATCGACGCCACCCAGTATTCGTCGCTGGTCGAATTGCTCGAGGAGAGCTTTGCGAAGTTCGCCGACCGCAAGGCGTTCATCTGCATGGACAAGTCGATCAGCTACCGCGAGCTCGACGAGATGTCGCAGGCGCTCGCCGCCTACCTGCAGAGCCGCGGCATGCCCAAGGGCTCGCGCGTCGCGCTGATGATGCCGAACGTGCTGCAATATCCGATCTCGACCGCGGCCGTGCTGCGCGCCGGCTACAGCGTCGTCAACGTCAACCCGCTCTACACCCCGCGCGAGCTCGAGCACCAGCTCAAGGACTCCGGCGCTGAAGCCATCATCGTGCTGGAGAACTTCGCCAGCACGGTGCAGCAGGTGCTCGGCAAGACCTCGGTCAAGCACGTCATCGTCGGCAGCATGGGCGACCTGCTCGGCTTCAAGGGCGTGATCGTCAATCTCGTCGTGCGCAAGGTGAAGAAGATGGTGCCGGCCTGGTCGATCCCGCGCGCCGTCGCCTTCAACGACGCGGTCGCGGCCGGCCGCGGCATGAAGCTCGACAAGCCGAAGCTGACGCCCGACGACGTCGCCTTCCTGCAGTACACCGGCGGCACCACCGGCGTTTCCAAGGGCGCGACGCTGCTCCACCGCAACATCGTCGCCAACATCCTGCAGAACGACGCCTGGCTGCAGCCGGCGCTGAAGAAACCGCCGCATGTCGACCAGCTCTTCATCGTCTGCGCGCTGCCGCTCTATCACATCTTCGCGCTGACCGCGTGCTTCATGCTCGCGATGCGCGCCGGCGGCGTCAACCTTCTGATCCCGAACCCGCGCGACATGCCGGGCTTCGTCAAGGAATTGCAGAAGTACCAGGTCAATTCGTTCCCGGCGGTCAACACGCTCTACAACGGCCTGCTCAACACACCCGGCTTCGACAAGCTCGACTTCTCCAAGCTGAAGACCTCGTTCGGCGGCGGCATGGCGACGCAGAAGCCTGTCGCCGAGAAGTGGCTGGCGGTGACCGGATGCGCACTGTCGGAAGGCTATGGCCTTTCCGAGACCGCGCCGACCCTGACCTGCAACCCCGCGGACACCGACAAGTTCTCAGGCTCGATCGGCCTTCCCGTACCCTCGACTTACCTGTCGATCCGCGACGACGACGGCAAGGAACTACCGCTCGGCGAAGCCGGCGAGATCTGCGCCAAGGGCCCGCAGGTGATGGCGGGCTACTGGAACCGGCCGGACGAGACCGCGAAGGTGATGACCGCGGACGGCTATTTCCGTACCGGCGACATCGGCGTGATGGACGAGAAGGGTTTTACCAAGATCGTGGACCGCAAGAAGGACATGATCCTGGTCTCCGGCTTCAACGTCTATCCGAACGAGATCGAGGAAGTGATCGCGGGCCACGCCGGCGTGCTGGAATGCGCCGTGATCGGCGTGCCCGACTCCAAGTCGGGCGAGGCAGTGAAGGCGTTTATCGTCCGCAAGGATCCGGCGCTCACCGCCGAGGAAGTCATCAAGTACTGCGGCACCCAGCTCACCGCCTATAAGGTGCCGAAGCAGATCGAGTTCAGGACCGAGCTGCCGAAGACCAATGTCGGCAAGATCCTGCGCCGCGAGCTGCGCGACGAGAAGAAGGCGGCCGCCGCGTAAGCGCGGCCCCTCCATCGTCATTGCGAGCGTCAGCGAAGCAATCCATCGGTCCTCGCGGGGAGAGGTGGATTGCTTCGCCGCTTTCGCTCCTCGCAATGACGGCCAGGGATGCGGAAACCGACTATCACACCCTGGTGAAGTGGTTTCCCCCCGCCCCAAAAATGCTCTAAGACACACCCGCTCATTCAGGGGAGAAGAAAAATGGCGATCCAAGTTGGCGACAAGCTGCCGGAGGCGAAATTCCGCGTCATGACGGCGGAAGGCCCGCAGGTCAAAACCACCGACGATATTTTCAAGGGCAAGAAGGTGGCGCTGTTCGCCGTGCCCGGCGCCTATACCGGCACCTGCCACAAGATGCATCTGCCGAGCATCTTCCTCAACGCCTACGCCATGAAGGGCAAGGGCGTCGACACCATCGCCATCGTCTCGGTCAACGACGCCTTCGTGATGAACGCCTGGAAGCGCGACACCGACCAGCGCGACGAGGCGGTGTTCCTCGCCGACGGCAATGCCGATTTCACCAAGGCGATCGGCATGGAGCTCGACGCCTCCGGCAACGGGCTCGGCATCCGCTCCAAGCGCTACTCGATGCTGGTCGAGAACGGCACTGTGAAGAAGTTCAACATCGAGCCGGCGCCCGGCAAGGTCGAGGTCTCCGGCGGCGATACGCTGCTCGGGCAGCTGTAGGGCGGCGCTTGTAGGGTGGGTTGAGCGATAGCGAAACCCACCGCCTTGCCGCACGATGATGGGTTTCGCTTCGCTCTACCCATCCTACGATTTCTATCCCTTCAACCGCGCCATCGCGACGCCCTCACGCGCCAGTTGATCGGCGCGCTCGTTTTCGGCGTGGCCGGCGTGGCCCTTGATCCAGTGCCAGCGCACCTCGTGCGGCTTCAGCGCGACGTCGAGGCGCTGCCACAGCTCCGCGTTCTTGACCGGTTTCTTGTCGGCGGTGCGCCAGCCGTTCTTCTTCCAGCCGTGGATCCAGGCGGTGATGCCCTGACGGACGTACTGGCTGTCGGTGGTGAGATCGACCACGCAGGATTTCTTCAGCGCCTCCAGCGCCGAGATCGCCGCCATCAGTTCCATGCGGTTGTTGGTGGTGTGGGCCTCGCCGCCCTTCAATTCCTTCTCGACCTCGCCGAAGCGCAGGATCGCGCCCCAGCCGCCGGGGCCGGGATTTCCGGAACAGGCGCCGTCGGTGAAGATCGTCACATGCGGCTTTTCGCTCACGCCGCGCACCCGGCAGGCGTGACGCCATAGTCGTTAATGCCAGCGACACTCTGCTGGAAGCGCAGCTTGCGGACATATTCCAGCGGGTCTTTTGGCTTCACCAGCGCGCCCGCGGGCACGTTGAGGAAATCGACCAGCCGCGTCAGCAGGAAGCGCAGCGCGGCGCCGCGCGCCAGCAGCGGCAGCGCGTTCTGCTCGGCCGCCGACAGTGGCCGCGTGCGACTGTAGGCGTTCAGCAGCGCGCGCGCCTTGGTGACGTTGAAGGAATGATCCGGCTCGAAGCACCAGGCATTGAGGCAGATCGCAACGTCATAGGCCAGAATGTCGTTGCAGGAGAACGGGAAGTCGATCAGGCCGGACAGCTTGTCGCCGAGAAAGAACACGTTGTCCGGAAACAGGTCGGCATGGATGACGCCGACCGGCAGGTCGTCCGGCCAGCGCGTCTCGAGATAGTCGAGCTCGTCCCCAATGAAGGCGCGCAGGCCCGCCTGCACGCTGTCGGCACGATCGGCGGCACGCTCGAACAGCGTCTCCCAGCCGGCCACCGACAGGGGATTGGCCCGGAACAGCAGAAAGTCGCGGCCCGCCAGGTGCATCTTCGCCAGCGCCTCACCGACCCCCGCACAATGCGCCACGTTGGGCCGGCGCGGCCACATGCCTTCGAGGAAATTGATGATCGCGGCCGGGCGGCCGGCGAGCGTGGAATAGACCGCGCCGCTGCGATTCTTCGCCGGTTGCGGGCAGCTCACGCCGTGCTCGGCCAGATGCGCCATCAGCGACAGGAAGTACGGCAGGTCGTCTTCCGCCACGCGCTTCTCGTAGAGCGTGAGGATGTAGGCGCCCTTCGAGGTGTGCATCAGGAAGTTGGAATTCTCGACGCCCTCGGCGATGCCCTTGTAGGAGAGCAGTTCGCCGATGTCGTATCCCTTGAGGAATTCCGCGAGCTCTTCGGCGGCGACGTCGGTGTAGACCGCCATGTAGTGTCCGATCCCGAAGTTCGCACCCCGTCGAGGCCCCTCTGATGCGAACTTCGGGATCAAAGGGACACTACAAATGAATCTTAGCGCTAGCGCGGCTTATGGATTTGAAGTTCCTACCGCACGCGCGGCAAACTCAGAGGAGCTTCAAATCCGCCGCACTAGTGACCGCCTTATGCTGCGTCCGGCCGCACCGAGCGCGGCAGCGGGAAGAACTCGTTCTCTTCCGCGGCCGAGACCGTGTCCACATGCAGCGTGTAGCGCTCGGCGAAGGCGCCCATGATCTCCTCGACGATCACTTCCGGGGCGGAGGCGCCCGCGGTGATGCCGAGGCTCTTGATGCCTTCGAAGCGCTTCCAGTCGATGTCGCTGGCGCGCTGCGCCAGCACCGAAATCGGACAGCCCTCGCGCTCGGCGACTTCGCGCAGCCGCTGCGAGTTCGACGAGTTCGGCGCGCCGACCACGATCAGCGCATCGACGACGGGAGCCACCTTCTTCACCGCGAGCTGGCGGTTGGTGGTGGCGTAGCAGATGTCTTCCTTGTGCGGACCGTAGATACTCGGGAAACGCCCTTTGAGGATTTCCACGATCTCCCTGGTGTCGTCGATCGACAACGTGGTCTGGGTCACGAAGGCGAGATTGGTCGGATCCTTCGGCGTGAAGGTTTTTGCGTCTTCCGCGGTCTCGATCAGGGTGATCGCGCCTGCCGGCAACTGGCCGAGCGTGCCCACCACTTCCGGATGATGCGAATGGCCGATCAGGAGGATTTCGCGGCCGCGCTTGAAGTGGATGGCGGCCTCGCGGTGCACCTTGGTCACCAGCGGACAGGTCGCATCCAGCGAGAAGAAGTTGCGCGATTTGGCTTCGGCCGGCACCGATTTCGGAACGCCGTGGGCCGAGAACACCACCGGCGCGTTGGTGTTGTCAGGGATTTCTTCCAGTTCCTCGACGAAGATCGCCCCTTTGGTCTTCAGGCTGTCGACGACGTATTTGTTATGGACGATCTCGTGGCGGACATAGACCGGGGCGCCATAGATGGCGAGCGCCCGTTCCACGGTGTCGATGGCCCGCACCACCCCGGCACAGAAGCCGCGGGGAGAACAAAGCACGATTCTCAGGTCCGGTTTTGGGTCCGATTTGGCTGACATTTGGGGCAGTTCCCGGGACCGAATCACCCCCAGCCGGTGGGCGGGGAACGGCCAGTTTCGGTAAGGACTTGGGACCGGTTTGCCGTTGTGTCAAGGCACTTTTGCGAGGGCCATTGCGCGTTTTACCCCTCAGGGCTTATATAGGGCTCAATTCCCGTCATCGCCGATGACCAAAGGTTTCGCCTCCGCAAGAGGTGGGCGAAGCGCCAAGGAGATTTGCCATGAGCAACGCGCCGCTGATGCCGAAGGCCACGGCCGTCTGGCTGCTTGATAATACCGCCCTGACCTTCGACCAGGTCGCCGATTTCACCAAGATGCACCCGCTGGAGATCCGCGCCATTGCCGACGGCGACGCCGCCCAGGGCATCAAGGGCATGGACCCGATCTCCAGCGGGCAATTGACCCGCGAGGAGATCGAGAAGGGCGAGCAGGACGCCGAGTATCGCCTGCGGCTCGAAGAGAGCAAGGTGGTGCTGCCGCCGGCCGCCAAGCGCAAGGGTCCGCGCTACACCCCGGTGTCGCGCCGCCACGAGCGCCCGAGCGCCATCCTCTGGCTGGTGCGCAACCATCCCGAATTGAAGGACGCGCAGATCATGCGCCTGGTCGGCACCACCAAAACCACGATCGCCAGCGTCCGCGATCGCACCCACTGGAATGCCTCCACGCTCACGCCGATGGACCCGGTGACGCTCGGCCTCTGCTCGCAGATCGAGCTCGATTTCGAGGTGCAGCGCGCCGCCAAGGAAAAGCCGGTGCCCGCCAATTACGGCGGCGCTACGCTACTGCCGGCCTCCGAGACCACCAAGAAGGAGCCGGAGTTCGAGCCGACCGAAAAGCAGCGCGAAGACCTCAATGTCGACGCCGTGTTCGCCAAGCTGAAGACCATCGGCGGCAAGAAGGCGGAGGAGGAGTAGGCACTCCTCACGGCTGGTTTGGGTTTCGAAACGCGGCGGGGAGACTCGCCGCGTTTTTGTTTGGGCCCGCTTCCCTTCTCCCCTTGTGGGAGGTGGCGCGAAGCGCCGGATGAGGGATTCTACCCCAACTCTATCTCGCCGCTGATCTCGTGCGTCAAGCTGACGCCGCCGATGGTGAGCACCATCTTCGCCGGCAGCTTCTCGTTGCCCTTGAGCTTGCCGGCTGCAACCGCGTCGCGCACGGCCTTCTCGATCTCGCGCTGCGAAGTGATGCCGACCTTCTTCAGGAACGCCCGCAGGCTGGAGTTGAAACTGTCTTCGTTCATCGCAATCTCCCTTAACTATGGTCTCGACGGATTGTTCAGCATGTGCTCGGCGAGGTTTCGCTGCGCGCGGTCGGCGCGGGCGTTGGCGTTGCCGCGCTGGGCGTCGCGGTTCTTGCGGCAGTTGACGTACTCGTTGGAGCCCGGCGCGACGTTGCCGGCGCGGCAGAAGGCGTCGTCGTCGGCCGAGGTATCGACCATGGTCGGCTGGCCGCGTTCGAGGCAGCCGGCGAGCAGGGGGGCAACGAGCAGCAGCGAGAACACAATTCGCGGGTTCATAATTCCTCGATCCTCATGGTGAGGAGCCCGCGTCAGCGGGCGTCTCGAACCATGCGGCCCAAGTGGGGCCTCACTCTTCGAGACGCGCGTTCCGCGCTCCTCAGGGTGAGGGTCTTCACCGACAAGTGCGGCGCAATCAAGCCCTCACACCCTGCCCTTCAGCGCATCGCCGATCTCGTCGAGCACCTTGGGGTCCTCGATCGTCGCCGGCATGGTCCAGCTTTCGCCGTCGGCGATCTTCTTGATGGTGCCGCGCAGGATCTTGCCGGAGCGCGTCTTCGGCAGGCGGCCGACGGTGATGGCGAGCTTGAAGGCGGCGACCGGGCCGAGCTTGTCGCGCACCAGCGCGACGATCTCCTTCTCGATTTCCGCGGGCTTGCGCGTCACGCCGGCCTTCAGCACCAGGAAGCCGCAGGGCACTTCGCCCTTGATGGCGTCCTTGATGCCGAGCACGGCGCATTCGGCGACGTCCGGATGCGAGGCGAGAATCTCCTCCATGCCGCCGGTAGAAAGCCTGTGGCCGGCGACGTTGATGATGTCGTCGGTGCGGCCCATCACCCAGACGTAGCCGTCCTCGTCCTTGTAGCCGGCGTCCGAAGTCTTGTAGTAGCCGGGGAATTCCGTCAGGTACGCTTCCTTGAAGCGGTCCTCCTGCTGCCACAGCGTCGGCAGGCAGCCGGGCGGCATCGGCAGCTTGATGACGATCGAGCCCATGGTATTGGCGGCCACCGGCTTGGCCGCTTCGTCCACCACGTCGACCTGGTAACCCGGCATCGGCACCGTCGGCGAGCCGTGCTTCACCGGCAGCATGCCGAGACCCACCGGATTGCCGGCGATGCACCAGCCGGTTTCGGTCTGCCACCAGTGGTCGATCACCGGCACCTTCAATTGCGCTTCAGCCCATTCCACGGTCGGCGGATCGGCGCGCTCGCCGGCCAGGAACAGCGTGCGGAATTTCGACAGATCGTGTTGCCGGATGAACTTGCCTTCCGGGTCCTCCTTGCGGATGGCGCGGAACGCGGTCGGCGCGGTGAACAGCGCCACCGCCTTGTGCTCGCTGATGACGCGCCAGAACGCGCCGGCATCGGGGGTGCCTACCGGCTTGCCCTCGTACATGATCGAGGTCGCGCCGTGGATCAGCGGGCCGTAAACGATGTAGCTGTGGCCGACCACCCAGCCGATGTCGGAGCCGCACCACCACACCTCGCCCGGCTTGACGCCGTAGAGGTTGAACATCGACCATTTCAGCGCGACCAGATGCCCGCCATTGTCGCGCACCACGCCCTTGGGGATGCCTGTCGTGCCCGACGTGTAGAGGATGTAGAGCGGATCGGTGGCCAGCACCGGCACGCAGTCGGCGGATTTCTTCGCCGCGATCGCGTTCTTGCGCAGGCTCGCCCAGTCATGGTCGCGGCCGCCGACGAGTCCACAGCCGTGCTGCGGGCGCTGCAGGATGATGCAGGCCGACGGCTTGGCGCTGGACAACTCGATCGCCTCGTCGAGCAGCGGCTTGTACTGCACGATGCGGCCGGGCTCGATGCCGCAGCTCGCCGAGAAGATCAGCTTCGGCCTCGCGTCGTCGATGCGGGTGGCGAGTTCTTTCGCGGCAAAGCCGCCGAACACGACGCTGTGCACCGCGCCGATGCGCGCACAGGCAAGCATGGCCACCACGGCTTCCGGCACCAGCGGCATATAGAGAATAACGCGGTCGCCCTTTACCACGCCGAAATCCTGCATCACGGCGGCGAGCGTCTTCACCTCGGCGAGCAGTTCGGCATAGGTGAATCTGGTGATGGAATTGGTCAGCGGGGAATCGTGGATCAGAGCCACCTGGTCGGCGCGGCCACCGGCGACATGGCGGTCGAGCGCGTTATGGCAGGTATTGACCACGGCGCCGCCGAACCAGCGGCCATAGACACCGGCGGAGGGGTCGAACACCTTCTTCGCCGGCTCGATCCAGTCGATCTCCCGCGCCGCCTCCGCCCAGAACCCTTCGGGGTCGGCGAGCGCGCGGGCATAGACGTCGTGGTACCGGCTCTTCTCGTGGATGTTCATGGGCTCGCTCCCTCTGATGTCCCGGACAGCTGAACGGCGGCAAGCGCGTCCGCCATGACCGGGATCAATTCAGATGCCTTTTTCTTGCGCAGTCATTGTCACGGGATGGCCCGGGGTTTCAAGGCCGAAACGCCTGCGACATTCGGCTATGGGTCGCCCTAATACCCGTCGATACCGTTGATCTCACGCAGCCGTTCGCGCATGGCCTTTTGCAGGTCGTAGCCGGGCTTGCCGAACCGGGCGTTGCGGGCGGCGACGAATTCGTCCTGCTGGCGCTTGAGTATGCCGACCTCGCGCGGGTCGCGCGCTTCGCCGATTGCCCGGACGTAGGATCCCTGAACCTCGCGATCGAGATCGGCGAGCTCGGGACGGGCGCAGATCGCCTTTTCCACCGGCCGGCGCGCGGTGGCGCAGTTGAAGCTCGGCTTGCCGGCAACGGCTTTCAGCGCCCCGAGGCGCTCCAGCTCCTGCGCCATCGAACGATGATTGGCCCTGGCGGCAGCATGATCCGGATTGAGTTTCAGCGCGGCGGCGAAATCCGACACTGCCCGCGGGCCATTGCCTTTCTTGCGAAAGAGCTCGCCCCGCATATTGAAGACATCCGCAAGCGTGGGATCGAGCCGCAGCACGGTGTCGTAATCGTCGAACGCGTCGCTGTGCTTCTCCCGCCGCGCGAACACGGCGGCGCGGGCAAGCAGCACCTTGATGCGATCGGCCTTCTCCAGTTTCTCGTGGGCGAGCAGCGGGCCGCAGAGATCGAGGATACCGTCGTCGTCGTTGGCCGCGGCTGCGGCAAGACACGGCGTGGCGTTGAGCGGATGCTTGTCAGGCTCGGTACCCGCGGCAAACGCCGCATACGCCAGCGCCGACAGCACCAACGCGACCACAACCGTTAACGCTGCCCGGCACGCCATCGGCATCATCTGATCGTAACACCAATGGCGCACATCGACATCGGCAGATTCCGGCGGAAACATGACGTATCCAACCGGCACGGCGAGACTTCCGGTCGCGCCCCGTGTCGTCCGTGCGGCTTGCGCGCGATCAAGGGAGACCCGATATCCACGGCCATCGCGCAGGCGACAAGGCGCAACGGCTCTCGGGGAAGCAATCATGTCGGCAGGACACCAGACTGGCAGCACCGTCACGACCGTACCGACGCGGCCCTCCGATATCATTGCCTTCTGGAGCGAGGCCGGCCCGTCGCGCTGGTTCACGAAGGACGAGGCGTTCGACCGCCGTTTTCGCGAAACTTTCCTCGATGCCCATGAGGCGGCCTGCCGCGGCGACCTCGATCCCTGGCAGCGGACGCCGGGCGGGGCATTGGCGCTGATCCTGCTGCTCGACCAGTTTCCGCGCAACGTGTTTCGCGGCACGCCGCGCATGTATGCCAGCGATGCGGTGGCGCTGAAGGTGGCGGAGACGGCGCTTGCGGCCGGCCATGACAGGCACATCGATGCCGACCTGCGGCTCTTCCTCTATCTGCCGTTCAACCACTCCGAAGTTCTGGAGGACCAGGAGCGCTGCGTCGAGCTATGTCGTGCGCTCGGCGATCCGGAGACCCTCGCCTTCGCCGTTGACCACCGCGAAATCGTCAAGCGCTTCGGACGATTTCCCCATCGGAATCCGATTCTCGGCCGCGAGACGACCAGCGAGGAGCGGCGGTTCCTCGATGAAGGCGGATTTGCGGGATAGTGACTGATCTCAGGGATCGTCGGGACCGGCAGGTTGAAAATTCGTGCTGAACCTTTTGCGCCTGCGCGAGACTCAACCCTGATGACAATCCTGATCGAAGACCGCCGCGTACGCGCCGCATCGGCGTCGCCTGCGCGGCAATTCTATTTTCACATGGCGGTGGCCTGTGCGGCCGTCGCTTTCCTTGGTTTTGCTCCGACCTATTTTGTACCGCTCGCGACGGGAAAGTTCTCAGCGCCGCCGTCGGTTCACGTTCACGGCATCGTCTTCTTCACGTGGTCGGTGTTCTTCGTGTTCCAGGCCTGGCTTGCGGCCTCCGGCAATGTCGCGCGGCATCGATCGGTCGGGATCATCGGCGTCTCGCTGGCCACCGCGATGACCATCTTCGGATTCCTCGCCGGCGTCAGCGCGATGAAGCGATCGGCATCGGTCGGCCAAGCCGACGCCGGCATCGCGTTCGCAATCGTGCCATGGAGCGGCATCCTGTTCTTTGCCATCGTGTTCGCGATCGGCATCGCCATGGTGCGCCGGCCGGAAGTGCACAAGCGGCTGATGCTGCTCGCCGGCATCTCGGTTCTCGATGCCGCCGTGGCGCGCTGGTTCCTGACCTTCCTCGCGCCTCCCGGGCCGCCCGGCCCGCCGCCCGTCGCGGTGACGATCCCGCCTGCCTTCGTCGCCTATCTCCTGCTGGTGGTCGCCATGGTGCACGACTGGCGCACGCGCGGCCGGCCGCATGCGGTGTACGTCATCGGCGGCATCGTGCTGGTGGCCATCAAGCTGCTCAACCTGCCGATCAGCACGACACATGCCTGGCACGCCTTCGCCGGCGGCATATTGGCGATGGCGCAGTAGCGCGCGAATGCTGCATTGTCATCCCTGCGCACGCAGGGACCCATACGCCGCGGCCCTTCGTCTTGAAAAGGCTGTACGACGGCTTTCGCGAGACAACCAAAGCCGGTGATTATGGGTCCCTGCGTTCGCAGGGACGACAAGCCTAGCTCTTCACCGTGATCCCGCCGTCGACGACGAGCTCGATGCCGGTGACGTATTTCGACTCGTCGGAGGCCAGGAACAGCGCGGCGTTGGCGACGTCCCAGGCATCGCCCATGTGCCCCATCGGCACCTGGGCGTCGCGGGCGCGCCACATCGCTTCGACGTCGCCGGCGGAATAGCTGGCGGCAAGGCCGGCGGAATGCGCCACCATCGGCGTCTTCATCAGTCCCGGCAGGATGGTGTTGACGCGGACATGGTCGCGCGCGAACTGCACCGCCGTAGTGCGCGTCATCATGTTCATCGCGGCCTTCGAGGCGTTGTAGCTGACATAGGAAATGCCGAGGTGCCGGATCGAGGCGATCGAGGATATGTTGATGATCGATCCGCCGCCCTGCTTCTGCATGATCGGGATGACATGCTTCATGGCGAGGAACGCGCTCTTCAGGTTGACGGCGAAGACGCGGTCCCATTCCGCCTCGCTGACCTCGACCACGCTGCCCATCTCGGCGATGCCGACGTTGTTATCGAGCACGTCGATACGGCCATAGGCCTTCATGCAGGTCGCGACCATCGCCTCGACCTCGGCCGCGCGGGAGACGTCGGCGGTAAACGCGGCGGCCTTGCCGCCCTCGGACTTGATGATGTTGACGGTCTCCTCGGCGGCGGCGCCGTTGCGGTCGACGCAGAATACCTGCGCGCCTTCGCGGGCAAAGGTCACCGCGGTCGCCTTGCCGTTGCCCCAGCCGGGCCCGATCGAGCCCGCGCCCACCACGACAGCCGTCTTGCCCTTGAGCCGGTTCATGAGGTTCTCCCTGTCATTGTTCTTGCCGACACGCGCGCATGGTCGTGGCGTTGGCCCCGACCGGGCGACCCAGAATTTCCGACAGCGTCCGGCATTTGCCGTTCGCGCACAACCGCCATTCGCCGGCGGAGCCGGAATTGCCGAGCGTCACCTCGTGCATGGCCGGCCGCGCGGGTCGCCAGCGAAACCACCCGCGGGTGAGCCGCGCTTCCGGCGGCGGCTCCATGCCGGCGCCAAAACCCTTGACGCGCGCTTCGACGAGCTGAAGTCCCTCTGCGGAAAGTCGCCAATCCTCCTGCCATTCGACTTTCTCGACCGAATGGGTCCAGGCCAGCGTGAAGGCGGTGACGGCGAGCGCCTTCACGACGCCGGCAGAGGCGAGGCACAGGCTCAAGCCGGCGCCACCGTGCTGGGCGAGCGCTGCCGCCACTGCCAGAGCAGGACGACGGCCGCGAGGGTGAAACCGGCGGTGTCGCTGTACGGGAATTCGCCGAGCAGGCAGAGCGCGGCGGCGGCGGCGACGACTTGCTCGATCCAATGCAGGCGGGCAAACAGGAAGCCGATGGCGACCACGCCGAACAGGCCGATCGAAACCAGCGCCTTGAAGGTGGCGAGCGCAACCGCGCCGTAAAAGCCGATCATGGCGGCCATGGGATCGCCGGGCTGCAGCATCAGGGCCGGCGAATACACGAAGACGAAGGGAATGACGTAGCCGGCAAGCGCGATCCGCATCGCCTCCCAGCCGATCCTGTCCGGATTCTCTTTGGCGATAGGCGCTGCGGCGAGCGCGGCGAGCGCCACCGGCGGCGAGAGATCGGCCATGATGCCGAAATAGAAAGCGAACATGTGGCTCGCGATCAGGGGCACGCCGAGCTTGGCCAGCGCGGGCGCGGCGAGCGCGGCGGTGATGATGTAGGTCGGGATGGTGGGGATGCCGGTGCCGAGCAGGATCGACAGCAGCATGGTCATGATCAGCGCGAGAAGCAGGCTCGTCGCGCCAAGGCTCATGATCCAGCCGCCGAAGATGGTGCCGACGCCGGTCTGCGTCATCATGCCGATGATGCTGCCGACGATGGCGCAGGCCATGCCGACGGTCAGCGCCGACTTGGCGCTGTCGGCCAGCGCGTCGCGGCAGGCGGCAAGCGTGCTGCGGCCGCCGCGGGTGAGCAACGCGACCAGGATCAACACTCCGACGATGCCGGCAACCGGCAAGATCTCGAACCCGTTGCGCGATACCGCCGCGGTGACCAGCGCGAGCCCGAACCAGAAGATATAGCGTAGCGCGGCGCCGGGAAGGCCGAGCGCGATGCTGGCGCCGAGGATCAGGGCCACGGTCAGGGCAAGCCCCATGCTGCCGGCATAGAGCGGCGTGAACCCCTCGAACAGCATGTAGACCAGCGCCGCCAGCGGCAACACCAGATGCCAGCGCGCCACCAGTGCCTTCCACGCGCTCGGGATCTCCGACTTCTTCATGCCGACGAGGCCGTGCTTGCCGGCTTCCAGATGCACCATCCAGAACGCGGAAGCGAAGTAGAGAATGGCCGGAATGACAGCCGCCTTGACGATCTCCGAATACTGCACGCCGAGCGTCTCGGCCATGATGAAGGCGACTGCGCCCATCACCGGCGGCATGATCTGCCCGCCCATCGATGCGGTGGCCTCGACGCCGGCGGCGAAGGCGGGGCGATAGCCGAACTTGATCATCAGCGGGATGGTGAACTGGCCAACGGTGACGACGTTGGCGACACCCGAGCCGGAGATCGTGCCCATCATGCCCGAGGCGACCACCGCCACCTTGGCGGGACCGCCGCGGCTGCGGCCGAACAGGCCGAGGGCGACGTCGGTGAAGAGCTGGATCATGCCGGCGCGCTCGAGGAACGAGCCGAACAGGATGAAGAGGAAAATGTAGGTCGCCGACACATAGATCGGTACCCCGTAGAAGCCTTCGGTGCCGTACGACAGATGCGAGATCACCTGGTCGAAGCCATAGCCGCGATGGTTGAACGGCGCCGGCAGATGCTGGCCGAAGTACCAGTAGAGCAGTGCGGCGCCGCACATCAGGGGCAGCGCGAGCCCCATCAGGCGGCGCGTGCCCTCGAAGATCAGGATCGCAAGCAGGGTACCGACCGCGAGATCGACATGTGTCGGATCGCCGTCGCGCGCGATCAGGTCGGCGTAGAAGATCCACTGGTAGAGCCCGCAGGCAAAACCGAGCGAGCCGATCACCCACGCCAGCGCGCGCCCGAAGTCCGTCCTGGCGGTGAAATTGCCGATCAGGCCGAACGTGAGCAGCAGAAGGAAGCCGACATGGATGCCACGTACCACCTGGCTCGGGAAATAATTGAAGGCGGCGACGTAGAGCTGGAACACGGCAAACAGGACGCCGACGGCATAGGCCAGACGTCCCCACGCGCCGGGGCCGAAGCCTTCCGGAAACCCATGCTCGAAACTGTAGAACCCGACCCTGACGGGACTTTCCGTCGCCTCAGCCTGCTGCATGGTCGCGCTTCCCCGGCCCTGTCCGAGATTACATCACCTGCCTGATTCGTCATGGCCGTGCTTGTCCCGGGCATCCTTAGTGCGCCACACCCGAGACGTGGGTGGCCGGGACAAGCCCGGGCATGACGCAGGATGGAGTACGGGCCTACCTGATCAGGCCCTTTTCCCGGTAGTAGCGGATCGCGCCGGGGTGCAGCGGCACCGGGCTGCCGGCCGCGGCACTTTCCGGCTTGATCTCCTTGCCGGCGACATGCGCATTAGCGAGTTCCGGCAGCGAGTCGAAGATCAGCCTGGTCATCTGGTAGGCAAGATCGTCCGATACCGCCGACGAGGTTACGAGGTAGTTGACCACCGCAGCGGTCGGCACGTCCCTGTCCTGGCCGGCATAGGTGTGGGCCGGGATCGTCGCCGCCACGAAAGGCGGGCCGATCCTGTCGACGATCTCCTTCGGCACCGCCACCACGGCGATCTGGGTCGCCGTGCTCAGTTCCTTCAGCGAGGCGACGCCGAGACCCGCGGACTGCAGGGTCGCGTTGAGCTGGCGGTTCTTCATGAGGTCGACGGATTCGGCGAACGGCAGATACTCCACCTTGCCGAGATCCTTGTAGGTCATCCCGGCCGCGGACAGGATCGCGCGCGAGTTCAGCTCGGTACCGGATTTAGGCGCGCCGACCGACAGGCTCTTGCCTTTGAGGTCGGCCAACGTCCGGATGCCGCTATCGGCGGTGGCGACGATCTGGATGTAGTTCGGATAGATCGCGGCGATGGTGCGCAGCTTGTCGAGCCTGGTCTTGAAGCCGGCCTCCTCGTCGCCGTTCCAGGCGGCCCTCAGGGAGTCGCCGAGCGTGAACGCGAGTTCGCCGCGACCCTGCTGCAGCAGCACGAGGTTCTCGACGGAGGCCTTGGTGGCCTGCACCTGGGTTTTGACGTTCGGAATTTTCTCGCCGAAGATATTCCCGATCGCCACCCCGAGCGGGTAATAGACGCCGGACGTTCCGCCGGTAAGGATGTTGATGAACCCCTGAGCCATCGCCGCGGGCGACGTCAGGAAAATAGACATCAGGACAATAGCCGAAGCGGCCGCAAACGCGGCCAGTCTTGAAAAAATCGACATAGTAATCTTCCCCGTAGGCGCGCGCCGCAAACTTGGCCGTGCGCCGGTCCGGGGTCAACCGTTTCAAATGGCCGAAACGCGCAAGGCTGACCGGCCCTCTTGCAAGACCCTGGTTCCTTCGTATCCGAAAATCAGTCGCAGGCCCCTTGCCACCGTTCCCCAAAGTAGGGTCAATGCGCTCCAAGCAGGGCAGGACGAGGCCTTCGGGATCCGGGGAAAGCATGGCGGAAGACCAATCATCTCAGCGCAAGGCCAATGACGAGATCGTCGCCGTCTCCGACGAGGCGTTGCACAAGGCGGAAGCTTTCGTCGAGGCCGAGGAAGGCGCCGCCAACCGCCTCATGGGCTGGCCCGGACGGATTTCGACCGCCATCGCAGTGGCGATGAGCCTGTTTCATCTCTACGCAGCCTACGCGATCGTTCCCACCCAGGAGCTGCGCTACACCCACGTCGCCTTCACGTTGGTCCTGAGCTTCCTGCTGTTTCCGCTGGCGACGCGCTTCCGCAACCGCGTGCGCTGGTGGGACGTCGTGCCCGGCATCGTTGCGGTGGCGACCATCGGCTATGCCTTATGGGGCGGCGAGGACTTCACCGACCGCGCCACCGTGCCCGAGCGCTGGGACGTGATCGTCGGCATCGTCTTCATCGTGCTGCTGCTGGAAGCGACCCGCCGCACCACCGGCGCCATCATGCCCGTGGTTTCGCTGCTCTTCATCGCCTATGCGATGCTGGGACCGCATCTGCCGGCGCCCTGGACCCATCGCGGCTACGACCTTTCGCGCCTGGTCGGCCATCTCTTCATCACGCTGGAAGGGATTTTCGGCGTCGCGGTGGACGTGTCCGCCACGTTGATCATCCTGTTCACGATCTATGGTGCTTTCCTGCAGCATTCCGGCGCCGGAAAATTCTTCATCGATTTCTCGCTCGCCCTGATGGGCGGCAAGCCGAACAGCGCCGGGCGCACCGTGGTGCTTTCGTCGTTCCTGCTCGGCGGCCCTTCGGGCTCGGGCGTGGCCACCACCGTCATGATCGGCACCGTGGCCTATCCGATGATGGCCAAGGCGGGTTTCGAGAAGAACGCCGCCGGCGGCCTGCTCGCGGCCGGCGGCCTCGGCGCGATCCTGTCGCCGCCGGTGCTCGGCGCGGCAGCGTTCCTGATCGCCGAATTCCTCAAGATCAGCTATCTCGACGTGATCTGGATGGCGACGATCCCGACCTGCCTCTACTATTTGTCGCTGCTGATCATGGTGGAGCTGGACGCCAAAAAATTCGGCGCGAAGGACGTGTCCTTCGTGCCGGACATGACGCTCGGCCAGATGACCATGCGCTACGGCTTCCACTTCATCTCGCTGCTGGCCGTGGTGGTATTCATGCTGGTCGGCTACTCGGCGTCGCTGTCGGTGTTCTACGCCACCGCCGTGACCTTCGCGCTGAGCTTCCTGCGCAAGGAAACCGCGCTGGTGCCGAAGAAGCTGGTGAAGGCGCTGGCCGACGGCTCGATCGGCGCACTCAATGCCGCAACGACCTGTGCCTGCGCGGGCATCGTCGTCGGCGTCGTGACGCTGACCGGCCTCGGACTCAAGTTTTCTTCCATTGTCATCAGCTACGCCGGCGGCAGCCTGCTTCTCACCGCCATCTACACCTCGCTGATCGTCTGGATCATTGGACTGGCCGTGCCCGTCACGGCGTCCTACATCATCTGCGCCGTCATCGCCGCGCCCGCACTGATCAAGCTCGGGGTTCCGGACTACGCCGCGCACATGTTCATCTTCTACTATGCCGTGCTGTCGGAAGTCTCGCCGCCGACCGCGCTGTCGCCGTTCGCGGCCGCCGCCATCACCGGCGGCGATCCCTACAGGACCACGCTGCAATCCTGGAAGTACACCCTGCCCGCCTTCCTGGTTCCGTTCGTATTCGTGCTCGACCCGCAAGGCGTCGGCCTGCTGCTCAACATCCCCAAGGGCGGCTCGTGGATCGACATCGTCGAGATCGCGATCAAGACCGCCTTTGGCCTGATGGCGCTGGCCGCCGCCGCCCAGAACTGGGCGCTGCGACAAAATACGCCGCTTGAGCGCGGCCTGCTTCTGCTATCGGGATTGCTGCTGGTGTTCCCGAGCCTGATCGAGGCGATCGTCGAATGGCTGATCGGGCGCGATATCGGCTACACCTACCTGCCGGGCCTGATCATCGGTCTCGGCGTGGTGCTGTGGCAGGCGAGGACCCGGTCGCCGACGCGGCCGGCGCTCACAACTTGAGTAGAGGAAGCGATCAAGGATGAAAACAATGAAAAAGACAGCAGCCATACTGGCCATGACGATTTGCGCAGGTCTCGCTCTTGCAGGCGCAGCCCATGCCCAGCAGAAGACCATGTCGATCGGCACCGGCGGGACCGGCGGCGTCTACTACCCGCTCGGCGGCGCGGTGGCCAACGTGCTGTCGAAGAATCTTCCCAACTTGCAGGCCACCGCCGAAGTCACCGGCGGCTCGGTCGACAATCTCAAGCTGATCGGCGCCGGCAAGAGCGAACTTGCCTTTACCATGGCCGATGCTGCGCTCGACGCGCTGAAGGGCGAGGACAAGTTCAAGAGCGGCAAGGTGCCGTTGCAGGCGCTGCTCGTGGTCTATCCGAACCGCATGCATGTGGTGACGGTCGAAGGCTCCGGCATCCAGACCATGGCTGACCTGAAGGGCAAGCGCGTCTCGACGGGCTCGCCCGGCAGCGCGACCGAAGTCATGGCGTTCCGCGTCATCGAAGCGGCCGGTCTCGACAAGGACAAGGACATGAAACGCGAGCGGCTCGGCGTCGCCGAATCCGTCAACGCCATCAAGGATCGCAAGATCGACGCCTTCTTCTGGGTCGGTGGCATTCCGACCGCCGCCGTCACCGATCTCGCGGCGACCCCCGGCGTCAAGTTGAAGCTGGTCGATCATTCCGACCTCGCCGAGAAGATGAACGCCAAATACGGCAAGCTCTATTCGCCGGGCAAGATCAAGGCGGGCGCCTATCCCGGCCTCGACAAGGACAACGCGATCACCGAGGTCTGGAACCTGATCGTCACCGGCGACAAGATGAGCAACGAGGACGCCTACGCCATCGTCAAGACGCTGGTCGAGAAGAAGGCCGACATCGTCGCCGTACACAAGGAAGCCGAGAGCTTCTCGCTCGACAACCAGGTGCAGACCCGCTCGCCGATCCCGTTCCATCCCGGTGCGCTGAAGTACTTCAAGGAGAAAGGCATCGGCGGCTAAACGCTTCCATTTATTACGCTTTTGAACGACCGCGGCGTCCGCGCCGCGGTCATTTGTTTGCAGGCGGCAGCGCAATGGACCTTGCCTCGGTTCCTCAAACAGGCGTCAATAGGCCGCAATCGAGCCCCAGGCTGAGTTCAAGAATGCAATTCCAGCTGCCCGGAACGTACAAGCCAATACGCCCGCTCGGGCAGTCTGGAAGCAAGCGAACATGGCAGCAGCGAAGACCATGAAAAAGACGGCGGCAGCCCTCGCATCGGCGCTGGTCGCAGCACTTGCACTGGCGGGCGCCGGCGAGGCCCAGCAAAAGCAGTTGTCGATCGGCACCGGCGATCCCGCCGGTGTTTATTTCCCGCTTGGCGGCGCCGTCGCCAACGTTCTGGCAAAGGCGCTGCCGAACCTGCATGCCACCGTTGAGGTCACCGGCGGCTCGGTCGACAACATCAAGCTGATCTCAACGGGTCAGAGCGAGCTCGGCTTCACCATGGCCGATGCCGCCATGGACGCGATGCAGGGCCATGACAAGTTCAAGAACAACAAGGTCGCGCTGCAGACCCTGCTCGTGGTCTACCCCAACCGCATGCACGTGGTGACCGTCGAGGGCACGAGGATCGAGACGCTCGCCGACCTCAAGGGCAAGCGCGTGTCGACCGGCTCGCCCGGCAGCGCCACCGAGATCATGGCTTCCCGCGTCCTCGAGGCCGTTGGCCTCAGCAAGGACAAGGACATGAAGCGCGAACGGCTCGGGGTCGCCGAGTCCGTCAACGCCATCGTCGATCGCCGGATCGACGCGTTCTTCTGGGTCGGCGGCATTCCCACCGCCGCGATCAGCACGCTCGCGACCACGGCTGGCGTCAAGATGAAGCTGATCGACCATGCCGAATTCGTCGAGAAGATGAACGAGAAGTACGGCAAGCTCTACAGCAGAAGCCGCATCAAGGCAGGCACCTATCCCGGCTACAAGACCGACTGCGACGTCGCCGAAGTCTGGAACCTGATCGTCACGGGCAAGCGGATGAGCGACGAGGACGCCTATACCATCGCCAAGACGCTGGTGGAGAAGAAGGACGACATCGTCAAGGTGCACAAGGAAGCGGAGAGTTTTTCGCTCGACAACCAGGTCCAGGACCGCTCGCCGGTGCCCTTCCATCCCGGCGCGCTGAAGTATTTCAAGGAGAAGGGCGTCGGGGGCTGACCGGGCGCCTGCCTTGCCGGCGCGCCAGCGCCTTCCGGTTCCCGGATCAGGACGTCGGGCGCCGCTTCAAGCCGGGCTTACTGGAACGTCATGTCGACGCATTTGGAGACGTCCGTGCCGAGGCCGGAAGCGATCGTGATGCAGCCGCGAACCTTCTGTTTGGTGTTGTCGCTGACCCACGCGGCAAAGCCGCCGGGACCGAAGAACGAGTTGGTGTTCGGCGGCTCGGTCTCGGTGGCATCGAAGGAGTAGTTCGAGTCGGCATCGAAGATGCGGGCCTTCTTGACGCAATTTCCGTCGGCCTGCACGTTGATGACCTCCTTGTTGTCGCGGGTCAGCGCCAGCGTCACCTGGCAGCGCGCATATTCGGAAGTCTTGGTGTTGAAGACATAGGCATAGGACCTGCAAGTCGCCGTATTGAGCTTGCCCGGCGCAAGGCCCCTGCCGCAGGCGATGCGCTGGTTGCTGACGAGCTTGAAGTCGTCGGCCGCGGCGACCGAAGCCAGCGTCATGAGCGACAGGGCGGCAGCAAGGCAGGTTTTCATGACGCGCATCCGAATCATCCTGTAAGGTTTTGGGCAATGGATTGGGTTTCGACCTTTTCGGCAAGATAGTCGTGAAGCGACAAGCGGGGAATCACAAAGTAGTGGAGTGGAGGCAAGTAACGCGTGAGGGATAGCGAACGTAGGTCGTATTGACGGAATATTACCGTTCGTGATTTGTTCAAGATGAAGGGGCGTCGCGTAGCAGGAGCCGGGGAGCATGACCATGACAGGATTTTCGAGAAAGACCCTTTTGATCGCAGCCGCGCTGATCGGCCTTGCCGGTTCGGGCGTTTCCTCTTCGGCCCTTGCGCAAGCCGCGACGCCGTGGGAGCTGAAGCCGGACATGGGCTACGCCTACGACAAGGCCGGCAAGACCTTCGCCTACAAGATGGGTACCAACAACGCCGGCACGCTGCTGAAGGGCGCCAAGAAGGTGCCGAAGGGCACGCTGTTCTTCATCGGCCAGAACGGCCAGCTCTACATGCGCTCTGGCCCGTATCTCGAGGGCGACGGGACGTTCATGTTCGGTTCGAACTGAAAACAATGTCGTCCCGGCGAAAGCCGGGACCCATACGCCGCGGCCGTCGTTGTTGGAGCGGGCTGCCGGACGGCTTTCCTTCAGACGACAGGCGCCTGTGGTTATGGGTCCCGGCTCGCGCGGAGCCTGTCATCGGGCGCGCGTTCGCGCGGCCCGTTGGCTTGGCCGGGACGACCGGCTATCAAAACGCCGCCGCCAGTTCCTGGGCGCCGGGCTTGCGGCTGTTAACGTCCATCCGCTCGTTGGTGATGGCGAGCAGCTTTGCCACCGTGTTGTGGCGGCTGGCGACCGGGTTGCGCTCATAGCCGCCGCGCTGGAAGAAGTTCGCGGTCGGCACCTGCTCGCGCATCGCTAACGGCATCGTCACCATGTCGAGACCGGTGCCGTCGCCGGTGAGGTTCATCATTTCCAGCTCGGCGGCGCTGAGCGGCCGCGTATGGCCCTTGATGCGGGCGAAGTGCACCGAGGTCAGAAGCTTGTGGGTCTGCAGGTGCGGGCCGACGTCGATGTCGAGCACCATGGCGTGCAGCGCCCAGCCTTTTTCGGTATTGGCGAGCTTTTCGTGCTCCGACCAGGTGTCGGGCACCGACTGCGCGAAGGCGACCATCCGCTTCATCACCGCGATCTTGTGGTCCATGGTTTTGCGCGCCGCGCCCGACAGCCGAGCGGCCTTGTCGTGCAGCGCCTTCAGAAGCGCCGTGCCCTGCTCGGCGATCAGTTCGACGCTGTTGGTGGTGAGCAGCTGGTTATAGCCGATCGCGGTCGAGATCGGCCGCGTGCCGGGACCGCGATAGCCCGACTGCATGTCGTAATTGCCGTTGCCGCCGGTCTCGAAGGAATAGACCCGCACCGCCTGCTCGCGCGTCAGCCCGAGGGCGGACGCCACCTTCGCATAGGCCTGCTTGAACTCGATTTCGGATGCCGGCCGCTGCGGCGCAAACTGGAAGTGCTCGGCCGCCGCCTCGATGAAATCAGGGACCATCGGTATCGCCTTGCGCGGCGGCCGTTCGGGCGCCGACGGATCGATCGGCTTCTTCGGCCCGGCATAGGCCGGCGGATGCGTCAGCACGTAGTCGTCGAGCGTGATCTGTTGCCCGGCACGCCGCTTGGCGTTGCGGCCGCGGCGCTTCTCGGCGATCGAATTCCAGTACGCAATCAAGGGCGCCTGTGCTTCCTCGTACTCCTTCAGCTTGCGGCGATACTCCGCCATTGCTTGCGGCGAGGCTTGCGGCGAGGCCTGCGCGATGGCATCGGCCACGGCGTCGGAAAGCGCGGGCATCTCGGCTGCAACCGCTTGCGAAGCGGCGGCAAGCAGCGCGAGCGTGACGAGACCGTGGCGAATCATTTGCGGCGGCATGGCCCGTTGTAGCAAGCAAGCCCGCCAAGTCAGCCGTCAAATCCTGCGGCTTCTCGCCCTATTCCGGCTCGACGCCGCTCGCCTTGACCAGCTGCGCCCACTTCCTTTCGTCGCGGTCGATCAGGGCGGCATAGTCTTCGGGCGAACCGGGCGTGATGTCGGTGCCGTCACTGCCGAGCTGGCGCTTCACCTCGTCGGAAGCCAGCGCATCGCGCAGCGCCTTGTTGAGCTTGTCGATGATCGGGCGCGGTGTTCCGGCAGGGGCGACGAGGCCGTAATAGAGCGAGGCGTCGAAACCCGCAATGCCGGATTCCGCGATGGTGGGAATGTCGGGGAGAAGGCCCGAGCGCGTCGTGCTGGTGACCGCGAGCGCGCGCAGTTTCCCGGCCGCGACATTGCTGTGCGAGGCCGGGATCGGTGCGAACGCCATCGGGATGTGGCCGCCAATCAGGTCGGTCAGCACGGGGCCCGTACCCTTGTAGGGGACGTGCACCAGCGTGATGCCGGCCGAGCGCGCAAAATACTCGCCGGTGATATGGCTGGCGGTACCGGCGCCGGCCGAACCGAAATTGACCTTGCCGGGATTGGCCTTGGCATGGGCGATCAACTCGGCGAGCGTCTTCGCCGGGAAGGAGGGGTTCACCACCAGCGAATTCGGCGCGTTGCCGATCATGCCGACCGGCGCAAAGTCCTTGCGCGGATCGTAGCCGGCATTCTTGTACAGCGAGGGACCGATGGCGAGCGTGCCGGTGTAGCCAAGCAGCAGCGTGTAGCCGTCGGGCTCGCTCTTCGCTACTGCGCGGGTGCCGAGAGTGCCGCCGGCGCCGGGACGGTTGTCGACGACGATCTTCTCGCCGAGCAATTCGCTCATCTTTCGCGCGACACCGCGGCCGACGATGCTGGTGCTGCCGCCCGGCGCGAAGGGGATCACGAGCATGATGGGGCGGGTCGGGAATTCCTGCGCCCGTGCAGGCGTGAGCGCGGCGAGCGCCGCAATGACGGCAAGCCAGCTCTTGCGGATCGACATGAGCGCGCTCTCCCGAGGACGTCATTCTCGTTGGGGGCATGGTCGCCGAAACACCGGTCCCGCGCAACCCGCCATCGGGAACTAGCGCCAGGCGAAGACCGGTTGTTCCAGCTCCGCGACGCGGGTGTGACGGCCCGCCAGCAGCTCGCTGAACTGGTAGATCAGCGCCGCCGTCGGCGCGTGGATGTGGCCGCCATGCAGGCGGAAGCGAATGACGCGCCGCGTGCTCTCGGGAATGCTGGTGAAGCTGAAGGCGTCGTTCCGCTCGATAGCGTCGAGACCGATGCGATGAACGGAGGCGACCTCTGCCGGGTTCGGCACGAGCGCGACCCCCGGCCCCGCCCAGACCACGACCGGGGTGATCAGATAGCCGGACCGGGTCGGGTAATCGTCGAGCACGCCGAGCACCTCGCGCTCGGTGAGCTCGAGCCCGAGTTCCTCGTGCAGCTCGCGGAGCGCGGCCTGCGCGCCGGTCTCGCCGGCATCGCAGCGTCCGCCCGGCAACGCCCATTGCGCGCTGTGCGAGCGCAGCCCCTCGACGCGGCGGGTAAGCAGGAAGGCGGTGCCGTCGCCGCGATCGGCCGCGGTGAGCGCAATCACCACCGCTGCCCGTTTCAGCGCCGGCGCTTCCACCTCCGCCGTCGCGCGCGAAAACCCCGCACATAGCTCTGCGATTTTCCGCCGGGTGGTATCGTCGAAAACGCGGGTCATGCCGCTTGACTACAACAGGTTCGCGTTCGATGAAATGTCCAACTACACATGACCATATGCAGGGATTGGACCGGACGACATGGCCGAGAAAGCCGCCGCAAGGCTCAAGTCAGACGGCTGGACCATTGTCGAGACCACGGGCTTCCTGCACCTGATCGGCCCGCTCTGGCATCGCCTCGTCGACGGCGAGCACGAATATGCGCTCGCGACCGAGGACAAGCACCACAACCGCCGCGGCCTGGTGCAGGGCGGCGTGCTGATGACCTTTGCCGACCGCACCTGCGGCATGACCGCCCGCTACGTCTCCGGCAAGCCGACATTGGCGACGGTGCAGCTCGACACCCATTTCGTCGAAGCCGGCAAGATCGGCGAGGTGCTGATTTCCAGGCCGCGCGTGGTGCGGTCGACCAGGAGCCTGATCTTCATCGCCACGGAAGTGACGGTAGACAAGCGCGTCATCGCCATGGCGAACGGCGTGTTCAAGATATTGAAGAGCGAGACGTAACATCCGCCGTCATTGCGAGGAGCGAAGCGACGAAGCAATCCATAGCGCCGCAGGCGTATCGGTGGATTGCTTCGCTGCGCTCGCAATGACACAAAAATCGGAAGGTCCTGACCCCATGCAATACCGCCAGCTCGGCCGCAGCGGCCTGAAGATCTCGCCGATTTGCCTCGGTACCATGATGTTCGGCGGTCCGACGGACGAGGCGACCTCCTGCCGTATCATCGCGAAGGCGCGCGAGGCCGGCATCAACTTCATCGACTCGGCGGATGCCTATAATGGCGGGCAGTCCGAGGTCGTGGTCGGCCGCGCCATTTCCAACAACCGGCAGAACTGGATCGTCGCGACGAAGCTCGCCAACCAGATCGGCGACGATCCCAATCGCGGCGGGCTGTCGCGGCGCTGGGTGATGCAGGCGGCGGAAGAAAGCCTGAGGCGCCTCGGCACCGATCACATCGACATCTACTATCTGCACAAGGAAGACCATGCGACGCCGCTGCAGGAAACCGTGCGCGCGATGGGCGACCTGATCCGCCAGGGCAAGATCCGCTATTTCGGCGTCTCGAACTACCGCGCCTGGCGCGTCGCCGAGATCTGCAACATCTGCGACGATAACGGTATCGATCGCCCGATCGTCAGCCAGCCCTATTACAATGCGATGAACCGGATGCCCGAGGTCGAGCACTTTCCGGCCTGCGGCTATTACGGTCTCGGCATCGTGCCCTACAGCCCGCTGGCCCGCGGCGTGCTGACCGGCAAATATGCGCCGGACGCCGCACCCGGCAAGGACACCCGCGCCGGCCGCGCCGACAAGCGCATGATGCAGACCGAGTGGCGGCCGGAGTCGCTGAAGCTGGCGCAGCAGATCAAGCAGCACGCCGAGAGCCGCGGCATCACCGCCGGACAATTTGCCGTGGCCTGGGTGCTGAATTCCGCCTTCGTCACCGGCGTGATCGCCGGCCCCCGCACCGAAGAACAATGGGACGACTACATCCGCGCGCTCGACTATCGCTTCACCGCGGAGGACGAGGCGCTGATCGACAGACTGGTCATCAGCGGCCACCCCTCGACGCCGGGGTTCAACGATCCGGCGTATCCGATCGAGGGAAGAAAGGCGAGGACGGGGTAGCTGATCTGCCAATTCGAAAATGGGGCAGCGATAAACTACAAATATCACTTCCACGCGGGGGCGCAGGTGAATCCTCGTCAATATCTAGAAGAGATCGTTGAGTCTAACGTTGCAGACTTGGTTGCGGAACCAACGTTAGTCCGCCGCGCATGGATCGCAACTATCTCCCTCTTTCACATTGAAGACTACTTGGCCTGCGCGCGGAAGCTCAAAGCCAAGAGCAGCTTAAGGTCGGAATTGGACCTCGAGTTTCCCCAGTTCGCCATCGTGCGCGACACAGCGAATGCCAACAAGCATTTTGAACTCGATCGAGGGCCACGAAGAGGGCTGTCGTCACGAAATCTAACGATCGGCAAGAGCGCAGCCTTTTCGGATGGGAGCTATTTCAGCGACGGAACGTCATTTGCGGAGCGTGACGATGTCGCGCGAATTGAGTATGGAAACGAACTCGTTGACGTAGTGCACCTTTGCACTACTTGCCTTGAGTATCTAAGAACTAAGGTCGTCTAAGCCGCGCCCCCGCTCCGGTGTTGCCCTCGTGATTGCTTTCCGACGAGGTGAACGTGCCGCCGGAAGCAACGGAACCGCCCTAACAATAGGCCGTGCGAGCCACTATTTATTCAAGGGGCGCAGCAGCCTCAAAGGATACGTTTTGAACAAGAACCCGGATGACGCGCGTTCTCGCAAGGAGCTGGCTGAGGAAAAGCGTCAACGCGCGGCGGCGGAAGGAAGATCTGCCATGGCGGAGTTCGCCGCGCGAAACGCCTTCGTTGCGAAGAACACGATACGGCTGAGGGAACTTCGACTCGCCAGGGAAGCCGCCGATCGCGAGGCGCAAGCCGCGCTCCCGCCCGAACCCGTCAAAAGACCGAGAAAGAAGCAGGCCGGCGCCGCCTGAATCCGGCTCGCCACAACGCAAAGAGCCCCGCCGTTTCCGGCAGGGCTCTCCTTCGACAAAGACTTCAGTACATCCGTGAAATATTCGTCGTGGAGGATCGGTACCGATCCTCCAATCTTCTTGCGTCACGCGTTTCCTTCACGCGAACCGGTATCCGCTTCGCTCGAAAACGCGTCGGCAGGTCAGATCAGCGCGAGATTTTCCGCACTGGTCTTGCCGCGCATCTTGTCGGTCTTCAGTTCGAAGGACACCTTCTGCCCTTCGCCGAGGCCGGTCAGGCCTGCCCGTTCCACCGCGCTGATGTGAACGAACACATCCTTGCTGCCGTCCGTCGGCTCGATGAAGCCAAAACCCTTCTGGCCGTTAAACCACTTCACAACGCCCGTAGCCATGTAGCTCTCCATGCGGCGCAAAAGCGCCAAACGCCCGCACGACCTCCGTGCAGGCTCCGAATTCAATCCTAGCGATGTCTCGGGGAAGGAGGCGTGGGCCGCGATCAACAAGGTAACGCGTTCAAATCGAATGCTCCCTACATATAGCATTTCCCGTCGATTGCAAGGGGATGCAACCAGATATCTTCCCCCGCGCCGATTTTCCGATCATCATTGAGGGCGATTGAACCCAACGATGAGGCGCCGATGGCCTACGAAGATCGCTACGGGCTGACGCTCTCCACCGCTTCGTCCGAGGCGGCCGCCGCCTATCGCGAGGGCATGGATCTCCTGCTCTCGGCCTGGACGGGTGCAGCCGAAGCCTTCGAGCGCGCGATCGCCGCCGATCCGGATTTCGCGCTGGCGCATATCGCCCGGGCGCGCATCCATACCTTCTACCAGCAAGGCGACGTGGCGCGAACGAAGGCAGCGCTGGCGCGCGAACTGGTGGCGCGGAGCGGCAGCGATCGCGAGAAGAGCCATGTCGAGACGCTGGCGCTCGCGATCGAGGGGAATCTTCCGGCGGCGCTGGCTTCCACGCTGAACCATATCGACGCCTGGCCGCGCGATGCCATCGTGATGTCGTTGCCGATGGGCGCGTTCGGGTTGTTCGCCTTCTCCGGCATGGCCGATCACGATCGGGCCCGGGTCGATCTCTGCGAACGCTACGCCCGTCACTATGGCGACGACTGGTGGTATCTCTATAACCACGGCTGGGCGCTGACCGAGAACAACGACGTCAAACGCGGCCGCGCCATGACCGAGCGCGCCTTCGCGATGCGCGAGGCCAACGCCAACGCGGTACATGCGCTACTGCATGCGATGTTCGAGGACGGCTCGGTCGACGACGCCGACCGACTGGTCGACCGCTGGATCGGCACTTACGACCGCGCCGGCATCCTGCACGGTCACATCCGCTGGCACCAGGCGCTCGGCGCGCTCGAGTACGGCGACGCGGCCCGCGCGCTGAAAATCTATGCCGACGTGCTGCAGCCGTCGGCTACCCACGCCCCGCCGCTCAACGCCGTCACCGATGGCGCCTCGCTGTTATGGCGGTTGCAGGCCTACGGCCATCCAGTGCCGGACGGGCTCTGGTCCGAGGCAGACGCCTCCGCGCAGCGCGCCTTTCCGCGGTCGAGCATTGCCTTTGCCGACGTGCACATGGCGCTGTTCGCCGCCGCCACCCGCAACCAGGCGGCGCTGGAACAGCGCCTTGCCGTGATCGAGAAGCGCCTCGCCGAAGGCAAGCTGCCTGCCGGCCCCGTGGTGCCCGCGCTGTTCCGCGCCTTGGGCGCGTTTGCCGAGGGCGACTATCGCGGCTGCGTCGCGCAACTCTCGCCCGTACTGGACGAGGTCGTCCGCATCGGCGGCAGCCACGCGCAGCGCACGCTGGTCGAGGACACTTTCATCGTCGCGCTGATGAAGAGCGGGGAGCTGGCGCGCGCCCGCGCCATGCTGGACGAGCGGCTGCACCGCAGGCCTTCTCCGCGCGATACGCGCTGGCTGGCGACTGAAAGCGGCGGCAGCTGATCCGCTATTCGGCGGCGACCATGCGCGCGTCGGGACGCAGCTTGCCGCGGGCGGCGCGATGCCAGAACAGGCTCGGTCCCTGCGTCAACAGGCGATAGGCGCGCGGACTGACGCCGCAGCTCTCGCGGAAACTGCGGCTGAAATGCGTCGACGAGCTGAACCCCCGGCTGAACGCGATCTCGGTGATCGAGCTGTCCTTGAGCGCCGGATCGGCAAGGTCGTGCCGGATCCGCTGCAAGCGGGTCTGCCAAATATACGCGTTCAGCGTCTCGGCTTCGCCGTCGAACAGCTTGTGCAGATAGCGCTTCGAGCAGCCGATGGCGGCGGCGACGCGATCGAGCGACAGCAGCGGATCGTCGAGATTGACGTCGATATAGCGTTTGACGCGGTCGCGGGTCAGCTCCCGCACCGAAGCGTCGGTCGGCGTGCCCGAACGATCGAGCACCGCGACCTCGACATGGCTTGCGATCATCTCCGCCAGATCGTCGTTGTCCGCCGTCGGTCCGCCGTCGCGCAGCGCGGCGAAGGCCGACACCAGCAGCTCGAAGGCCGGCCGGCCGGCGCCGGTGCGACCCGAAAAGCGCCGGACGACGAGACGGTCGAGGTCGAGCCCGAGCCGCACCAGCTGCTCGCGCGGCAGCAGCATGATAACTTGGTTGATCGGCTCGGGATTCGACACCGTGTAGGGCTGTGTCATGTCGTACAGGCTCCATTCTCCGGGAGCCAGCACCACCTTGCGGCCGTTCTGCTCGAAGCAGGCTGCACCCTCGATCTGGGCCACCAGCTTCACGTAGTCGCGACTGTCCTTCCGGATCAGTCCGGGCGTGCGCTGCACGCGATGGCGGCTGACGACGATGTGCGCCACGGACACGCCGCCGGACTCGCCGAGCTCGAGGCGGCCCTCGAACTGCGGATCGCCGAAGGTGTCGGCCTGCAACGGCCCGATATGCCGGCAGACGAAGTCGCCCCACAGGCCAAGCCGCTCGCCAGGTGCGGCATCGGCGGTGGAAACCACGGCCAGATTGTTCTGCAAGGTCCTAAAGCTCCTTCCCCTCGCCTCGACCCTAGCGACCGGCCGCTTCCGGCGCCACCGCTGTTTCCCGGTTTGTGCGCCGCATTGGCACATTGCCACCGGCGCCGCGGAGGAGTTCGCTCTTGGGCAAGAACCCGCATCCAAGGCGGCGCAAGATGCGACACAGCCAGGCCGGCAAAGACAGGCCGGCCAACAAGTTAACACCGAAATTCGGGGAGGACGCAAATGAACAGAGGTCGAAGGCTGTTTGCGGGGGCACTGGCGTGCGCTATTTTGACGCTCGGCTTTGCGGGGGCGGTTACTGCGCAGGAACCGGCCTCGATCAAGGTCGGCTACGCCATCTCCAAGACAGGCCCCAACGCCGGCGGCGCCAACATCACCCAGATCCCGAACTATCAGCTCTGGGTGAAGGAGGTTAACGACAAGGGCGGCCTGATGCTCAAGAGCATCGGCAAGCGCGTGAAGATCGAAGTCATCGAATACGACGACCGCTCCAACTCCGAAGAGGCCGTCAAGGCGGTCGAGCGTCTCGTGACGCAGGACAAGGTGGACCTGCTGTTTCCGCCCTGGGGCACCGGCCTCAATCTCGCGGTCGGCCCCGTCTTCAACAAATACGGCTATCCGCAGCTCGCCTTCAGCGCCGTGACCGACCGCGCGCCCGAGCTCGCCAAGCGCTGGCCGAACAGCTTCTGGTTCCTCGGCACCAGCAAGCAGTATGTCGACGCGCTGGTCGACCTGCTGGCGCAGATGCGCAAGGACGGCAAGATCAACGACAGCATCGCCATGGTCAGCATCGCCGACGGCTTCGGCATCGACCTGTCGAAGGCGGCGCGCGAGGGCTTCGAAAAGGCCAAGTTCAAGCTCGCCTACGACAAGAGCTATCCGATCGGCACCCAGGACCTCTCCCCGCTGCTCGGCGAAGCGCAGCGTTCAGGCGCCGACACCTTCGTCGCCTTCAGCTACCCGCCGGACACGATGGCGCTGACCGACCAGTCCAAGGTCGCCTCGTTCGCGCCAAAGGTGATGTTCCTCGGCGTCGGCGTCGGCTTCCCGCTCTATCCGCAGCGCTTCGGCGAAAACATCGAGGGAATCATGTCGCTCGGCGGCTGGCAGCCCGACAACAAGGCGACGGCCGACTACCGCGCCAAGCACAAGGCGATGCACAACCGCGATCCCGACTATTGGGGCAGCCAGGTCGGCTATTCGTCGCTGCAGATGCTCGAGCAGGCCATCGAGAAGGTCGGCAAGATCGACCGCGAGGCCATCATCAAGGAACTGCAGACCGGCACGTTCGACACCGTGATCGGCAAGATCAAGCTGGAGAACAACATGCCGGTCAAGGCGTTCCCGCTGATCGGGCAATGGCAGAAGGGCTTCTACACCGGCGTGGCGCCGGCAGGCCCCGGCATGGCGGCGGTGGTCGTGCCGAAGCCGGCGTGGAAGCAGTAAGGTTGGCGTAGACTGGATCTCGGGCCGCCGCGGGGGGCTGCGACGGCCCGAGACTATTTCTGGTAAAGTAGATGTTCACGGCCGCAGTCACGTCCGGGCTTGTTCTCGGCGGCATGTATGCGCTGATCGCCATGGGGCTGACGCTCCAGTACGGCGTCGCGCGGATCATGAACCTCGCCCATGGCGAGCTGATGATCGCCGCAGCCTTTGCGGCATTCTGGCTGTTCACGTCCACGGCGGTGAACCCGCTGCTCGGGCTCCTCCTGATCGTGCCCGCCGCCTACGCCGTCTCCTGGGCGATCTATCGCCTGCTGCTGACGCCGCTGGTTCGCCGCGCACCGAACCGCGACGCGCTGGAGGTCGACAGCATCCTCGCCACCTTCGGCATGCTGTTCGTGATCCAGGGCGTGATGCTGGTGATGTTCGGCGGTGCCTATTACAGCTACAGCTTCCTCGCCTTTCCCGTCACGATCGCCGGCACGCCCGTCGCCGCCAACCGGCTGCTGGCGCTAGCCTTCGCTGCCGTGATCGGGCTTGCCCTCTATCTCTATTTGACGCGCACGCGGCTCGGTACCGCGGTGCGCGCCGTTGCCGTCGACCCGCAATCGGCTCCGCTGGTGGCGATCGACGTCAAGGCCACCGCGGCGCTGGCGTTCGCCTTCGGCGGCGCGCTGGTGGCGGCAGGCGGTGTGCTGGTCTCGATGTTCCTCACCTTCAACGCCAATATCGGCGTGGTCTTCACCATGAAGGCGCTGATCGTGGTGATCATGGGCGGCGTCGGCAACCTGCTCGGCTGCCTCGTCGCCGGGCTCATCCTCGGCCTTGCCGAAACCTTCGTCGCGACCTTTGTCGATCCCGGGCTGACGCTGGCGACCACCTACGCCATCTTCCTCGTCATCCTCCTGGTTCGCCCCCAGGGCCTGTTCGGAACGGCGTCGCGATGAAACCCGTCTTCGCGCTCCCCGCCGCAGCCGCCGCGGTCGCCATCCTCGCCACGGTGCCGCTCTACGCCAACGGCTATCAGCTGTCGCTGGCGATCACGCTGATGAACTACACCGTGCTCGCCACCGCCTGGACGCTGTTCTCCGGACCGACCCGCTACGTGTCGCTCGCCACCGTCGCCTTTTTCGGCATCGGCGCCTACACGGCGGCGGTGCTCGCGGAACAGATGGCCTGGCCCTGGATCCTGCTGATCGCGCTCGCCGTCGGCCTCGTCGTCGCGCTGGTCGTCGGTCTTTCGACGCTGCGTCTGTCGGGCGTCTATTTCGTCATCTTCACCTTTGGCCTCGCCGAACTGGTCCGCCAGGTCGTCACCTGGTACGAGGTCAACGTCACCCGCACGCTCGGACGTTATATCTTCGTCGGCATCGACCCCGCCGACATCTATTGGCAACTGCTCGCGCTGGCCGTGCTGGTGTTCGCCGCCGGCATCCTGATCCGCCGCTCGCGGCTCGGCCTCGCATTGCGCGTGATCGGCGACGACGAGACGGTGGCGCGGCACATCGGCATCGACACCACCATCGCCAAGGTGGCGCTGTTCACGCTTTCCGCGGCCTTCATGACGCTGTGCGGCGCGGTGATGGCGCCGCGCTGGACCTATATCGATCCGGCGATCGCCTTCAATCCGGTGGTGTCGTTCCAGGTGCTGATCATGGCGCTGCTCGGCGGCGTGCACCGGCTCTACGGGCCGCTGTTCGGCGTGGTGCCGCTGGTGCTGCTGTTCGAATTCCTGCTCGCCAGGTTCCCGAACCACTTCTCGATCCTGGTCGGCCTCGCCTTCATGCTGATCGTCTACGCCATCCCGCAAGGCATCGTCGGCTTTGTCGAGCGCCTGCTGCGACGCGGGGGCGCCAAATGAGCGCGCCGCTGCTCGACGTCTCCAATCTCACGCGCCGCTTCGGCGGTCTCGTCGCCGTCGACGACATCTCGCTCTCGCTGGCGCCGGGCGAAATCCTCGGCCTGCTCGGCCCGAACGGCTCCGGCAAGTCGACGGTGCTGAACCTGATCTCCGGCGCGCTGCGGCCCGACCGCGGCAGCATCCGTCTCGAGGGTCACGAGATCGGACGCGCCGCGCCGCACCGCATCGCGCGGCTTGGCGTGGCCCGCACCTTCCAGCTGGTGCGCGTGCTGCCCTCGCTGACCTGCCGCGAGAACGTGCTTGCCGGCCTCGCCTTCGGGCGCGACGCCCTGTGGGGCCATGCGGCTGAACAACGCGCCGATGCGCTGCTGGCGCGCGTCGGGCTGCCCGGCCGCGCCAACACGGCGACCAGCGAACTCACCTATATCGACCAGAAGCGCCTTGAACTGGCGCGGGCGCTGGCGCTCGATCCGCGATTGCTGCTGCTCGACGAATGGCTGGCCGGGCTCAATCCGACCGAGCTGCAGGAGGGCATCTCGCTGGTGCGCTCGCTGCGCGGCGAAGGCATGACCATCCTTCTTGTCGAACACGTCATGGACGCGATCCGTTCGCTGTGCGACCGCTGCGTCGTCATGAATGCCGGCCGCAAGATCGCGGCGGGCTCTCCCGACGCCGTGCTGGCGGATGCCGAGGTGATCCGCGCCTATCTCGGAGACGACGATGCTTGAGGTGTCCGGCATATCGGTTGCCTATGGCAAGCACCTTGCCGTCGATCGCGTCAGCCTGAGCGTGGCGCCGGGCGAGATCGCGCTGATCCTTGGCGCCAACGGCAGCGGCAAGACCTCGCTGCTCAAGGCCACGGCCGGCATGCAGCCGGCCATCGGCGCCTCGGTTCGCCTCTCCGGCCACGAACTTTCCGGCCTGCCGGCGCACGCCATCGTCGAGGCCGGCCTTGCGCTGGTGCCCGAGGGCCGCGGCGTGTTCGGCGAACTGACGGTGCGGGAAAACCTCGAGCTCGGCGCCTTCGCAAGGCGCGCGCGTTCGGCGGAGGCGGAAAACCTGCGCCATGTGCTGGAGCTGTTTCCGCGGCTCGGCGAGCGGCTTTCGCAGCAGGTGCGCACCATGAGCGGTGGCGAGCAGCAGATGGTGGCCGTCGGCCGCGCACTGATGTCGGCGCCGAACATCCTGCTGCTCGACGAACCCTCGCTCGGGCTGTCGCCGCTGATGTGCAAGGAGCTGTTCGCGGCGCTGGCGCGGATCCGCGACAAGGGCCTCGGCATCCTGCTGGTCGAGCAGAACGCCAAGCGCAGCCTCGCCATCGCCGACCGCGGCTATCTCATCGCCAACGGACGGATCGTCGGCGAAGGCAGCGCGGAAAGCCTGCGCAACGATCCGGCGGTGCAGCGCGCCTATCTCGGCGCCGCCGAGCCGGGCCGCGTCGTCACCGGCCGAGATGGAGCGGGCAGCGCATGAAGCTCCTCGACGGCAAGGTCTGCATCGTCACGGGCGCCGCAGGCAGCCTGGGCCTCGCCACCGCCGAACTGTTCCTGCGCGAAGGCGCCAACGTGACCCTGGTGGACCGCGACGCATCCGCACTCAACGTAGCCGCGGAGCGCCTGGACGCGCATGCCGGTCACCTGATGGTTCAGGCCGCCGATGTCGCCGAAGCCGCCGCCACCTCGGCCTTCGTCGAGGCGACGCTGGCGCGCTGGGGCGGGCTCGACGTGCTGTTCTGCAATGCCGGCGTCAGCGGCGAGATCTGCCCGGTGGTCGACTATCCCGAAGACGTGTTCGACCGCGTGATGGCGGTGAACGTGCGCGGGCCGTTCCTCGGCTGCAAATATGCCCTGCCGAAGATGCGCGACGGCGGCAGCATCGTCATTACCTCGAGCGTGGTCGGCACCACCAGCGATCCCGGCATCGCCGCCTACGCCACTTCCAAGCATGCCGTGATCGGCCTGATGCGCACCGTCGCCAAGGAAGCGGCGCCCAGGGGCATCCGCGTCAACGTGGTGGCGCCCGGCCCGATCGAGAACGATTTCCAGCGCAATGTCGAAGCCGGCCTGTCGCGCGCCATCGGTCGCGATGCCGGGCAATTCCTCGACGGCCTGATCCCGCTCGGCCGCCACGGCCGCGCCGAAGAGATCGGCCGGCTCGTGCTCTATCTCGCCTCCGGGCAAAGCAGCTTCTCGACCGGCGCCGTGTTCATGGCCGACGGCGGCATGTCCATCTGATCGTTCGAACCTGAGGGAGATTCCCATGGCCGAGCTCGCACGGAACGAATTCTGGAAGGATCTGAAACCGATCGCCCAGGTCTTCAGGGCGGACGCGTTGCCCGAAGCCTATATCGCAGGCGCCGCGACGGAGGACGAACGCTACTACGTACCGTTCACCGAGACGGTGTCGTCGCGCCCGCTGTGGATTTCGCCGTCGCAGAACAAATGGTGCGACATCCTGATGGCAAAGGGCGCGGGGCTGGTGAACCGGCACTATCACCCGCATGAGGTGTTTGCCTACACGATCTCGGGCAAATGGGGCTATCTCGAGCACGACTGGACCGCCACGGCCGGCGACTTCATCTACGAATCCCCCGGCGAGGGCCACACCCTCGTTGCCTATGAGCACAAGGATCCGATGCGGGTGTTCTTCATCGTTACCGGCCCCCTGATCTGGCTCGACGAGAACGGCGCCTCTGCCGGGCATTTCGACGTTCACGATTACATCGCGATGTGCCGGGCACACTACGCCAAGGTCGGCCTCGGCGTGGACAAGATCGACGCGCTGTTCCGCTGATTGCCAAGCGCCATGCCGGGGCCGCACCTCTGCTGCGCGGCCGGCGCCGGCAGTTGACGGCTATCGCGCCGCCCCGACGCTGTTAGACTGGATTCCCAAGAGGAGCTTCCGGAGGACGTCGCATGACGGAGATCGTTTCGCTCGAGACGCTGGCGGGCGAGGTCCGGCCAGGTCAATCCTTGGCGATTCCCGTGACCGGCGTGTCGATGGCCGCCACCGCCGCCCTGATCGAGGCCGGCGTGCGCGACCTCAAGGTGATCTGCGTTCCCATTTCCAGCATGCAGGCCGACCTCTTGATCGGGGCCGGCATTGTGAGTGAAATCGAGACCAGTGCGGTTTCGCTCGGTGAGGCCGGCGGCGCACCACGCTTCAACGCCGCCGTTCGCGCCGGCAGCTTCGCCTTGCGCGATTCCACCTGCCCCGCCATCCTCGCCGGCCTGCTCGCCGCGCAGAAGGGCGTACCGTTCATGCCGATCGCCGGCATCGTCGGCAGCGACCTCCTGCAAGTCCGCCCCGACTGGAAGGTGATCGACAGCCCCGTCGGCGAGCCCGGAAAGGTCGTCGTCGTGCCGGCGATCGCGCCTGACGTCGCCCTGTTCCATGCGCCGGAGGCCGATCGCGCCGGCAACATAAGGATCGGGCGGCACCGCGAACTCTCGGCGATGGCCTATGCGGCCAAAAGGACCTTCGTCACCGTGGAGCGCATCGTCGAGCGCAACCTCATGTCGTCAGAGGAATCCGCGGCCGGCGTGCTGCCCTCGCTCTATGTCGACAAGGTCGCGGCTGCCCCGCGCGGGGCCTGGCCGCTGCCGCTACCGGGCGAATACCCCGGCGACGACGTCGAGGTCGCGCGCTATGCCGCCATGGCGCGCTCGGAGGAAGGCTTTCGCGCCTGGCTCTCCGGCTTCCTCACCCAGCGCAAGCAGGTGGCCTGAACCATGGCCGGCGAGCGCGAGCGCCGCGAACTCCTGATCAACGTCATCGCCGGCCTGCTCGATGGCGTCCGCCATGTCGCGGTCGGCGCGTCCTCGCCGATCCCGGCCGCGGGCGCCATGCTGCTGCGCGCCCGCAACGCACGCGCCGGCAAACCGCCGGTCCGGATATCGATCCTCGGCTCGCAGGAGCACAATTTCTTCACCAACGGCGCCGTGGAAGTGTTCGACTGCGCCGCCCAGGGCCGGGTCGATGCCTTCTTCCTCGGCGGCGGCCAGATCGACGGTGCCGGCAATATCAACCTGGTGGGCACCGGCTCATACCCGCAAACCGATGTGCGCTGGCCGGGCTCGTTCGGGTCGGCCTATCTCTATCACCTGGTGCCGCGCGTCATCCTGTTCCGCGAGGAGCACTCGCCGCGGGTGTTCGTGCCCAAGGTCGATTTCATCAGCGCGGCTGCGACGACGCCGGAAGTGGCGCGGCGCGGCGGACCCTATGCGCTGCTCACCAACATGGCGCTGTTCGACTTCGACCGCGCCCACGGCGGCTTCACCTTGCGCTCGGTCCATCCCGGCTTCTCGGCCGCCGACATACGCAGCCAGACCGGCTTCGACTATGTCGAGGCGCCGGCGGTCCCGACGACACCCCTGCCCGATGCAGAGACGCTGGCGCTGCTGCGCGGACGGATCATGGACGAACTCGCCGAGACCTATCCGGCCTTTGCCCGCTCGATGCTGCAGGCGGCGTAGCGATCGATTGGGTCGGTGCCCACTTCGAGAAATATTTCTGCGTCCACGGAATAAATCGCAAAGGCCTGCACTTGATGTCCGAGCCATCAAGCTGCGTTCCATTCGCAGGTGAACGTTGGAAACACAGATGCCGCAGCGCAGCAAGGTTCGTCTTTAGTCGCAATGCCGCAGGTTGCGCCCATGCGCGGTCGCTGGTTCACACGACAAGACGTGCGGCGCACTTGCCACTTGCCAAAGTACCGCACAAGCATTTCACTGGTATCTTCAATACAAGCAAGCCAGCGCGACAAGCGGGCGATGTCTCAACCGGGAGAAGCTCATGAGCAAGCGTAGCGATACGAAAACGACGCGCCGTCGTTTCCTGACGGCGGCGGCCGCCGGCGGCGCGGTGATTGCGATGCCCCAGGTCAGTCGGGCCCAGACCGTGACCCTGAAGATGCAGGGCTCCTGGGGCAAGGCCGACGTGTTCAACGAGATGGCCGAAGACTATGTGAAGCGCGTCAACGATATGGCCGGCGCAAGGCTGCGCATCGACTATCTGGTCGGCGGCGCGGTCGTGCACCCGTTCCAGGTGTTTGACGGCGTGCATGGCGGCCAGATCGACGCGGCTCACACCGTGACGGTCTACTGGTACGGCAAGCACAAGGCGGCCTCGCTGTTCGGCACCGGCCCGGTGTTCGGCTTCAACGCCAATGAAGGCCTTGGCTGGATTCACAATGGCGGCGGCCGCCAGCTGTTCGAAGAGCTGCAGACCCAGATCATGAAGGTCAACATCAAGAGCTTCTTCGCCATGCCGATGCCGACCCAGCCGCTCGGCTGGTTCAAGAAGCCCATCACCAGCGAGGCCGACCTGAAGGGCCTGAAGTACCGCACGGTGGGCCTTGCCGCCGACCTGTTCCAGGCGATGGGCGCATCCGTCGCGCAGCTTCCGGGCGGCGAAATCGTCCCGGCGATGGAACGTGGCGTGATCGACGGATTTGAGTTCAACAACCCGACCTCGGACCGGCGCTTCGGCGCGCAGGACGTCGCCAAGAACTACATGATGGGAAGCCACCATCAGGCGACCGAATACTTCGAGATCATGTTCAACAAGACCAAGTTCGACGCGCTGCCCGCCGAGCACAAGGCCATCCTGCAATATTCGGCGGAGGCCGTGTCATCGGCCAACGAATGGAAGGCGATGGACTACTACTCCAAGGATCTCCAGGAACTGATCAGCAAGGACAAGGTCAACGTGGTTCGGACGCCGAAGTCGGTGTTCGACGCCCAGATCAAGGCCTGGGACGGCCTGATTGCCCAGCTCGGCGCCGATCCGTTCATGAAGAAGGTGATGGATTCGCAGAAGGAGTGGGTGCGCCGCGTGGTTTACTACAACATGTACAACGCGACGGACTACCGCGGCGCCTTCGAGCATCACTTCCCGGGCGTGATCAAGATCTGACGCATTCGCGAGGCGTCGCAGACACGGTATGAAATCAGGGCGGCGCCGTCAGGGCGCCGCCTTAAACAAGTGGAGGACGACCGCAAACGCGGCTCGGGGCGGGTTCGGCAAAAATGAGAAAATTTCTCTTCTTCATCGATGAGCTAAGCACGTGGGTCGGCAAGGCGTTCGCCTGGCTGATTCTCGTCCTGACGCTCGGCGTCAGCTACGAAGTGTTCGTGCGCTACGTGTTGCGCGCACCGACGACCTGGGCTTTCGACATCAGCTACATCACCTACGGCGCGATGTTCCTGATGGCCGGCGCCTACACCCTCTCGCGCAACGGCCATGTGCGCGCGGACGTGGTCTACCGGCTGTGGTCGCCCCGCACCCAGGCGAAGATGGACCTCGTCCTCTACATCCTGTTCTTCCTGCCCGCGATCGCGGCGCTGATGTATTCCGGCTGGAACTACGCCCAGATGTCGGTGCGCTTCCGCGAGGTCAGCATCTTCAGCCCGGCCGGCGTGCCGGTGTTTCCGCTGAAGGCGCTGATCCCGATCACCGGCTTCCTGCTGTTCCTGCAGGGATTCGCCGAGGTCGTTCGCTGCATCCTTTGCATCCGCACCGGCCAATGGCCGCAACGCCTGCACGACGTGGAGGAGACCGAGAGCGTCGTCATCCGCGAGCATCAGCAGCAGGCCGCCGCCGAACGGACCGAGAAGGGAGCAGGCGCATGACCGATCCGCAAATCGGCATGCTGATGCTGGGCCTGTTCATCTTCATCATCATGCTCGGCTTCCCGATCGCCTTCACGCTGATGGCGATGGGCGTCTCGTTCGGCTACTACGCCTACTACGTCGCCGGGCAGGACTTCTTCCAGAATCGAATCTTCACGCTGCTGGTGCAGAAGACGTTCGAGGTCACGTCAAGCGACACCCTTGTCGCGGTGCCGCTGTTCCTTTTCATGGGTTATCTGGTCGAGCGCGCCAACATTCTCGACCGCCTGTTTCACTCGCTGCAGCTGTCGATGAAGAACGTGCCGGGCGCGCTGGCGGTTGCCACGCTGATCACCTGCGCGATGTTCGCGACCGCCACCGGCATCGTCGGCGCGGTGGTCACGCTGATGGGCCTTTTGGCCCTGCCGGCAATGCTGCGGGCTGGCTACGACCCCAAGCTGTCGGCTGGCGTCGTCTGCGCCGGCGGCTGCCTCGGCATCCTGATTCCGCCCAGCATCCTCCTGATCGTCTATGCGGCGACCGCCGGCGTCTCGGCAGTCAAGCTCTATGCGGCCGCGTTCTTCCCGGGCTTCCTGCTGGCCTTGTTCTACATCCTCTATGCGATGGCCCGCGCGATCATCAATCCCGCGCTGGCGCCGAAGCTGCCGCCCGAGCAGACCAACGTGCCGCTCAGCACAGTGATGTGGGCGCTTGCCACGTCCTTCCTGCCGCTGGCGCTGCTGATCGTGGCCGTGCTCGGCGCGATCCTGTTCGGCCTGGCGACGCCGTCGGAAGCAGCTGCCGTCGGCGCGCTGATGAGCATCGTCCTGGCCGCCGCCTACCGCTCGCTCAATTACGAGATGATGCGGGAATCGGTCTATCTCACCGTGCGCGCCACGGCGATGGTCTGCTATCTCTTCATCGGGTCATGGACCTTCTCGGCCGTGTTCGCCGTACTCGGCGGACAGACGGTGGTCGAGCAGTTCTTCACCTCGATGAACCTGTCGCCGGTCCAGTTCCTGCTGCTGACGCAATTGATCATCTTCCTGCTCGGCTGGCCGCTGGAATGGACCGAGATCATCATCATCTTCGTGCCGATCTTCCTGCCGCTGCTGCCCAAGTACGGCGTCGATCCGGTCTTCTTCGGCATCCTGGTCGCGCTGAACACCCAGACGGCCTTCAACACGCCGCCGGTCGCGATGGCCGCCTTCTATTTGAAGGGCGTGGCGCCGCCGGAAGTGAAGCTCACCGACATCTTCTCGGGCGCGCTTCCCTTCGTCGGCCTCGTGTTCCTCACCATGGCGCTGGTCTACATCTTCCCGGAAATCGCATTGTGGCTGCCCAACTATCTCTACGGATCGCGGTGAACGGGCATGGCGAACCGCTGAAGGGGCCCGCATGAGCCTCAACGCGCTCGGCCTCGCGGAGGCGGCAGCCGGCATCGGCGACGGCCGGCTCAGTTCGGCGGAACTGGTCGGTGACTGCCTGAAGCGCATCGGCGAGGCCGACGGCGCCATCCAGGCATGGGCCTTCCTCGACCGCGACCACGCGATGCGGCAGGCCGAGGCTGCCGACGATCTTCGCAAGCAGGGCAAACCGACCGGCCCGCTGCACGGCGTACCCGTCGGCATCAAGGATATCTTCGACACCGGCGACATGCCGACGGAGTTCGGATCGCCGCTGTGGGCCGGACGCACGCCGCGGCGCGACGCGGCGGCGGTGGCGCGCTTGCGGGCGGCGGGGGCCGTGATCCTCGGCAAGACGGTGACGACCGAATACGCCTACTTCAGTCCGGGCAAGACGCGGAATCCGCACAATCCGGACCACACGCCGGGCGGATCGTCCTCGGGATCGGCCGCGGCCGTTGCGGCGCTGATGGTGCCCGGCGCCATCGGCTCGCAGACCAACGGCTCGGTAATCCGGCCCGCCGCCTTCTGCGGCGTGGTCGGCTTCAAGCCGACGCATGGCCTCATTCCACGCAGCGGCGCGCTGCTGCTGTCGCGCGCTCTCGACCATGTCGGCGTGTTCGCACGCTCGGTGGACGATGTGGCGCTGCTGGCCCGGACGCTGGCGGGGTTCGACGAGGAGGATCCGGACACGCAGCCCCTTGCCAGCCCGCCCTTCGTCGACGTGGCGGCAAGCGCCCCCCCCTTGCCGCCCCGTCTTGCCTTCGTCCGTTCGCCGGTCTGGCAGCACGCCGAACCGGTGACTACGGAAGCGTTCGCCGAACTGGTGAAGGCCCTCGGCGAGCACATCGCCGAAGTGGAGATCGGCCAGAGCTTCGACCGCGCCATCGACATGCACCGCACCGTCATGGAAGTGGAGATGGCGTACAACCTGCACCGCGACTTCGAGCAGGGCGGCGATGCCCTGAGCAAGGTGCTGCGCGCCTTGATCGAGCGCGGGCGCCGGGTCCCGGCCGTCGACTACATGCGGGCGCTGGCCGGCAGCGCGCCGCTCAACGCCGCGCTCGACGGCGTATTCGACGAGTACGACGCCATCCTGACCCCGGCTGCGCCGGGCCCCGCGCCGCGCGGCCTCGACAGCACCGGAAACCCGGCGTTCTGCACGCTGTGGACCTATCTCGGCACGCCTGCGGTTTCGCTGCCGCTGCTGCAGTCCGACAAGGGAATGCCGATCGGCGTGCAGCTGGTCGGGCGCCGCGGCAACGACGCGCGCCTGCTGCGGACCGCCAACTGGCTTGTCAAAACGCTCGGCAAGGGCGACACTGGATCGCCTGCAAAGGCTCGTGCGCGCCGCACGAAAACAAGGGGTGGCAGATGACGAACCTCATCACCGGACTGATCGGCGTGGCCGGCGTCTGCACGTTTCTCGGCATCCTGCTCTGGTGGATCAAGGCAGTGCCGCTGATCGTGATCTGCGTGATCGTGATGGCGCTCCTGATCTGGGATTTCTACCAGTCGCTCGGCGCCAACGGGAACGGCGCATAGCAGGCCGCATGGCGGTCGCCGCCGGTAGCGACGTGAGCATACCATCTCCAAGGCGTCGATTCGTTACTTCCTGACGAAATAGAAGTCCATCGGCGGCAGCGAGCCGTAGGTGAACGGCTGCTGCTGCCTTTTCGTCGACTTGAGCACGTCGTCGCGCACGTGCTCGAACACGCGCCGCATGTCCACGTTCGGCATCTGCATGCGCCTGGCCAGCGCTTCCGCAAACGGGCTGTTGCTGCCGTCGCCGTCGAGCGCCTCCTGGCCGTCCTTGGCCGCAAATGCCGTATATTCGCCGGCCTCCATTTCCGGCGGCGCGGCGAGGCCCCGACCGACCGACCGCGATGCAACCGTTCGCGTCATCTGCCGGATGAACGGGTTTGTCCGGCACATGTCGAGGATCGTCAGCTTCAGCGTCGAGGCCCGCGCCATCGCACTCGATATCTTTCCGGTGTCGATGGCCTCGATGTCGATGTCGCGATCGGCCTTCAGCTTCGCATCGACCGGAATCATGTAGTTGGCGCCGGCATAGGCGATGCCGTGCCCGGAATAGTAGAATACGCTCCAGTCCGAGCTGTCGGCCCGCACGGCGAATTCCTGCAGCGCCCGCATCATCTGCTCGCGCGACAGGTCCGCCCGCACCTCGACCGACTGGAAGCCAATCCGCCGCAGCACCGAGGCAATCAGCTCGGCGTCGTTCTTCGGGTTGGGAAGCACCGGTATGCTCGGCGCCTGGTAGTTCGAGTTGCTGATGATCAGCGCGACGCGGCGCTGCGAGCTGCCGCCGGCCGCGACCTGCGGGCCGGCCACGGTGTCATTGGCGGCGGCCGGCTTCCCGTCGCCCTCGACGAACTGCGGCTGGACCGGCGTTGCGCCGGTCGGCGCGGCGCCGGACGACGACGACGCCGCGGGCGGCGTGGCGGCTCCGGGATTTTGCAGGGCCGCCAGCTTTGCCCTGGCGTAATCCAGGCTGGAATCGAGCCTGAGCGCCTCGTTGAGGTCCGCCCGCGCCCGTCCGGTATCGCCCATCTTGGCGTAGGTGATGCCGCGATTGGCAATCGCGCGCGCGTTCTTCGGATCGAGGCGGATCGCCTCGTCGAAATCGGCCAGCGCACTGTCGCAGTCCTTCTTGTCGAAATTCTCCTTCCGGTCCCGGTAGACCAGGCCGCGATTGTTGTGCGCCCAGCCATAACGCGGATCGAGCCGGATCGATTCGTTGAAGTCCGCCAGCGCGCGGTCGTAATCCTTCTTGCGGAAGTAGACGCGACCGCGATCGTTGTAGACCCATGCATATTTCGGATCCAGCCGGATCGCCTCGCTGTAGTCGGTCAGCGCGCGGTCGAGGTCGCCCTTCTCGCGCCAGGCGTCGCCGCGGTTGTTGTAGGCCCTGGCGAACTTCGCATCGAGGCGGATGGCCTCGTTGAAGTCGGACAATGCGCGGTCGTATTCCTTCTTGTCGAGCCAGACGAGGCCCCGGTTGTTGTGGCCAACCACATACTTCGGATCGAGTCGCACGGCCTCGTTGTAGTCAGTCAGCGCGCGGTCGAGATCGCCCTTGTCACGCCAGACGTTGCCGCGATTGTTGTAGGACCACGCGTCCTTTGGATCCAGACGGATCGCCTCGTCCTGGTCGGCGCGCGCGCGGTCCAGTTCGCGCCTGCCGCGATACAGGATGCCGCGATTGCCGTAGGCCGCGGCGAATTTCGGATCGAGGCGGATCGCCTCGTTGTAGTCCGCCAGCGCGCGATCGAGATCGCCCCGCGTCTTGTAGACATTGGCGCGGCCGTTGTAGGCCCGGGAGTGTTTCGGATCGAGCCGGATCGCGTCGTTGTAGTCGGCGAAAGCCCGGTCGACGTCGCCCTTTTCGCGATAGAGATTGGCGCGGTTGGTATAGGCCCAGGCGTATTTCGGATCGAGCCGGATCGATTCGTTGTAATCGGCCAGTGCGCGGTCGTAGTCCTTCCGGTCGAAATGGACGTTGCCGCGGCCGTTGAAGGCCCGGGAATTGCCCGGGTCGAGCCGGGCGGCCTCGCTGTAGTCGGCGAGCGCCCGATCGAGATCGCGTCTGTCGCGATAGACGTTGGCGCGGTTGTTGTAGGCCCAGGCGTATTTCGGATCGACCCGGATCGCTTCGTTATAGTCGGCCAGCGCGCGGTCGGAATCGCCCTTTTCCCGAAGGAGATTGCCGCGGCCGTTGTAGGCCCTTGCGTTCTTGGGATCGAGCCGGATGGCGCTGTTGTAATCGGCCAGCGCCCGATCGGGATCGCCCCTGTCGCGATGCAGGTTGGCGCGATTGTTGTAGGCCAGCGAATATTTCGGATCGAGGCGGATCGCTTCGTTGTAGTCCGACAGCGCGCGATCGAAGTCCTTCTTGTCGAAGTAGACGTTGCCGCGGCCGGTATTGGCGTAGACGTTCTTCGGATCGAGCCGCAGCGCCTCGGTGTAGTCGGCCATTGCCCGGTCGAGATCGCCCTTGTCGCGATAGGCGTTGCCGCGGTTGTTGTGGGCCCAGGAAAGATTGCCCTTGCCCTGGGCAATCACCCGGCTGCAGGCCTCGATCCGCACGTCGCCCGACGTGTTGACGCAATCGGAGCGGACGTCGGCCGCGGCGGGCAAGGCGCCAAGCAGCAGCGCGAAGAAGGCCGAAAGGTGCTTCAAGACGAACGACATGGCCAGCCCCTGCGCGCCAGACCGGCATGCAGCCCGAAGGGTCAGATCCGGCGACGTCCGCCAGTCATATCACTTCAGCCAAGCCTCCGTCAGGGTCCACGATCCGAACCGCCCGCTATTTCACAGCCGCCGGCACGGCCCCGCCGGCTCGCGCCGGGATACCGGCCGTTGCGTCTTCCGGCACCAGACCCGGCGCCTGCTCGACCACGGGCACGGCGATCTCGTTCGTTTCGCGCCGGAGGGCCAGCATGGCGACACAGACCAAATAGAGCCCGGCGCCCAGCGCGTAAGTCGAGGCGATGCCGAACTGGATGGAAAGCGCCACGCCGAGAACGGAAGCCAGCATCGAGGTGATGCCGTTGGCGCTCCAGAGGAACGGCATCAGCTCCTGATGGCGGCGCCAGAGGCCGAGGCCGAGCGGGAACATCATGCCCATGCAGAACGCCGGCGGCGCCAGCAGAGCAACCGAGACGAGGATGCGGACGTCGGTGGCTTCCGACCGCGTCCAGGTCGTCACCAGCGGCGTGAGGACTCCCGCCGCGGCGAGCGTGACCAGCAGAGCGGCGCAACGGCCGATCATGGCGCCGCGGCCGGGCGCGCGCGCGCCGACCGTTGCGCTGCCGATGCCGCTGAAGATCAGGATGGTGAAGAGAACGACGCTGAGGCCATAGACGGGATGACCGAGGAACACCATCAGCCGCTGCATCTGCGCGATCTCGATCAGCATGAAGCCGAGGCCGATAGCGCTGAAATACAGCACCGGAGGCGTCAGCGTCGCCAGCGGCATCCGCCGCGCCAGCTGCACGAAGGGCAAGACGATGTAATAGGCGCAGGCGGCGAGCGCGACGGCCAGCATCAGCAGCACCATACTGATCGCCACGTTGTTGTTGGTGGCGGCATCGGTCGGCTGGGTGATGAATTTCGACAACCGCTGGGTGAAGAAGAAAAACGGACTGTCGTCGGTCGACGGCGTGACGTTGTCCGGAAGCGCGGCGAAGAAGGCGGCATCCGCCTTGCCGGAGAGCAAGGTCGCGGTGACGCCGTCAAAGGCAACATCGGGCCCGAGGATGACCTTGAAGCCTTGCGCCGAAAGCCTTGCCTTGGCGCCTTGCCACTCGGCATCCGTCAACGCATCGGGCCGGGTGATGACGGTCACGATCGGGCCGCCGGTGACGGCAATGACATGCCGGCCGAGTTCGGCGGGCGCCACGCCATGGCGCTGCAGCGCCTCGGCGGCGATCGCCACGAGGCGGTAGAATTCGCCGCTGTACTCCTTCGGATCGTACCAGCGCGAGATCGACAGCAGCCCGCCGGGTTTCAGCGCGCGGTAGAAATCGCCCCAGGCATCGACAGTGTAGAGACGGTTCTCCGTCAACGTCAGGCCCCCGGCGGCCGTCGCGGCCCAGGTGTCAATCAGCGAAATCTGCACGAGGTCGTAGCGGTCGGAGGAATGGTTGATGTAGCTGCGGGCCTCGGCGTTGACCAGCGAGACGCCCGGCTGGCGGTCGAGGTGGCCGGAGAATTTCGCGAACTTGTCGGTCAGCACCTCGAAGATCGCCGGATTGATCTCGATGCCGCGGATGCGCTCGGCGCCGAACAACAGCGCGGAAAGGATGTCGCGCCCGCCGCCGACGCCGATGATCGCCGCGTCCTTCGGCGGCTGCACCAGGTAGGCCGCGTTGATGACGTCGTCCTTGAGATACGACAGCTTGCCGAGATCACCGTCGAATTTGGTGATGACGGTCGCCGCATCGGCGTCGATGTCCAGGAGGTTCTGCTCGATCTTGACCTGCGGCTCCCGGGCAAAGCCCCAGCCGAACGGAACGGTCTCGCCGAGCGGCCGTACCCGCACGCGCGAATAAGTGTTCCAGCGCTCGAACAGCGTTTCCTTCTGTTCGTGGCCCTTGGCCCAGAACACGCCGAGATGGCTTCTTCCGGTAATGCCGAGCCCGGTGTGCAGGACGGCGGCCGCTGCCAGCGTGAGCGCGACAGCGCCGCTCAGGCGACGGCTGCCGGAATCGCCGCTTCGGACCACCATCCAGCCTGCGCCGGCGGAAAACGCGCCGAGCCAGAAGGTGGCGCTGACGGGATCGACCACGAGCAGCGCGAAGATGATGCCGAGGCAGCCGAGCGCGGCGCCGGTCAGGTCCGCGGCATAGAGCCAGCCGCCGGAATACGGCAGGCGGGTGAGCAGCAGCGTGATGCAGACGCCGCTGTTGGAAAACGGGATGACGAAGGCGAGCGCCGCCAGCGCCAGCGCGCCGGGCACCAGGGCATTGGGCACGGCCAGCGGCACGCAGAGGAAGGCGATCATCGCGCCGACGCCCGACAGCGCAAACCAGGCGGCGTGGCGCGCGAACTCGCGTGCGACCGTTTCGGTCGAAAAGCGCTCGGGGTTGTTGTAGACCTCCATCGCGCCACGGGTCATGCCGAGCATGGCGAGCGAAATGGCGGCGAAGGCGAAATGGTAGTACAGCATCACGCTGAAAAAGCGCGTGATCAGGATCTGGAATGCGAGGGTGGCGCAGGCCAGCACGAAGATCGCAAGGTAGTAGCGGCCCGAAATCGCAGGATTTGCCGGCACGGTATTCACCCTTTGTGGAAATTGTTCATCGGCACGGAAAACACGGCCGTTCCGGCCCATCCTGATGGAGATATCCTAACAAGCGGTTGCCCCTTCGCTTCATGGTCGGACGCGCCAGACGGTCAGGTTGCCGGCCGAACTGAGCTCCACGGGTTGCAGGAAATCCGGAACTTCGCCGCGGCCGAGCTGAGCGGCGAGGCCTTCCGGCGCCATGTCGGTGAGCTCCAGCAGCTCGAGCGAGCCGCGGCAGAGCACGACATAGTCGGCGCCACGCTCCCGCAGTATCCGGCGTGCCTCGTCGGGGGCGGCCATCATCGTCCGGATCATGGCGAGGTTGCCGTCATTGTTGCGGTGATAGGGCGCGGCGAACACCGAATGCCCGGTCGCGACCAGGATGCCGGGGCCGAGATCGATCGGGGCGACCATGCGCCCGTTCGGCAGCCGCGACAGCGGCGCAAGGCCCGAAATCGCGCGGCAGGTCGCGGCGCCGTCCTGCTTGGCAATGATCCGCTTCGGCGGATTGACCAAATCCAGCAGCGGCCGCACGGCCTGGCCGCCAGCCGCCAGCACGGCCGGCGAGAGCAGCACCACGGCGAGCAGCAGTCGCGACCGCGACATGCCCGGCCACAGCATCGCAAGGCTCGCAACGAAGACGGGGGCAGCGACCATCGTCGCCGCCGATGCGCCGCGCATCTGCCAGAGGCCGGTGGCGAACAGCGCGGCGAGCGCGACAACCACGAGAATCCAGCGAAAGCGCAAGGCAGGGGCGGCGCGCCGTGCCGCCATCGCGGCGAGGATCAGGGTGAGCAGCAACACCGCATGGATGCCCAGGATCCGCTCGGGCTCCAGGATGAACAGCATGCGGATCGACATGGTCTCGGAGACGCGGTCGAGCCAGAGCGTCGCCACCAGCGGATCGACTGTGGCATAGGGCGAGGCGATCGATCCCGGGAAGGCTGCGAAAAAGCCGGCGAGCAGCAGCGATCCGCTTGCCGCAGCGGCGGCGAGGCGCGCGCGCAGGCCGTGCCCAGCCACAGCGCCGACGACGATCAGGCAGACGCCGCCGCCGGCCGACAGCAGCAGCACCGGGCCGCCGAAGGCGTCGTGCACCGGCGCCGTCCACAGATGCGGCGGCAACAGCAGCGCGGCCAGCACGACGGACGATCCGGCCAGCGTCGCGCCGAACGCCGTGGTACGCGCGGCGACGGCGCTGCCGCGCCAGACCGCAAGGCCGAGCACGGCGAGGCAGCCGGCCGCAATTGCCGGCAGCATCTCGAGGCCGATCGCCAGCGACAGGCTGGCCGACAGCGCAGCCAGCACCGCCGCGCGGGCGGAGGTCTCGATGCCGGCGGCGCCGAGCAGGAAGCAGAGCACCAGCACGATCTGCGCGTTGTGGTGATCGACGCCGCCGCTGCGGAAGTGCACCAGCGCAGGGGCGGCGAGCGCGGCGGCGATCATCGCCGCGAGCTGCAGCTCCGCCGCGCGCGTCCCGCCGGCGAGGCGAGCGGCGAATTTGGCGGCTGCGACCAGGGCTGCGGCCAGCAACAGCGTCGGCCACAGCACCAAGCCGGCCTGCTCCGCCGCTCCTGTACCGAGCAGCGGGCGCAACAGCAGGATCAGCGCCGCCAGCGGCGCGTCGATCAGGCGCGACCAGTGCATCGGCGAGCCCTGCGGCGGGTCGAGCCGGTGCTGGGTCAGGTCGAACCAGGATTGTCCGGCGAGGAGATCGCGCACGCCGGCAAGCCGCATGGCATCGTCGGTCGACATCGCGTCGAACACGCCGCTCCGCAGGCTCGGAACCGCGAGCGCCAGCGCGCCGGCGGCACACAGCAGCACCACCGCGAGCGCGTGGTGCGCCGTGCGGGCTCCGGCCGCCGGAAGCTGGATGGTTTCGTGCATGCAATGCCTCGGCCCCGGGGTATCACCATCGGCTGTGCAATTGTTTAACCGGCGGCGGGAAGTTGCGGCGAGTACGGGCATCCGCGCGCGCCCGTAAAGGATTTGTTTGCCATGGCGGGGGGCTTCGAATTCGATTGCGAGAGAGACACTCGTGCCCCGGACGCAGCGCAGCGCGATACTCTTGTATCGTGGTGCGCTGCTGAACCGGGGCCCATGCTGCTGCGAGAGAGGTGTGGGTCCCGGTTCTGCGAAGCAGCGCTGACGCGCTGCATCGCGCCCGGGACACGGAGATAGAGCCGCAGGATGGGCAAAGGCGCGCTTGCGCCGTGCCCACCTTCACGTCCGCGCTCGTGATGGTGGGCACGCTTCGCTTTGCCCACCCTACGGCTTTCGCAATGTCGGAAAACACGCGCTCTCGTTCTCACGGCGCGATTTTCGCCTGAGCTTTTTCATATCGTTGGCCCTCTTTCTGACTGAGGGCGCAGGGAAGGCCGGGCGCCGGCGGCACCCGCAACACCCGTGTGCAATGGGGTAGTAGAAGACGCACACGGATTTGACAGGTACAGCCAGGA